>CAKZUT010000071.1 GCA_937922185.1 uncultured Neomegalonema sp.
GTTCGCTGTGGACGCAACCCCGTCGGCTTCGTTTATTGACAAAAAGCCATCAGGACTGGTCGCAGCATCTTCCGTCAGGCTGGCATCGACGGCTTCCAGGACTTTACCTTGCAGCGTCGTCGGCGCGCCCGGCGTTCCGGCAGGGCCGGTCACCGCGCCGCCCGCGCCAGATGGCCCGACCTGGGCCGCGTCGGGGCCGGGGGCGGCCTCGGATGCGTCTCCGCCGGGGGTGTCATCGGCCTCTGTCCGGGGGGGTGGCAACTGGCTCGTGGGGGCATTCGCCAGCATTCTGCCGACGGGGGTGCCGCCCTCCGGGGCAGGTGCGCTGTCCGGGGAGGCTGCGCCCCCATCCTGTGCGGTACCGGCAGCAGTGCCGGGTTCCCTTGCACCGGCGGCATCGCCGGGTTGTCCCCTGCCCTCATTCGTGTTCGCGGCGACGGGGCCGGGCGTGTCCTGCACCCTCGCCCCGTTGATGGTCCGGGGGGCGTCCATGGTCGCCCTGCCCTCGGACGCGGTATCGCCGGAAGGGCCGTTCGGTTCCGTGAGGTTCGAGGCGAATCCCCTGTCGCCTGCACCCCGTGTGGGGGCGGTTGTATTCGTAGGGTTGCCTGATACCTGGCGCATGATCGCACTCTCCAAAACCGGTGTTCTGGCGAACACGGAATACGTATCAAAAAGATACTTGTCCTGAAGTTTGTGCGCTTGTGTGTTTCAAAAAGAAACTGTGCTATGCGGGTAATCCCGGCCAGTGCCAGTATGACTGCATACTACGTACGGCAAAAGACGATCATACCAACCGCCTTTATGGCTGACCGTTACTGCGCTTCCCCGGATGCTGCGCGGGACGCAGTGCTGCGCTGCTGGTCCGGGGTCTCTCCGCGTCAGAACCCGGCCCCGGACCAGCACAGCAACATTGCATGTTGCAGTGCATCCGGGGAAGAACAGTCAGCGTTTAGGGCCGTTGGCATCAGACTGATCCGCAATGCGGGGATATGCGCGGATTTCAGAGAGATTTATGATCCGATTGGCCGACGGAGATTCTGAATATACTCCAGTCGATCTCGATCAGGATGGCCCCGCTTGATAGAGAATGGCCAATGCCGCATGGCCCCTCACCGTGGTTCCCGCGCTTCCCACAGGGTCATCACGCCGTGCAGCTCGATTTTCGTGTCGCGGAAGCGGCGTTCGATCTCGGCGCGCAGGGCATCGTGGTCATCCGCCGCATTGTTCAGCGCGCCGGTCCTGTTCGAGGCATTCAGCACCAGCCGCCCGAATGGATTGAGCCGACGCCCCGCCGGGGTTACGCTCGCACCGAAGCACACGCCGCCCTCCGCCAGCACCGCAATGGCATGGTCGAGGGCGACGGCCTTTTCGGCCACGGTGCCGGGCATACAATGCAGCAGATGGAACATTCCGATGGAATCGAACGGACCCTCCACCGGAAACGGCTCCAGCGCGTCGCCCACCGCCTGCGTCACGTCGAATCGCTTCAGCCTGTCGGCGGCATAGCGGGTGGCGTTTTCGTTGAGATCCATCAGCGTGATCGCGCCCGCATCGCGCTCCGCCATCGCCTTGCGGAGGAAATATCCTGTCGCCACACCGATATCCAGATGCCGGGCACCGACCAGCCGCCGGTACATCCCGCGCCCGACCTCCAGCGGCACGCCCCAGGCAAAGGGCACCGCGATATTGAGGACCGCCGCATCATAGAGCGGCAGGGTCAGCGCCCCGTAATACCGCGCGCCCGCATGAATCTCGCCGCTCAACGTCCCATTCCGATCTTCATGGCCAGACGGCGCAGCGGCGGTGTGCGCCCCAGAATCGACAACCCCGCCCGGCGCAGGTCTCGCACGGGCCGCAGGTCGCTGCGGACGGAACGGTTGAGCAGATCGACCCCGGCGGTGCGGGCGAGGATATCCGGCATCCGCCTGCGTGAATAGGCGGTGAGCGTTGCCTCCGCCCCCGGATCATCCGCTTCGGCGCAGAGCGTCGCCAGCGCCTCCACATCGCGCAGCGACAGGTTGAACCCCTGCGCGCCGATGGGCGGAAAGGCATGGGCGGCCTCGGCGACGAGGGCAGTGCGGGTGGCGGTCAGGCCGGTCGCCACCTGAGTCGTGGCGGGCCAGAGGGCGCGGGGGGCGGCGGCGGTGATCTCGCCATAGACGCCGTGACTGCGCCGGTTGAGCTCTTCGAGGAAGGCGTCGTCATCCAGCGCGGCCAGCCGGTCGGCCTCTGCGTCACGGTTCATCCAGACGAGGCCCGAACGCCCCCCCGGCAGCGGCGCGAAGGTCAGCGGCCCGCCCACATGATGCATCTCGATCGACACGCCGTCATGGGGGCGGCTGTGCTCGACTCGGGCGGCGAGGGCCTTCTGGGCGTATCCCCATTTCCGCAGACCGATGCCCGATTTTCCGCGCACGACCGACCCGCGCCCGTCCGCCCCCACCAGCAGGCGCGCGGTGACGCGGGTGCCGTTTGACAGGGTGGCCAGCACCGCATCCTGCCGTGCGATCCAGTGGTCGATGCGGGTCTCGGCGATCAGGCGGGCCTTGTGCTGCGCCTCGATATGCCGCGCGAGGGCAAGGCGGGCGAGGCCGTTCTGCACATTCCAGCCGAAGGCCTCGCCCCCCGTCTCGGCGGCATCGAACATCGCCTCGTCGCGGGGGGTGGTGTCCTTGCCGCCGCAATCGACGATCTTCATGCCATGCAGGGGCTGGGCATCGGGGGCGATGGTTTCCCATGCACCCGCATGGGTCAGGGTGTCGATGCCGGGCATCAGGATTGCCGTGGTGCGCTGGTCCTGCCCGGCACTGTCCGGCGAGGGCGCGGGTCCGGCCTCGACGCAGGTGACGTCCAGCCCCCCGGCGGCCAGCCGCGCCGTCAGGGCCAGCCCCGCGAGGCCCCCGCCGATCACGAGGATATCGGTATCGATGCGGTCGGTCATGCGCTGTTGCCCGTTATGCTGTGCAGAAATCCCGTCAGATCATCGGTGACATAATGGATGTGCGCGCCTTCCTTGCCAGCGGAAGTGATGTCGCAGGAGGTCGGCAGCAACACCGTTCGCATCCCGCGTTTATGCGGCTCCAGCAGGTTTCGGGCGGCATCCTCGAACATGGCGGCGCGGGCGGGGTCGGCCCCTTCGGCGCGTGCCACGGCGTCATAGGCCAGAGGAGAGGGTTTCGGCTCGAAGCCGGTGGATTCGATGTCATGGACAGCCCCGAAAAGGGCCGGGTCGATATCCAGACGCGCGAGTACGCGCGCCACATGCACTCGGTCGGAATTGGTGTGGATCACACGCCGTCCCGGCAGGGCGGCAAGGGCCTCGCCGAGGGCCGGATCGGGCGCGATATCGGCCAGATCGACGTCATGCACATAGGAAAGGAAATCCTGCGCCGCGACCCCGTGATGTTTCATCAGGCCCCGCACGGTCAGGCCGTAGCGCAGGAAATAATCCTTCTGCACCCGGCGCGCCTCGATCCTGTCCACCGATAACAGGTCGGAAATGAAGGCTCCCATCCGCCCGTCTATCTGCGACCAGAGGCCGGGGGGATAGGGATAGAGCGTGTTGTCGAGATCGAAGATCCACAGATCGACGCCCGCGAAGGCCTCCGCGAGATCGCTCACGCCGGGTCGAAGGTCATCGCCACGCCGTTCATGCAATAGCGCAGGCCCGTGGGATGAGGGCCGTCCGGGAAGACATGGCCGAGATGGGCATCGCAGCGGGCGCACAGGATTTCAGTGCGCGTCATGAACAGGCTGCGGTCGGCCTTCTCCGTCACCGCGCTCTCGTCGATGGGCTGATAGAAGGAGGGCCAGCCAGTCCCGCTGTCGAATTTCGCGCCCTTGTCGAACAGCGCCGCATCGCAGCACACGCAGCGGAACGTGCCCTCGCCCGCCGGGAAATTGTCATGGCTGAAGGGCCGTTCGGTGCCATGCGCGCGCGCGACACGATAGGCTTCGTCCGAAAGCTGCGCGCGCCACTCGGCGTCGGATTTCTCGATTTTCTCGACCATGGGAATGCCTCGTTGTTCGCCCCGGAATGTATGGCACCGGCGCATGAACGCAAGAGCGGGCCGGATACTCTGAACAGGCCCGCCTTATCGCGCTCGCCCCATGGTTGACATGGCTACCGCCAAGACTGTCCTCTGTCGCCTGCGGGATCGTCATCGACACGCCATGATGACGGGGCACAATGCCGCGACGGGAAGCATGGGGGCCGGATATGCACAGTTTCGACCGGGGGCCTTATCGGGTCCGCCTTGCCGCGAATGCCGCCGATGTGATCGCGGCACAGCGGCTGCGCCATCATGCCTTTATCCGCGATACCGGCGCGGCCCCGCGCGCAGGGGAACGGGACGCGGATGCCTTCGATGCGGCCTGTGAGCATGTGCTGATCGAGCGGGCGGATACGGAAACACTCGTCTGCTGCTTCCGCCTGCTGCCCTTCGAGAGCGGGCGCGGTGTGGCGCAGTCCTATTCGGCGCAGTATTACGATCTGGCGGCGCTGGAATCCTTTCCGGCTCCCATGGTCGAGATGGGCCGCTTCTGCGTTCACCCGGAGCATCGCAACCCCCATGTCCTGCGCGTCGCATGGCAGGCGATGACCCGCTATGTGGAGGGAAACGGCATCGAGATGCTGTTCGGATGCTCCAGTTTCGAGGGCGCGGATGCGGATGTGCATTCGGACGCGCTGGCCCTGTTGCGGGCGCGTCATATCGCGCCCCGGCGCTGGCTTCCCCGGCCCAAGGCCCCGAAAATCTTCCGCTTCGGCGCGCTGCTGCGGCTCAGGCAGCCGGACCCGAAACGGGGGATGCAGCGGATGCCTCCTCTGCTGCGCGGCTATCTCTCGCTGGGCGGCTGGGTCAGTGATCATGCGGTGATCGACGAGGATCTGAACACGCTGCATGTCTTTACCGGCGTGGAATGGCGGCATGTGCCAAGCCGGATCGCCAGATTGCTCAGAGGATGAACGAAACAGGAAAATGCCGGGGTTTGTTCCAGCGTGATACAAAGTAACACACGCAGATACTTGCGATTATTGCGAAATCGTGATTCTGCGCTGGCGAATCGCCCCCGCAGGTTGTATGATTAACAAACAGTTAATCAGGGAGTACCGACTGTGAAGAAAATCATCCTCACCGCCCTTGCCGCTCTCGCGCTTTCCGCGACGCAGGCATCGGCTTGGTCATCGTATTCGTATGGCAGCAGCCCCTATTACGGCAGCAGCTACGGCTATGGGTCGTCCTATGCCGCACCCGGACCGTATGTGCATATCGGCTCGCTCGATTCGTACAATAGCTATAACAGCTACAACTACCGTCCTGTCGTCGCTGCCGCCAGCTACCGGTCCCCGACCTACAGCTATGCGTCCCCGGCCTACACCTATCCGACGACCTCGGCCTATACGTATCCGTCCACGGTGAGCAGCTACAGCTATCCGAGCTACAGCTATTCATACCCCTATACGTCGAGCTACATCCGCCCCGCGACCTATCGCAGCGGCGTGGTCTCGACCGTGCCCTACAGCACCGGGTATTCGTCTGGTTATTACAGCGGCTGCCGCTGCTAGACAGCGCCGGTCTGCCTCATATCTATCTGCCTTGCGCCCTCCCTTCGCGGAGGGCGTTTTTTGTTCGGGCCGGGTCGCTTTGAAGGACGAAAACTGAAATTCCGGTTGCCGAAACGGTTTTTCCGCGCCAGTTATCAGCGAAATCCGATCCCTTCCCCCGACCCCCGAGGAGTTCCCATGCCAGACGGACTGGATTTCGAGGCCATGCCGGCCGCGCCGGACATCACCGTTTCCGCGCGGGAGGTCTTCGGCATCGAGACGGACATGCAGGTTCCGGCATTCTCCGCGCCCAACCCCTTCACGCCCGATCTGGATGAGAGCTATCAGTTCGATCCCGAAACCACGCGGGCGATTCTGGCGGGGTTCTCGCATAATCGCCGGGTCATGGTGCAGGGGTATCACGGCACCGGAAAATCCACCCATATCGAGCAGGTCGCGGCACGGCTGCACTGGCCCTGCACAAGGGTGAACCTCGACAGTCATATCAGCCGCATCGACCTGATCGGCAAGGACGCCATCGTCATCAGGGACGGCAAGCAGATCACCGATTTCCGCGAGGGGGTGCTGCCCTGGGCGCTCCGCAATCCGGTCGCGCTGGTCTTCGATGAATACGATGCGGGCCGCCCCGATGTGATGTTCGTCATTCAGCGCGTACTGGAGGTGGAAGGCAAGCTGACCCTGCTCGACCAGAACGAGGTGATCCGCCCCAATCCCGGCTTCCGCCTCTTCGCCACGGCCAATACCGTGGGTCTGGGCGATACGACGGGTCTGTATCACGGAACGCAGCAGATCAACCAGGGCCAGATGGACCGCTGGTCCATGGTCGTGACGCTCAACTATCTCAGCCAACGGGCCGAGACGGATATCATTGCCTCGAAATGCCCCGCCGCCGACCGCACGATGCTGGAGCATATGGTGCAGGTTGCGAACCTCTCGCGTCAGGGCTTCATGAACGGGGAAATCTCGACCGTCATGTCGCCGCGCACCGTGATTTCCTGGGCGCAGAACACTGAAATCTTCGCCGGAGACGTCGCCTTCGCCTTCCGCCTGACCTTCCTGAACAAATGCGACGAGATGGAACGCGCGACGGTGGCCGAATACTATCAGCGGTGTTTCGACGAGGAACTGCCCGAGAGTGCGGCGACGATCAGCCTCGGCTGATTGCTTCCCGCAAGGCCGCTCCGGCCCTGCCTTCAACCCTATCGGCCAGCGCCTCCGTCAGGATGATCGCAGCGGGACAGCTATGTGCTGTCCCGAGCGGATACGGGCCGGGATATGCCCCCCGAAATAGCCGCTGATCATTCAACCGCAGGATGCGGATAAAGCCTGACCGGACCGCCTGCGTCCGGCCTGACGGCGTGCCCGACATGAATCCATGTCGCAGAAAAGGCGAATACCTTAACGGAAAAACAAGGCGCATCGGACAAATTCCGCACGGTGGATAATTTTGAAATGAAGGATCAGAACCCCATGCAGAACGCACGGCAAAGCGACCCTGCGCCCCGTACCGAGAAAGAAACGGACGCGGCCCTCAGCCAGATTCGCGACCTGATCTACGGCGAGTCGAAGCGCGAGCTGGACGATCAGCTTACCCATCTCATCGACCGCCAGCGCGATTTCGAGGAAGCCGCCCGTCGCGAGATGCGGAAGGTCGTCGATGATATCCGCAGCATCGAGCGCCGCAATGAAGAAGCCCGTCGCGCCATGCTCAAGGAACTGAGCGAGACAGTGGACGTGATGGCGAAGAGCATTGCAAAACTTGCTGAATAATCCCCTCGCCGTGGCTGTTGCGGAAAAACAGGCCGACCGGGCCATGGAGGCGGAGGAGCATCTGAACCGTCTCCGCGATCTGCTGCGACCCGAGGAGGAGCGCGATCTGATCGGTTTGCAGCGACGGATCGAGGCTCTGGAACGGGCATCGCCAGCCTCCCTGCGGCCACTCCATGCGATGCCTGTCTCCGATGAGGAGCAGGAGGAACGCCTCCTGCGGACGCTTCAGCCGCAGATGGGCCGTATCCTGCGCGGTTCGGCGACGCACGCGCTGCACCGCCTCGGCGCGCGGACGAACAGCTTCGTGGATGCCCTGCTTTCCTGGCGACTCATGAAGCTGCGCCTCAAGGCGATCATCACAGGCCAGTCCATGCGGGAACTGGTCGAATCCGAACTCTGCCAGACCGAGGTGCGTCGCCTCTATCTCGTGCTGCGCGATGAGGGTACTCTGCTGTTTCACTGGTCGAATGCCGATTTCGTCGAGGAGCCGGATGAGGAGACTCTCGAAGAGATCATGACGACCACTCATGTCATGACGGAATTCTCGCCCGAACGGCGCGCCATGCCCCTGCGCGAGATCAGGCTGAGCAAATCGACCATGCTGGTGCAGGCGTCCTCCCGTTATGTCGTCGCTGCGGAAATCCTGAACGGCATCGTCACCGAGGAACGCAAGGAAATCTTCAGCCACGCCTTTCGTATGGTGTTCCATGCGGCGGCGGCCCATCGCGGCGCGGAGGCGGATGCGGAAACGCTGACAGGCGAGGTCGTGACGGCATTCGCCGGATCGCTGGTCAGTCAGCAGAAGGAACGCCCGGACCGGCGGACCAACCCCGCCTATATCATCGCTCTGCTGGCCATTCTGGGCGGCGTGAGCTGGTATGGATGGCGGACCTATCATCAGATGCAGATCACACGCACGGCGGCGGCTATCGAACAGACGGTTCTTCGCAGCTTTCGCCCCGGCGACGTGGTGGTGGAGGTGGATGCGGATCGCGCGGCGCGGCGAATCGCCGTCACGGGCCTCGGCTTCGGGCCGGGCAGCGCGGCGCAGATCGAGCGTCGGGCGCATACGCTGGCCCAGCCCTACGCTCTCGATTTCAACCTCGTGATGCGCGATCTCGACGGCGCACGGCTGGAGCGTGATGCCCTCGCCGCCAGCCTGTCGGACGCCCGGATCGCCCTTGCCGCCGCCCGCGACGAGATGGCCCGGATGGATGCGCGACCGGCGATGGCCATGGCGCGCTCGCCGGTCTCCGAACTGCGCGAATGGGTGCAGGGCAATGCCATATTCTTCGGTGAGGGCGTCGTGCCGCGTGACAAGGCCCTCATGGACCGGCAGCTTGATACGCTGGCCGGATTGCTGAATGCCGCCCCGGAAAGCCGACTGCGGATCGAGGGGTTTACCGGCGGTGACAATCGCATTCCCGACAGGGCGCGCATGGCCAATGCCCGCGCTCTTGTGGTGGCCAACGGGCTGACCGCGCGCGGCATCGGATCACGGCGTCTGAATCCCATGGGCGGGCATCGCCCTTTCCCCGCGATCAGCGCCCGCACCGGCCCCGGCTCTCCGAATGAGCGGGTGGAGTTTTCTCTGGCCTTTACGGGCGAATGACCGTCGGGAGCCAGCGCGCGCACCCGTGACCCCAGGTCATCGTGGCTTTTCCGTATAAACCCCTTGTTCCGTCCTCCGGCCTGTGTTTGGTTGCGCGCCAGCTTTTCAGAAGACCTGCCGCGAGGCCGCATGACCGAATCCGTGACCGAACGTCCTTTCGTTCATTTCGATGGCGTCCAGAAGAGTTACGACGGGGAAACCCTCGTCGTGAAGAACCTCAATCTGGAAATTGCGCCAGGCGAGTTCGTTACGATGCTTGGCCCGTCGGGTTCCGGCAAGACGACGTGTCTGATGATGCTGGCCGGTTTCGAGGCCGCGACCCATGGGGAAATCTACCTCAAGGGACAGCCGATCAACAATGTGCCCCCGCATAAGCGCAATATCGGCATGGTGTTCCAGAACTATGCTCTCTTTCCGCATATGACGGTCGCGGAAAACCTCGCCTTCCCGCTTCAGGTGCGCCGGATGCGCCGCCGGGACGTGAAGGACAAGGTTGCCAGGGCGCTGGGCATGGTCCAGATGGACGATTTCGGTAACCGCAAGCCCGCCCAGCTTTCAGGGGGGCAGCAGCAGCGCGTGGCACTGGCCCGTGCGCTGGTCTTCGAGCCGGAACTGGTGCTGATGGACGAACCGCTCGGCGCGCTGGACAAGCAGCTCCGCGAGCATATGCAATACGAGATCAAGCATATCCACGAACAGCTCGGCGTCACGGTCGTCTATGTGACCCATGACCAGTCCGAGGCCCTCACGATGTCGGATCGCATCGCCGTCTTCGATGACGGCGTGATCCAGCAGCTTGCGCCCCCCGCCGACCTCTATGAGCGCCCCGACAATGCTTTCGTCGCGCAGTTCATCGGTGAGAACAACCGCCTGCCCGGCAAGGTTACGGCCATCGAGAACGGGGTTGCCCGCGTGGCCCTCGATCAGGGACCGGACGTGCTGGCGCTGGCCGTCAATTGCGGCGAGGTCGGCAATCGCACTGTCCTGTCTATCCGCCCCGAGCGGGTGCAGGTCAACAATGTGACGGGATCGAATCGCCTCGACGGGCATGTGCGGGAACTGATCTATCTGGGCGATCATATCCGCTGTCGGATGCAGGTCTGCGGACGTGACGATTTCATCGTGAAAGTGCCCAACTCACCCGAACACGCGATGCTGCGCGAGGGCGAGACCTGTACGGTTGGCTGGGAAACAGACGATTGCCGCGCGCTCGACCTCGCGCCCGGTGCGATGTAACGGGAAAGGGCTTGCGTTTCCCCGGCTTGACCTTGCCGGTACAACGTGATGCCGTTCCCTCAGAGATGCAGGGCGAACCGCCCGCATGGTACCCTGGTGGAAAGCGTATTTTTCCTCACCAGAACGATCGACGAATAAAAAAACCGGGAGAAGACCTGATGACACTCAAGACCCTTATCGGCGCCGCAAGCGTGCTGGCCATGACGACGGGCTTTGCCTTTGCCGACGCCCATTCCGAAGGCAAGATGGACGCCAAGAAAGCCCTGATGGACGCCAAGGCGGCTATCGAAAAAGCCATGGCGGCCCTCGGCGGCGGCACCATGATGGGCGGCGCTTCCTACGAATTCCCCGACCTCGACGGCGATCAGGTGACGGTCGTTTCCTGGGGGGGCGCGTATACCAAGAGCCAGGTGGAAGCCTATCACAAGCCCTTCATCTCCGGCACCGGCGCCAAAGTCGTGTCCGAGGACTACAATGGCGGTCTCGCCGAAATCAAAGCACAGGTCGAAGCCGGCAACGTGACCTGGGACATCGTGGACGTCGAACTCTCCGACGCCGTGCGTGCCTGTGACGAGGGCCTCGCCGAAGAGATCGATATGTCCGCTCTGCCCGACGGTGCCGACGGTACTTCCGCAGCCGATGACTTCATCGCCGGAACGCTCGACGTGCCCTGCGCCGTGCCGACCATCGTGTGGTCCACCATCTTCGCCTACGACAAGGATAAGATGAAGAACGGCCCCAAGACCATCGCCGACTTCTTCGACACGAAGGGTTTCCCCGGCAAGCGCGGCCTTCGCAAGTCGCCCAAAGCCAACCTCGAAATGGCTCTGATGGCCGATGGCGTCGCCGCCGATGAGGTGTACGATGTGCTCTCCACCGACGAGGGCGTTGACCGTGCCTTCGCCAAGCTCGACAGCATCAAGGACGATGTCGTGTGGTGGGAAGCCGGTGCCCAGCCGCCCCAGCTTCTGGCTGACGGCGAAGTGGCGATCACGACCGCCTATAATGGCCGTATCTTCAATGCCGTTGCCGCCGAGGACAAGCCCTTTGAAATCGTCTGGGACGGTCAGGTCTGGGATCTGGACCTCTGGATCATCCCCAAAGGCGCGAAGAACAAGGACGCGGCGATGGAGTTCCTGAAGTTCTCCACCTCGACCCAGGCTCTCGCCGATCAGGCGTCGTGGATCTCCTACGGCCCGACCCGCAAGTCCTCTGCTCCGCTGGTTGCATCCTATAACAGCAAGCCCGACCTGAAAATGGGCCCGCAGATGCCGACCGCACCGCAGAACTTCAAGAACGCGCTCCAGAACGATTTCGAGTTCTGGGCCGACAATCAGGACGAGCTGAACGAGCGTTTCAACGCATGGCTCGCCAATTGATCTGACCATCGCGCCGCCCCTTCCGGGGCGGCGCATCCAGTTTCAGACGCAGGAAACGCATGACTGACGCGACCGCCACGCATGGCCCGGACGGCCTTCTCCTCGCTTCCGACGGAACGCCGCTGAAGACCAAGCTGCGCCAGTCCATGAAGGCCAGCCGCCGCCGTGCCTTCGGCCTCGTGCTGCCGTTGCTGCTGTTCGTGCTCGCCAGTTTCGTGATCCCCATCATCATGCTGCTCTGGACCGGTGTGAGCAACGACACCTATGCCAGCAACATGCCCCGTTCCGCCCCGCTGCTGCGCGCATGGGACGGTGCCAGCCAGCCGACCGAGGAAATGGCCGAGGCGATGGTCCTCGACCTGATCGACGCCCGCAAGGCCAAGACCATCGGCAAGGTCGCCAGCCGCGTGAACCGCGAACAGTCCGGCACCCGTTCGCTCTATACCAAATCCGCCCGCCGCGCGGCCAAGATGGAAGCGCCCTTCATTGATGCGCTGGTCAAGGCCGACAAGGACTGGGCCGACCCGGAGACCTGGCGCGCGACCAAGATCGCCGCCACCTCGCTCACCCCCGCCTATTACGCCGCCGCGCTCGACTACAAGTACACTGCCGACGGCGAGTTCGTGGAACAGAGCGAGGAACGCCAGATCCACGTCAAGCTGTTCTGGAAGACGATCTGGGTATCCGGCGCGGTGATGCTGTTCTGCCTGCTGCTGGGGTACCCGGTGGCCTATCTTCTCTCGCATCTGCCCGCGAAGAAGGCCAACCTGCTGATGATCCTCGTGTTGCTGCCTTTCTGGACGTCTCTGCTGGTCCGCACGACCGCGTGGATCGCCATGCTCCAGTCTCAGGGCGTCCTGAACGATATCTTCGTCTGGATCGGCATCACGGGCGATGAACAGCGGTTCAGCCTGATCTACAACCTGACCGGCACGTTGATCGCGATGACGCATATCCTGCTGCCCTTCATGATCCTGCCGATCTATTCCGTGATGCGCGCGATCCCGCCCAGTCATGTGCGGGCCGCCAAATCCCTGGGAGCGACGAACTGGACCGCCTTCTGGCGCGTCTATTTCCCGGCCACGATCCCCGGCATCGGGGCAGGGGGGCTGCTGGTCTTCATCCTGTCCATCGGCTATTACATCACGCCCGCACTGGTGGGCGGACAGGACGGCCAGCTCATCTCGAACTTCATCGCCTATCACATGCAGAAATCGCTGAACTGGTCGCTGGCGGCGGCTCTGGGCGGCATCCTGCTCGCGATCGTGCTGGTCCTCTACTGGCTCTATGACCGCATCGTCGGCATCGACAACATGAAGCTGGGATAGAGCGATGAGCGATCAGAAATCCCGCATGAAGTGTCATTCCCGCGCACGCGCGTATCCCGCGCTGCCCGGAGAGATTCCCGCTTTCGCGGGAATGACATGCCGCAATGAGACGGGGAGATAGCCCATGGAACTCCCCCCCTATGCCACGCTGGGCCAGAAGATCTGGCACTACACCTTCTATTTCATCTGCGCGCTGATTTTCCTGTTTCTCATCACGCCGATCCTCATCATCGCGCCGCTCAGCTTCAATGCCGAGCCGTATTTCAGCTTCACGGAAGGGATGATGTCCCTGGACCCGGAGGCATATTCGCTGCGCTGGTACGAGGACATTCTCATCAACGGCATGGCCGACCCGATGCAGCCGCGAAGCTGGTCGTTATTCCGGGAATGGCTGTGGATGGGCCTCAGCCCCGTGCATACGATGCCCGAAGGCTTTTTCACCGACGCATGGGAAAACGCGCAATGGGTGCGGGCCATGAAGAACAGCTTCTTCATCGGCTTCTTCGCGACGCTGATCGCCACGGCCCTCGGCACCCTTGCGGCCATCGGCCTGTCCCGGTCAGAGATGCCGTATCGCGGGGCGATCATGTCGCTGCTGATCTCGCCGCTCATCGTGCCGCTGGTCATCACGGCGGCGGGCATGTTCTATTTCTACAGTCAGGTTGGCCTCAGCCAGACCTATACCGGTGTCATTCTCGCCCATGCGGCGCTGGGCACGCCGTTCGTCATCATCACCGTGACCGCCACGCTGGTCGGCTTCGACAAGTCGCTTGTGCGCGCGGGGGCCTCGATGGGGGCAGGCCCTGCCAGGACGTTCTGGAAAATCCAGATGCCGCTCATCCTGCCCGGCGTTGTCTCGGGGGGCCTGTTCGCCTTCATCACTTCCTTCGACGAGGTTGTCGCGGTGCTCTTTCTCGCCGGACCCGAACACCGCACCATCCCGCGCCAGATGTATTCGGGCATTCGTGAACAGATATCGCCGACGATCCTCGCCGTGGCGACGATCCTCGTCATTATCTCGATCCTGTTGCTGGTGACGATGGAACTCCTGCGTCGCCGGGGCGAGCGCCTGCGCGGCATCAGAAGTTAACTTGCCACCACATCGGAAACATGCAAATCCCGGATGGAGCATCGTTAAGGAGGGCTAACCGATGACACGCATTCTCGCCGCTGCCGCCTTGCTGGCCAGCCTCGCCGCCTGCAACACCGTCGAGGGGATCGGGCGCGATCTCAGCGCGGGCGGGGCCGCAATCTCCGATATTTCCCAGGATGTCCGGCATCGCTCCCACCCGGTCCATCCGCAGCAGACCTACTCCTACTATTGATCCTGTGAACTCCTGTTGCTCCCGCCCTGCGGATCGGATAACAGGATCACATTGCGCCCGTAGCTCAGCTGGATAGAGCGCTGCCCTCCGAAGGCAGAGGCCAAAGGTTCGAATCCTTTCGGGCGCGCCATTCTTATTTGCACGACCGCCCGGCGGTGCCCGCTGAATGAGGGCCTGACCGCCCTCGACACGGGCGCGTTCCGGCGCATGTTCACGGGTTCCACCATTGCGGGACGGATTGTCCGCGCGGCGGATCACCGGGGGAGCAACACCATGCCAAAAGTCGGAACCCTGCTCGCGGGCGGCATCGTCCTCGTGGCTCTGCTGTTCGGTATCGGCATGTGGTATGCCCAGCAGCGCGGTTTCTACGATACCGTTACCGGACTGGAGAGTATTCGCATCGGAGAGCGTGATTTCGCCGTGAGCGACTACGAGGGTACGGACGGCATCACCTCCCCCCTGAAACTGCGCGGATGCTTCCGCCTCGCCGACCCGGAAGCGGCCATTGCCGCCGGGAAACCCGCCACCGATGCCGTGCCCCTGACGACCCCGGACTGGATCGAATGCTTCGATGAGGAGGCAATCTTCGCTGATATCGAAGCGGGGCGCGCCACCGGCATCATGGCGGGCAGGGATGAGGGCGACGGGGCCGACCTCTATATGGCGATCTATCCTGACGGGCGCGGCTATCGCTGGCGCCAGCCCAACGGCAAGTACAGCAAGTGACCCTGCTGGACCGTATCGCTGACCGCACCGCCCGGATCGGTGTCATCGGTCTGGGATATGTCGGCATTCCGCTGGCTCAGGGCATTCTGAGGGCGGGCCTGCCCGTCACCGGCTTCGATGTCCTGCCGGAGCGCATCGCGCAGCTTGAGCAGGGGATCAGCCCCCTTGCCCATATGAGCGGCGATGATATCCGCGCAATGACCGCCGCAGGCTTCAGCGCCACGCTCGATTATGCCCGTATCGCCGAATGCGATGCCCTGCTGATCTGCGTCCCGACTCCGCTGGATGAACACCGCGAGCCGGATCTGTCCTATGTCGAGGCCACGATGGACGCGCTGGCCCCTCATCTGCGCCCCGGTCAGATGATCTCGCTCGAAAGCACCACATGGCCGGGCACCACCGAGGAACGCCTGCGCCCCGTCATCGAAGCGCGGGGCCTGACCGTGGGAGAGGACATCTTCCTCGTCTATTCCCCCGAACGCGAAGACCCCGGCAACGCGACCCATTCCACTGTCTCGATCCCCAAGGTCGTCGGTGGCTCCACCCCCGCCTGCCGCGCGGTCGGGGAGGCTCTCTACGGTGTCTTCATCGAGCAGGTGGTGGTGGTGTCGGATACCCGCACGGCGGAGATGGTCAAGCTGCTGGAAAATATCCACCGTGCCGTCAATATCGGCCTCGTCAACGAGATGAAGATCGCCGCCGAACGCATGGGCATCGATATCTTCGAGGTGATCGAGGCGGCGGCTACCAAGCCTTTCGGTTTTACCCCCTACTGGCCGGGGCCGGGTATCGGCGGGCACTGCATCCCCGTCGATCCCTTCTATCTCACATGGAAGGCCCGCGAATACGGTGTGCATACCCGCTTCATCGAACTGGCCGGAGAGATCAATGCGGGGATGCCCGATTACGTGGTCGGGCGGCTGGTCGAGGCGCTGAACGAGCAGGGCAGGGCGTTGCGCGGCGCACAGGTGCTGTGCCTCGGTATCGCCTATAAGCGCAATGTCGGCGATGTTCGCGAAAGTCCGGCCATCGAGGTGATGGAACGCCTGCGCGACTGGGGAGCGGAAATCCGTTACAGCGACCCCCATGTCCCGATCTTCCCGCCGATGCGTCGCCACCGCTTCGATCTGTCATCGGTCGCGCTGACGCCCGCAACGCTGGAAGCGGCGGATGCCGTTGTCCTGCTGACCGATCATTCCGGTTTCGATTACGGGATGATCGAACGCCACGCGCCTCTCCTGCTGGACACACGCGGCAAGTTCAGGGATGCGGAGCGCGAGGTCTGGCGGGGCTGACGGCTCCCGGTGAGCCGCCCATCACCCCGATTGCTGCACGCGGCAATCCAGGGCGTCAGTCGCTTCCCTTGCGCCGATGCTTCGCCCCCTCGTCCTCCACCGTCTCCGGGTCGGCATCCATCACCAGCCGCCCGGCCCCCGACAGGCAGACGAAGCGCCTGCCGCGCATCCGTCCGATCAGGGTCAGCCCGACCTCCTGCGCGATCTCGACCCCCCAGGCGGTAAAGCCAGAGCGCGAGGCCAGCACCGGGATGCCCATGCTCGCCGTCTTGATGACCATTTCCGAGGTCAGCCGTCCGGTCGTGTAGAGGATATGCTCACCCGGATCGACGGCGTTGCGGAACATCCATCCCGCGATCTTGTCCACCGCATTATGCCGCCCGACATCCTCCATATAGACCAGCGGACGATCCCCCCGGCACAGCACCGAGCCGTGGATCGCCCCCGCCTCCAGATAGAGCGAGGGCACCGTGTTGATCTTCTTCGCCAGCGCATACAGCCAGCTCGTCCGCAATTCGGCGGCGGGCAGGGTCAGGCCCTCCAGCGTCTCCATCATGTCGCCGAAGACGGTGCCGACCGCACAGCCCGAGGTGCGCGTCTTCTTTTTCAGCTTTTCCTCGTAATCGGTCGCGCGTTCGGTGCGGACCACCACGACCTCCAGCTCCTCGTCATACTCCACGCCTGTCAGCGTATCGTCCTGCCGCAACATTCCCTGATTGAGCAGATAGCCGATGGCCAGCTCCTCCGGGTAGTCGCCGATGGTCATGGCCGTCACGATTTCCTGCGCGTTGAGAAAGATCGTCAGGGGGCGCTCCTCCACGACGCGCAGGTCCACGGTCCTGCCCGTATGGTCGGTGCCCGTGACGGCGCGGGTCAGGCGGGGCAGGGACGGATCGGGGGCGATCAGGAAGTCAGTCATCCGCATCCGCTTTCCGGGCCACGTCACCGGTCTTCAGGAAATCGATGACCTGCTGCGCGACCTCCGCGCTCAGGGGAAGCCAGCCATGGATGCTCTCGACCCGCAACCGCTTTCCCGCCGCCCAGCCCCAGGCCGAGCGTACACTTACCAGACCGTCATTATAGCCGTGAATGCCGTATCGCTGCGACAGCCAGCGGGGCATTGACGCCCCGGCGATCGCCATCACGTCGGGATCGGGGTTATCCGCCATGTCAGGGTCCGCCGTCAGCTCCCTGAGCACCGGCCCGAAGAATTCCCGCGCGAGGCGCAGATCGCTGAGCGTCCGCGCGGCCCCGGACCCCCGGTTGGGCGATCCGAGCTGGACGATGCGATGGATGTTCAGGTCGGGCCGTTCGTTTCGCACACGCAGGGCCACGACCCCGCCAAGGGAATGGCCGACCAGATGCAGATCGCCGTGGCGATCCATCTTCTCGATCTGACGGGCGACGGTGGCCACCGCCTCGTTCACGCGCATACGCCGGGAATCGTAGCGGGCGAAGGCCGTCCGAAACCCCGCGCGCTGAAGCCTTATCGACATGATCCGCATTGATGCCCGTGTTCGCGCCAGCCCGTGTATCAGGACGACCAGATCGCCCCCGTCTTCGCTACCGTCCATATCCACCCAACGTAAAATCAGGAAAAATCATGTCATCTTTTACAGCATCATTCGTTGCACATGAACGAATTTAAGGGTTGTTCAAGCCCGATCTGTCATAGTGATCACGGGGCAGAGGAGAAAGATAATGTTCAAGCGGTTCCTGCGAGATGAAGACGGTGGCACGGCCATTGAGTATGGCCTGATCGCCTCGCTGTTCGGTGTGTCGATGATCGCGGCCTTTCTGGCGCTCGAAGTGCAGTATAACAATATGTTCGGCAGTATCGAAACGGCGGTCGTCGGTGCGAATACCCCCTGATTTGTGGCCTTCGGACGGGTGCAGGTGTGGCCGGGCACCTTTCCCGCCCGACATATCGGGGACAGCACAGGGACGAATTATCGCCCTATTGGCAACGCATCGGTCAGGGCAGTACAGACGTTAAGGCCGCATCAACTTCCCGAGGGCATGGTGTGGACCGTACATGGAACGGTCGCGTCGCTCTCCCGGCACGGCCTTCGCGCCACAATACCGGAGCCGAGCCGATGACCGCCTTCTCCCGCACCCTGCTCAGTGCAGCCCTCGCCGCCTGCCTCGCCGCCCCCGCCCATGCCCAGCAGAACGGGATCGAGCCGGCTTCGACGCGCGCCAGCACCCTCTACGGCACCGACCGGGCCGGACCCTGGGGCCAGAGCGCCTATACCTTTGCCCTGAAGGTCAGCACGTCGATCTACAAGACCGTCAACCTGCATCGCAAGAAAAAGGGCCTCGGCGAACTGGAAGCCGATCCGGGCCTCGGAGTCGTGGCCGGTGCCTATTCCGGCGACATGATCACGGGCGATTTCTTCGGTCATTTCGCCCCGGACGGGCGCGATCTGGGGGCGCGGCTGGCCGAGGCGAATGTCGCCCATTATGACAAGGTTGCCGAAATCCTGTGGGATGCGACCGATGCCAATATCAACTGGGATATCACCGAAACGGTACGCTCCTCCGTCACCGACTGGCTGCGCTCGCCGGAGGGCCACCGTGAGGCCCTGCTCGACCCCGAAGCGAAGATCGTCGGCATCGGCACGGCCATCCGCGATGAGCGCGTGGTCGTCACGATGCTGCTGGGCAAGCGGTAGACTCCCCTCCGAAAAGGCCCCGCGTATTTTCAGGCGCGCTCTCCGGTCATGGACCGGGGAGCGCGTTTTGCATTCCGGGGATGGAAACAGCCTTCCGCAAGACGATGATGTTGACTTTTCGTTCTGATCGATGTTCTTTCTTCGTTCAAACCGGAAACCCGATTCATGCCCGCACTCGACCGTCTGGAAAAGCTGCGAATTCTCGCGGATGCCGCCAAATACGACGCCTCCTGTTCGTCGAGCGGATCGACGAGTCGCGATTCGCGCGGAGGTAAGGGGGTCGGCTCGTCGGAAGGCATGGGCATCTGCCATTCCTACGCCCCGGACGGACGCTGCATCTCGCTGCTCAAGGTGCTGATGACGAATTACTGCATGTTCGATTGCCGGTTCTGCGTGAACCGCATCAGCTCGAATGTGCAGCGGGCGCGCTTCACGCCGGAGGAACTGGCGACGCTGACCATCGATTTCTACAAGCGTAACTATATCGAGGGCCTGTTCCTGTCGTCGGGCATCATCAAATCCCCCGATTACACCATGGAGCAACTGGTGGCGGTCGCCCGCATCCTGCGCCACCGCGAGGATTTCCGGGGCTATATCCACCTCAAGACCATCCCCGATGCCGATCCGGCCCTGCTGCGCGAGGCGGGGGTGCTGGCCGACCGCGTGTCGATCAATGTCGAATTGCCCACGAAAGCGGGGCTGGACCGTTTCGCCCCCGAAAAGGACGAGAAACGTATCCGCGCGGCCATGGCCACGACCCGCGAACAGATCGATGGCTGGAAGGAGGAGCGCAGGACCATCCGCTCCGCCCCGAAATTCGCGCCTGCCGGGCAGTCAACCCAGATGATCCTCGGGGCGGACGGATCGTCGGACGCGCAGGTCTTGCGCTCCAGCGCCGATCTCTACGGCTCCTATCGCCTCAAGCGCGTCTATTATTCGGCCTTCAGCCCCATTCCCGATTCCTCGAAGGACTTGCCGCTCCGGCGTCCGCCTCTCATGCGCGAGCACCGGGTCTATCAGGCCGACTGGCTCTGGCGGTTCTACGGCTTCGATCTCGATGATCTGGATACGGCCATGGAGGACGGAATGCTGCCGCTGGATATCGACCCCAAACTGTCCTGGGCCTTGCGGCGGCGCGATCTTTTCCCCGTGGACGTGAACCGCGCCGCGAAGGAGCAGTTGCTCAGGATTCCGGGTCTGGGCGAGAAATCCGTCGCAAAAATCCTGTCCGCCCGTCGCCATGCCCGCCTGCGGCTGGAGGATATCGGCAAGCTGTGCCGCAATATCCGCAAGATCAGGCCCTTCATCGAAGCCTCTGACTGGCGGCCCACGGCCCTGCTCGATCGCGCGGGCCTGCGCGCCGACCTCGCCCCGAAGCCGCAACAGATGGCGCTGGCGCTCTAGTCATGCGTGTTGCCCGGCTCGACTCGGAAACGGATTTTGAAGGCTGGCGCGGCCATGCGCGGGCCTTGCTCTGTGACCGGGTGCCGCCCGAGGAGGTGACGTGGCAGGTGGGCCGGGCGCAGGATACCCTGTTCGATATCCTCGATGCCCCCGCCCCGCCGCGCGACCCGGACTACCGGCCCAGGGTCTCCAAACGCTTTCTTGTGGATGCGAAACTCGCGCTCTGTCATCGCGATGAGGAGCGTTTCGGTCTGCTCTATCGCCTGCTCTATCGAATGCAGGATAACGCGAATCTGATGTCGAACGCGGTCGATGATGACGTGATCCGACTTGGGGCGCTGGTGAAATCGGTCAGCCGCGACCGGCACAAGATGCGGGCCTTTGTACGCTTTCGTGCCGTGAAGGGTGAGCCGGATACGTTCGTCTCGTGGTTCGAGCCGGAGCATCGCATCGTGGAGGAGAACGCGCCTTTCTTCGTGCGCCGCTTCGCCAATATGAAATGGTCGATCCTCACCCCGGAACGCTCCGCCCATTATGACCGCCGGGAATTGCAGTTCGGCCCCGGCGCGTCGCAGGCTGATGCCCCTGATGCCGACGCGCTCGAAGATCTCTG
Organism: uncultured Neomegalonema sp.; assembly: GCA_937922185.1. Classification (GTDB taxonomy): domain Bacteria; phylum Pseudomonadota; class Alphaproteobacteria; order Rhodobacterales; family Rhodobacteraceae; genus JAHDDY01. The sequence goes on from CAKZUT010000071.1 coordinate 20,933, forward strand.
GCGCACGTATTATGGCGCGATCTTCAATCCCGCGCGCCTCAAGGTGAAGGCCATGGGCGCGGAAATGCCCAGGAAATACTGGAAAAACCTGCCCGAGGCCGAGCTGATCGCGCCGCTCATCGCCGATGCGCGCAAGCTGGAGGCGGGTATGGTCGAGGCCGCGCCGACCCCACCCAGACGCCTTGCCGATTACGCCTTCGCCGAGCCGGACCTGCTTCCCGGCGATGCACTGGCGGCCCTGCGGCGCGATGCGGCGGGCTGTGCGCTTTGCGATCATGCCTGCCATGCCACGGGCACCGTCTTCGGCGAAGGCCCGCCCGATGCGACGCTGATGATCGTGGGCGAGCAACCCGGCGACCGGGAGGATATCGCCGGACGCCCCTTCATCGGTCCCGCCGGTGACCTGCTCGACGCCGCGTTGCAGGAGGCGGGTCTGTCCCGCGATGCCCTCTACCTCACCAATGCGGTCAAGCATTTTCGCTTTACCCCCAGAGGCAAGCAACGCATCCACCAATCCCCGAAGGTCAGCCATATCGACCATTGCCGCTGGTGGCTGAAGGCCGAGCGCAAGCTCGTCCGGCCCAGGGTCACGCTGGCCATGGGAGCCACCGCCATCCGCGCTCTTGCGGGCCGCGCCATCCCCGTTGGCACCGCACGGGAGGTGGGATTCGACTGCTTCGACGGGCGCGCGGGGCTGGCCACGTTTCACCCGGCGGCGATCCTGCGCCAGCCCGATACGGCGGAGGCGACCATGATGCGCGAGGCCCTCGTGGCCGATCTGCGACGGGCGAAGGCGATGACCGGGGAGGATATCGTCGCGGATTTTCCCGCCAACCGTGAAGTGTGACAGGATGCCGTTCCATCGCGGGGAAGACCCCGGAGCGGTCTGAGCGGGGATGTTCCTACTGGAACCACTCCCCCCATCCCTCCTCGTACAATGCGGGCAGGGGCTGATCGAACAGGGTCGCCGCCCCCATGTCCAGCCGCGCCATATCCGCCGGAAAGCGGCGCATGGCGGCAAAGGCCTCCGCATCCAGAAACCGCAGGTCTTCGGGCAATGCCCGGCGGGGCGTTGCCGATAATCGCGCTCCGGCAAGCACGAACCCCCATTCGCCGAAGCTGGGGATATAGGCGTGATAGGGAATGGTCTTGAGCGTCCGCCCGTCCGAAAACGGGTCCAGCGTTGCCGCGAGGGTCGCCTCCACGGTCCAGAACGCCTTGCGCGCATAGAGGGGCGAGGTCGCCTGCGTGACGATTACGCTCCCCGCCGCCATGCGCGATGTCAGCGTGGCATAGAACGCCCGGCTGTAGAGCTTGGCCACCGCCAGATCCTTCGGGTCCGGCAGGTCGAGGATCGCCACATCGAAGGGTGCCCCCCCTTCCTTGAGATATTCCCACGCATCCGCATTCACGATGCTGACACGCGGATCGGACAAGACCCCGCCATTGAGCGGGGCGAGCGCCGGATGATCCCGGAACAGGGCGGTTACGTCCGGGTCGATATCCACGAGGATAATCTGCTCGACCGCGCCGTAGCGCAGCACTTCGCGCGCCGCCATGCCGTCGCCGCCGCCGAGGATCAGGACGCGCCCGATGCGCGGGGCGCGGGTCATGGCCGGATGGACGAGCGATTCGTGATAGCGATGCTCGTCCAGCGTATCGAACTGGATCGAGCCATTGAGGAAAAGCTGCACCCGCTTGCCGTCGCGCGCCACGACCACCCGCTGATAGGGCGTGTCGCGCGCCAGCACGATCTCATTTTCGTAGAGGCGCCGCTCCATGCCGCCCAGTACCGTCTCGCTCTGCCATGCGCCCAGGCCCACGGCCAGCACCGCCAGCGCGAAGGCCGCCCGCAGCCCCGCCCCGCATCGCGTGCGAAACAGCCACAGCCCCATCGCCGCCACCGCCAGATTGACGGCTCCGAGCAGGAAGGAGGCCCCCATCAATCCGAGCTGTGGCACCAGCACCAGCGGAAAGAGCAATGCCGCCGCCAGCGCCCCGATATAATCCGCTGTCAGGACGTTCGATACGGTCACTTTCAGCGCATCGCGCCCTTCGAGAATGCGGATCACCAGCGGGATTTCGAGGCCGACCAGCGCCCCGATGGCAAGGCTCACGAGGAACAGGAAGGCCGTGTAGTTCTCGATCAGCGCGAAGGCCGCGAACAGGATCATCGCCGAGAAACCGCCGATCAGTCCCAGCGCAATCTGTGCGCCCACGAAGGTCGGTTCGGGATCGACCACATGCCGCGACAGATAGGCCCCGATCCCCATCGCCGTCATGAACAGGCCGATGACGAGCGAGAAATGGTAGACGCTGTCCCCGAGCAGATAGCTGGACACCGACCCCGCCACCAGTTCGTAGACCAGCCCGCAGACCGCGATAACGAAGGTAGCCCCGAGCAGCGCGAGATCGGTGCCGCGCGAGGAGGCGCTCATCGCCCCTGTCCGTCCTGTGGCATCAGGAGTTGATGACGTTCGCGATCAGGATGGCCAGCGAGATCATCACCGATCCCATCACGATGGCCACCGCCGTATTGGCCTTGCCCGACAGCTCCTCGTGCAGCGAGAAAGGGGTGAGGAAATCGATGATGATGTAGCTGACGATCATCAGCACCAGCCCGAGAAAGGCATAGAAGATCGTCGCGATCACTTCGGCGACGGAGATGGCGGACGCTATGTCCATGGGATGTCCTTTCGTTGTGCGGGGGTCATTTTACCCCCCCGATATAGCCGACGCGCCCGCCGCTGCCCGAGCGGATGGATTTGGCGATCTGCGCGTCCTCGCCGCCGATGCCGTAGAGGCCCGCATAGGTCGCGCCTCCGGTGGCCAGTGCAAAGACCACGAACACGATTCTGGTCAATCGTCATCCTCCCCGTCATCGCCCCATCGCCGGGCCTCGAACCGGGATTGCCGGAACCACAGGCTGAGCCAGCACAGTATGAAGAAGATACTCAGGCCGAACAGATACCGCGACAGCATCACGTTCTCGCGCACCTCTACCCTGACCGGCAGGCGCGCGGATTTCGGATCGCCCGTGGTGATGGTCAGGCGATAGGCCCCGGCGGCGGGGGGCTTGAACCGGAAGGTCGCCGTCTGCGAGCCTTCGGTCCAGCGCCCGTCGCTGTCATAGCCTTCGTAATATTCCAGCCCCTTATCGAATTCGGCGACCGTCTCTTCGGATTCCTCGTGGATCAGTTCCATATCGTACCAGGACCACGCATTCACGACATTCGCTGTCAGGCGCAGCTCGGCCAGCCGGTCGGCGCGGGTCAGCGGAAAGACCAGCGAGCCGCCCGCATCCGTATCGACAATGACCGTCTCGGTGATCTTCTTGCCCGTGCCGATGACAAGGAAGGTCAGCCCCAGCACGAGGGCGACGGGTGCGAACAGCTTTCCGGCCCCGGACAGCGCGGTGTGGAACGAACCGGGCAGGAAAGGCTGTATCGCGTGGACGGTGCGGGCGCGGGGAAACTCGTCCGCTACCCCGAAGGCGGCCAGCGTCTCGCGGCGATCCAGATAGGTGCCGAACTCGAATTCCGTCTCGTTCTCGCCGATGACGACAGAATAGCCGTGGGGCGGATCGATGGCCTCGATCACCTGTGTCCGGTCGCCCAGGGCGGGCACCCATGTCAACTCGCCCTCCAGATAGCTGATACGGGCGACGTATTGCTCGTACATCTGAAACTGGCGTCCGGCGGCGGCGAGGGGAGCCTTATAGGCGAAATTGCCGCCCGTCTCGGGCATGTCGCGGGTCTTGCGCGAATGGGTGATGTGCCCGTCGAACCATGTCATCCAGCTATAGCCATGGGTAGGGCTGTAAAGCTGATAGTTCGTCCAGTGATAGTCCTCATGCTCAATGGAGGCGGTGACGCCGACGATGCCGACGATGACCTGTTCGACCCCCAGTATCTCGCCCGTCATGCCGATCTGAAACGGGCCTTCGGGGCGCTGCATGTCGCGGTAGCGGGTCAGCAGGCGGTAGGCGTCATGCCGGTCCATGACCGCACCGCAATAGCTGCACACCATCGCCCTGGCCCGATGCCCGGCCAGCGCGGGCAGGGGCGAGCCGCAGGCGGTGCAGTTGATCGCCGCGAGGCGGGAGGGGGCGGGGGAGAAACCGTCGGTCATGCCCCGGCATTCTCCGACCGGATAAGATAGGGATCAACCCATACCCCTTCGGAGGCCGCGAATTCCCCTTCGGAAAATTCCAGCGTCACCAGCCGACCCATCGGCCCGGAAAGGTGCCAGTACCGATAGGCCTGTCCGACATGCAGGGCTTCGGGAAATTCTCCGCGCAGGGCCATGCAGGTCGCGGTATCGGCTTCGGTTACGGTGAAGGTCTCACCGTTCAGGGATACGTTCTCCCCGCGTTTCAACTGCCACGGCGACAGCGTGACGTCGATCTCATAGGGCCGCTCGACCGCGATCTCGCCTTCATCCACGCTGATCCAGACTCCCTCACCGCCGCCATCGACGGCCCAGAATTCATCCCACCATCCTGTGCCGTAGGAAAAGCGGGCCTGCCCGACGGGCAACCAGCTTTCCCGCCGATAGCGGATTTCGCGGCCCAGCACGAACAGGGACGGCTCCTCTGCCATCACACCCTTCTCTCCGGCGGTGCGGAGGGCATCGTCTTCCAGCACGACCGCCGACTCGCAATACCGGCAGGCGACCATCTTCGCACGGGTCAGCGTTTCGGGAAGGTCGGCCCCGCAATTGGGGCAATTCATGCCGTCAAAGCCCATGGATGATCCGTCCTCACGATACGCACGCATCTTGTACGGAGCATGGTTAACCCATTCCGAACGAAACAGGAATGGGCGGAGGGCTGAAATCCGGGCGGTCAGGAATACGGATCGCGCCTGAAAGGAGCGACCAGAAGGGCGTTGAGGTCATCCGCCCGATCCTGCGGAAACTGCTTCAGGCCATAGCGGAAGCGGGAGGGCGGGCGTTTCGGCTCGGCGAGGTAGGTGCCGAACAATCGGTCCCAGAGCGCGATATCGTGACCGTAGTTGGAATCCGTCTCCGCCACATGATCCGAATGGTGGATATGATGCAGGCCCGGCGTCATCATGTAGGGCCGCAAGGCCCTGTCGAGCCGTTCGGGCAGGCGGATCGCCGAATGATGGGACAGGTCTATCGCGAGTACCACTGCGGCATAGGCGATGATCGCGGCGGGCGTCAGGCCCAGTGCGATGATGAGCAGGACATCCACCCCCAGAACCATGAGATAGATCGCCGGATGAGTGCGGAATGTCGTGGTCACGTCCAGCGCCTGATCGCTGTGATGAATCTTGTGGAAGCGCCAGAGAAACGGGATGCGGTGCGATGCGAGATGCATCAGATAGCTTGTCAGACTCAGGGTGATCAGGCTGACGGTGACAGCGACGGGCAGGGGCGCATCGAAGACATTCAGCAGCCCCACCGACGCCTCCCGTGCCCAGTGTGCCGCCGCGAGACCGCCGACCGGCACAAGGGAGGCCAGACCGGCGGTTATGGCGACAAGAGCGAGATTGGCAGGCCAGCGCCGCCGCGCGGAACGCCGCTCCTCCTCTCCGCCGAGCAGTTCGATTGCGGCAATCACGATCAGGAAGACGAACCAGTACGAGAGAGCGGTTTCAATCGCCATCGGCACAGCTCCGGTCATGTCTCACGATGCCCATAACCCACTCCAGTCTATCGGCGGTTCGGTGCAGGTCCGAGGCCAGATCACGGCAATCTGTCGCTTGGTCGTGGACTGTGCGCCGGGGGTCAGCCCGTTTCGGATCATGGCTTTGGCCCAGAGCATCGTCAGGGTCGGTCGGGTCGATCCCGTATAGGCGTAGTCATGGTAGTGATACCGGTGACTGTCGCCCTCTGTCAGGTGATCCTCCACGAATGTCGCCGCCACGATCGTAATCGGAAATTCGAGAACGGACATCGACCCGGCGCAGGCCCCGCTCTCGAAGCGCAGGCCCACCGACCCCTCGCCTCTCACGCGGCTTTCTACATCGCCGGTGACCCGATAGCCCTGTTCGGGCAGGATCAGGCGGGCGGCGTCGATCAGGCGCGGCCCCTCTTCCCGTGCCGCATAGGCCGAGCGCGCCTCGTAGCGGGAGAACGCGGAAAGCGCGACGACCCCGATCATCAAACCCCACCAGAGTTTCATGCGCGCCATGGCAAACCCGTGCGGGTGACGGCCCCTAGACTGACGACGCAGATGAGGGCCATCTGCAAGACCGAGATGAGGATCGCTCCGTCGCCGTGATGCCAGAATTCATAGGCCGACCAGCCCGGTGTCATCAGCCCGAGCCGGAGCGAGTTCACAACCATCAGCAGGAAGGACAGCAACAGCAGGATGCCCGCATCGCCCGCTTTCAGGGGCAGGCGGAAGAATGCCTTTACGGAAGCGAACCCGAGAAAGGCATAGCTGATATTGGAAAAAACCGAACACGCGCCGATCATCCTGAGATTCAGGCCGCTCTCGCCCGATATCCGGGTTCCGGTGCCGGAAATCTCGATGCCGATCAGGGCGTTCAGTCTTACGGCGAGATCGACCTCGCCGATCAGGAAGATGTCCTTGTAGAACATGAAGATCAGGGGCGCGGCAAAGCCGTTGATGAACAGGGCCATGTAGACCAGTCCGACAGACCGGGCATCCCTGATCCGGGCATGGCGCGAGAAATAGTAAAGCGCGAGGGCCGCCATGATGAGGGGGATATCGTAGATCGACCCGAACACGCCCCCCGCCGCGACCGCAAGCACTGTAAGGACAAGCAGCACATAATCCCCCCGCCGGGCGGGTGCCGTGTCTGCCCGGTCGGTCAGCAGATGAAAGATCGCGAGAAAGGCCATGAGAAGCATCAGATTGGTGCTTGCCGCCATGGCAGGCCATTCCGTCAGATCATGCGGTGCGAGCCTGCCGATGAGGCTGTGGACCAGCAACAGAAACCACACCGCGAGATGGACATGACCGCGCGGTATGGCTGGGATCGTCGTTCCGGCGTCTTTCACGACGTCCATGGACGGACAGTCAGTCTTTCTTGCGGAACAGGCGATAGCCGATATATCCGGCAATCGCGATGCCGATCCCGACAGGGCCTGCCGCCCCGGCGAGGGGTACGGGAACCGGGGCATCACTGCCAGCCAGAACAGGGGCGACTGATAAAGCGTAGATTGCGGTCGCGAATACAGTGAATCGAGTCATCCCTTTTATCCTTCATTTATGAATCTGCTCCCGATCATCACCGATGCGACCGGAAGTTTCAACTTCAGATTGCCATTATGGCACATATTTTTATTCAGGGTGTATTTTACTTTCCCGAATTGACCGGTTTCGCCTCAGACCCGTTCCCCTCTTGCCAAGCGCGCATGAGGGTTCCACAATCATTGTCATGAGTGCTGAAATTGTCCCCTTTCCGGTCCGCACGCGCAATGCGGAGCAGATCGTTTCCTTCGACCGGCGGGAGCTGAACACGATCCTCTCGAAATACGGTCAGCTCGTGGCGGCGGGGGAATGGCGCGATTACGCGCTGAACATGAGCATGGAGGCGGCGGTCTTCTCGGTGTTCCGCCGCACCGGCGAGACCCCGGCCTATCGCATCGAGAAACGCCCGAAGAACGCGAACCGTCAGGGGCAATATGCCATCATCGGCTCGGATGGTCGCATCGTCAAACGCGGCCATGATCTGCGCCTTGCCCTGCGGATCTTCGACCGCAAATTGCTGCGCCTGACCGAAGGCGACTGATCCTCACGGGGATTCGGTGCGTTCTCAGTAGCCCGGCATTTCCAGCCGCAGCCGTGGGCCGCCCCGGCCCTGCACGATGATCGAGGCGGCGTTGATCTGCACCACCCGATAGCCCTCGATCACGCCCCCCGGACCCGTCGAGACGACCTGTCCGTTCGGCAGCGCGACATGCGCCCGCCCCCCTGTCCGCAAATCCGGGAAAACTCCGCGCAGGGTCAGCGGGAAGCCGCCGCCGCCCCGTATCGTGACGGCCTGCTGTGCGGTGGAGGACGGCGGCAGTGTAGGGTTCTGCCATGCATCGGGGCGCGTTTGTGCCGGGGGCGGAAGCGCCGGAACCGGCTGCGCGAGCGGAGCGGGGGGGAGCGGGGGGGGAGCCGTTTCCCTGGGCACCGGGGCGATCCGGGGCGGGACCGGGCGATAGACAGGCTGTGGCGGCGCGAGGGCGGCCCGGCGCTGCGGGGCGGCCTCCACGGGGACCAGTTCGACCGGCGGGGCGATCCGGGCTTTCGACAGGCGGTTGAGCAGCGCCATATCGGCGGGGGCGGCGGCGCGGAAGAGGTCGCGCGTCTCCAGCACGGCGACGGCCTGCCCTATGGCTTCCGAATTATCCACCGCTCTGGGCAACAGCGGCACGGAACCCGACGGCCCGCGCGCCCGATCCGGCATATCGGGATCGGCCAGTTCGGGGGCCTTCACCAGTGCCCAGAGCGCCGCGAGCGCCGTCAGCGACAAGGCTGCGACGAGAGCATATCCGACATCGCGTTTCATGACGGCCCTCCTGTAAGATGCTGCATCTGCCCTGTCATGATGAGCGTAACCCGATCATCGCGCCTTTCGGTGACCCTGAAGGCGCTGATGAAGGTATAGGGCGGGCTGTCCTCCAGCTCGGCCAGAAAAGGCGCGAGGCCGGATTTCGGAAAGGTGGCCTTCAGGTCGATCCGCACCGTATCGACCATTCCGCGTCTGGGGTCACCGGGGGCGAATTCGATTTTTTCCAGCGATCCCGCATGACGGTCCACAAGGGCCGACACATGCGCGCTTGCCACCCCCAGAGCGTCCTCCGCCGAAGGCGCGTCGAGAAAGCCGGCATCCGCCGAACGCGCGTAGACGGTCCAGCGATCAGAGGCATTCTTGATCCGCACGAATGTCGTCTGTTTCTGGCGGATCGAGGCGGAGCGTTCGCGGCTGTCGCGGATTACCCGCCCGTCGTCGGTCCAGCGGATCACGGTCGGCACGATGATCGCCGCCATCAGGGCGAAGATCAGCGCGAAGAACAGGATGAGGGCAGCGGCTGTACTGCGTCCCGAGGCGGTCATACCGGACCCCGGCCATTGACGCTGACCCCGATATCGAAACTGGCGGTGCCCCTGCCGCGCCGTTGGGTCGCCCGGATGCGGACCCCGCTGAACAGGGGGGAGCGTTCGAGATTGCGGGCCAGCACGTCGATAGACGACCCCTCCCCAAGCAGGGTCATCTGTCCGGGCTGGTAATCGATGGAATCGAGCGCGATATCGGGGGGCAGCAGCTTGGCGACCTCCGATAACAGATACCATGCCGGGACGGTGGCCGACCGGTTCTCGATGGCGGAGGAGGCCGCATGGGCGAATTCCGCCAGATCGAGTTCCACTTTTATCAGGTCGATATTCGGTTCTATCGTGCGGGCATCCGTGATCCGCGCATTCTCGGCCAGCGCGGCCCGCGCCCCGACCGCCCGCGCCGCCGCCGTCGCGGCCAGCAAGGCGGCGACCGCCCCGAGCGCCAGCAGCATCCGCGACCGGAACGGCGAGCGGATGCGAATGTCCCGCGCGTAGAATTCGGGGCCGTCGATGAAGCGGCGCGGCCAGTCCACACTGGTCACCCGCAGGGCCTCGAAGCCCCATTGCCGGGCCATGCGGACCGCATCCTCCACGGTCTCGGACAGGGTTGCGGCGGCCAGAACCCCCTGTGCGCCGCCTTCGGTCATACGAATGGCCGGGCCGGTCACCGCGATCAGTTCATGGGGCTTGCGATCACTGGTCTCGGCGATTCGCACTGCGAGGTTGCGGGTGCCCGTTTCCGGCACCGGGCTTTCGATCTCGCGAAAGATGACCTGTTCGCGCGGCAGGCGAATCTCGACCGGGGCACCCGGCCCCGTGCGTTTCTCGGCGATGCTGCGGAGTGTTTCGATTCGCTCCGTCCGATCCGGCGCGTCGAAGGCGACGATTCCCAGCGGCGTGTCGGTGCCCCGCTCCAGCAGTGCGATCTCGTGCTGTGAGAAAACGAGCGCGACCGGAGAGCGTCTGCGCCCCGAAAAGAACACGCGCAACTCGCCGAACCACCACGCGAAGAAAGCCTTGATCCTGTCCATCCGCCACGACGTTCCTGTTTTTTGCAGACCCGGATTCGCACAGGTCGGGCATGGATGCAAAGCCTGAAAACGGACGCAGGACAGTATCCCTCACACCCGATGACGAAACCGCGATAGTGACTCGCCCGATTTGACTTGCTTTCCTACCCCCTGTACCGCGACGGTTCGCGAGCGAAACGAACCGAGCGGAGATGAATTCATGGATGGCAGCGGTCCGGTAATGAACGGCAGCAGGCAAGATAATGGTCCTGAGCTCATGGTCAGGGACGACATACCGTCCGGCAAGTTCGTCGATCCCGACGTAACCGCCCTCGGCGAGGCGCGCGCAAGGGTGCCCCTGAAGGGGGTCGAGACCCTGTGGTTCAATACCGGCACGCTCTGCAATATCGAATGCGAGAACTGCTACATCCTGTCCAGCCCCACCAATGACGCGCTGGTCTATATGACCGCCGACGAGGTGCGCGGTTATCTGGATCAGATCGATGCGCGCCGGGAGGCGGGGTCGAAACGCTGGCCCGTCACCGAGATCGGATTCACGGGCGGTGAGCCGTTCATGAACCCCGAAATGAACGAGATGGCCGAGGCGGCACTGGAACGCGGCTATCGCGTTCTCATCCTGACCAATGCCATGACCCCGATGATGCGCCCGCGCGTGAAGAAAGGCCTTGTGGCCCTGCGCGAACGGTTCGGCGATGCCCTTACCCTGCGGATTTCCATCGACCATCACAGCGCCGATCTGCATGACCGTGAGCGCGGTCAGGGCGCATTCCTGCGGATGGTGCGCGGTATGCGCTGGCTGGCGCAGGAGGGCTTCCGGCTCGATGCCGCAGGACGTACCTGCTGGGGCGAGGACGAAACCGAGTCGCGCAAGGGCTATGCCGCGCTCTTCGCCGATACCGGGGTCGCGATCGACGCTTTCGATCCCTCGCGCTGCATCCTCTTCCCCGAGATGGACGATGCGGTGGAGGTGCCCGAGATCACCGGGGCCTGCTGGGGTATTCTCGACAAGTCCCCCGCCGATATCATGTGCGCCACATCCCGCATGGTCGTGCGCCGCAAGGGGGCCGACGCCCCGGCGGTTCTTGCCTGCACCCTGCTGGCCTATGACGAGCAATTCGAGCTGGGCGCGACGCTGGAACAGGCCGAGAAGCCGATCAAGCTCAACCACCCCCATTGCGCCAAGTTCTGCGTTCTGGGCGGAGGTAGCTGCTCCGCCTGATCCGGTCAGGTCGCCCGCAAAACGTCATGCCATGCCGCGTTGCGGGCGGGACCGTGTGATATGGTCTTCACGCGATGGCCGTGGGTCGGCATCATTCCCGCTTTCACGGGCGGGGCGTATGTGCTTTGTCTTGTGCCTGCCGGTATCACAGTGAAGACCTTGCACCGATGACCCTTACACTTTCCGTCGCCCGGACCATGATCCGTGCAATTCTCGATTCCGGGGCCGAAGCGGGGATGAAGCCGCTGTCGGTCTGCGTCGTCGATGCGGGCGGTTATCCCATTGCCTTCGAGCGGTCGGACGGGGCCAGCCCGATGCGGTTCGCGGTGGCCCATGGCAAGGCGAACGGGGCGATCCAGATGGGGATCGGCAGCCGCGCCCTGTACGAGCGGGCACAGGCGCAGCCCTATTTCATCCAGTCGATGAACACGCTTGCGGGCGGCGCTCTGGTGCCGGTTCCGGGCGGTGTGCTCATCAGATCCAACGGCACGATCATCGGCGCGGTGGGCGTGACCGGCGACAGCTCGGACAATGACGAGGCCTGTGCCGTCGCGGCGATCACCGCCGCAGGTTTCGAGGCCGATACCGGAGGTACGGCATGAGCGATATTCTCTACGAGATCGACGACGGCATCGGCACGATCACGTTCAACCGCCCCGACCAGCGCAATGCCTTCACCTTCGCGATGTATGCGCGCCTTGCGGAAATCTGCTCGACCGTGCCGCAGGACGGCTCGGTCAGGGCCATTATCATGCGCGGGGCGGGGGGACGGGCCTTTGCCGCCGGAACCGACATGACGGAATTTCGCGGCTTTTCCACGCCCGCCGACGCGCATAAATACGAAGAGGACGCCAACGCCGTCTTCACGGCCATCGAGAAATGCCCGGTCCCGACCATTGCCGCGATCACCGGGGCCTGCACGGGGGGAGGCGGGGCCATTGCCGCCGCCTGCGATCTGCGTCTGTGTGACGAGCGCCTGAAATTCGGGTTTCCCATCGCCCGCACCCTTGGGAATTGCCTCGCCATTGCGAACCTGAACCGCCTGTCGGCCCTGATCGGGCAGGGGCGTGTGCGTGAGATGATCTTCACCGCGCGCCTGCTGGGGGCCGGGGAGGCCGAGCGCATCGGCCTCGTCTCTGAAGTGCTGCCCGATGCGAACGCGGTCATCGCCCGCGCGGACGAGTTGGCCCGCACCGTGGCATCCCATGCCCCGCTGACCCTGCGCGCCACCAAGGAGGCGCTGCGCCGCCTGCGGGTGGACGGCCCCGGAGCCGAAGACGGCGACCTCGTGGAGATGTGCTACATGAGCGCGGATTTCCGCGAGGGTATGGAAGCCTTCCTCTCCAAGCGCAGCCCGGACTGGACGGGGCGCTGACAGCTACCAGAGCGGTTCGTCATAGACCCGCTCGCCGTCGATGGTCAGGCCCTTGATAACGGCCCCGCCCTTGCCGTCGAGGGCGAGAATGACACCCAGTTTCTGCTCCCGGCGCAGGGTTTCCAGTTCCTGCGCGCGGTCGTAATCGGCGAAATAGCGGTCGAAAGGCAGAACGGCCTGCCGCCCCGTCTCGCGCGTGCCGCTGCGCCGGGGCAGGATGGTCACGGCCCGCAGCACGGGGGCGGTTCCGCCGGGCAGGCTGTCACGGACGGCTTCGGCGATCCAGAAGCCGTCCTTGCCCTCGCGCAGGGTCAGGTAGGCGGGCGTTCCCTCCGCATAATGTTTCATGCCGGGCAGATCGTCGTCGATCCCGCCCACCGTGAGGTTCAGGCGCACGTAATGGCCCCGGAAGATGTCGCGCGGGTCCACGAAGGTCGAGCGGAGCATGACCTCCTGTCCGGTTTGCAGTACCGAAACCCGGCTGTAGACCATCGCGCCCACGATCCCCGCCTGCGCCGCGAAGGCCACCGCCAGTCCGAGCAGAAAGCGCCCCCTCATGTCGTGCCTTTCCCGCGTGATGCGATGCGGGGCAACACCAGCGCCCCGGCCAGCAGCAGGGCACCGGCCCCGAGATAGAAGAAGCTCGTGCCCAGCAATCCGTGCGCCGCCACCGTGTAGATGACGAACATCGTCACCGCGAAGGCGATATAGCCCAGCCCCGTCACGCCGCCCCATCCCTGTCGCCCGCCCATGCGGATCGCCCAGACAGAAATGGCCAGCGCGAAGGCCTCCAGCACATAGGGAAAGTCCCGTGCGGCCAGCAGGGCGACGATGACGGTCATGCCGATCCACAGCGCCGCCAGTACATGATCGAACCGCTCTCCGAGCATGAAGGCAGGCCCCAGCGCCAGCGCGGCGAGCGGCAGGCAGATAAGCGGGACGGTCAGGGTCGGCAGGGCCATCGGTTCGACCTCTCGCCAGCCGTAGAGGAAAATCAGGCATCCGTAGACCAGCACCAGCAGATACAGCACCGTGGCCCCCTCGAACCCGCGCAGAAGCGACACCGTGCGCGCGCTGGCGATGGTCAGCGAGATCCCCGCGAACCCGCCCATCAGGGCCAGATAACCCGCCGTGAAGCTGTCGTCGCGGAGGATGACCGTCACCAGCGATACGCCCAGCCAGACGAGCAGGCCCAGAGCGCAGAGATGGGCGATCCAGCGCGCCCGGACCCACCGGACCCATAGGGCCATGACGGCCCAGACCGGCAGGAATCCGATATGGAACGCGCTGCCGCCTCCGGTCGTCATCGTCATCGCGGTCCATAGCGTGGCCAGCATGACCGACAGGCCCAGCGCCCCCTGCGACCCCGTTGCCAGCGCGGCGATGAACGTCCCCAGCATCCAGAGGAAGACGCCGCCCGCCGGGGGGCCGGACAGGTGATACATCTGCCCTGTCAGCATGATCGCCGCCCCGAAGACCCCGCAGCCCAGCACCACGAACGCCTCCGCCATGCCACGATATCCGCGCCGGTGCAGCACTGCTGCGATGCAATAGGCGGCGAGCGTGCCGCCCATCAGCACCGTCATCCTCACCAGGCGCGACATCACATCCCAGTTCGCGGCCATGAATGTCATCGCCCCGAAGGCGAGGCAGACGATCCCGAGCCAGACCGCGACGGAGGTGAAGGAGGGCTTGCTGCTATCCGTTTCGAGATCGTCCAGAAGCGCCCTTGCCGTGACCGCGTCGATCAGGCCCCGGTCGCGCCAGTCGTTGATCCGCCGCACCGTGCGTGATCCCATCAGCGCCATGACGCCCTCCCGTTCGGCCCTGAACGATACAGGGGCGACCCGTCGTTGTCACGCCCGCCCCCCTGTGGCAAGGCTGGCGGGATACGACAGTCGAAAGGGTCTCTCCATGCGCGATTTCCAGATTCCGGGCCGTTCTCCCGTGCTTGCCCGCCACGCCATGTGCGCGACCTCGCATCCGCTGGCCGTGGAATGCGCCATCGGCGTGTTGCGGTCCGGGGGCAATGCGGTCGATGCCGCCGTGACCGCCGCCCTGACGCTGGGAATGCTGGAACCGGCGATGACGGGTATCGGCGGCGATGCCTTCGCGCTGGTCTGGAAGGACGGCGAGGCCCGCCCCAGAGGCCTGAACGGATCGGGGCGCGCGCCGATGTCCCTCGATGCGGCCACCCTGCGGGCACAAGGCATGGATGCGGTGGATCAGAACAGCGCCCATGCCGTCACGGTGCCCGGTGCCATGGATGCTTTCGACACGTTACTGTCCGAAATGGGCACATACGGATGGGATCGCGCCCTTGCCCCGGCTCTCCGCATCGCGCGGGAGGGTCACCCGGTCGCCCCGCGCGCCGCCTCGGACTGGGCCGAGGTCGCCCCGGACATGACCGGGGCCATGGCCCGCCATTTCCGCGTGGAGGGGGCGCGGGCGCCGGGCATGGGCGAGATATTCGCCTATCCGGCCATGGCCGATGCGCTGGAGATCATCGCCCGCGAGGGCCGTGCCGGTTTCTATGAAGGCCCTGTCGCGCAGGATATGGTGGCCTCGCTCAACGCGCTGGGCGGACAGCACACCATGGCCGATTTCGCCGCCACCCGCTCCACCTGGGTCGAGCCGGTTTCGGGCAGCTATCGCGGCATGGAACTGATCGAACTGCCCCCGAACGGACAGGGCGTCGCCGCCATTCTCATGGCCCGCATTCTCGAAGGCTTTGAACTGGATGAGCTGGACCCCCATGGACCCGAACGCGCCCATATCGAGGCCGAGGCCAAGCGCCTCGCCTATGACGCGCGCGACCGCCTGATTGCCGATCCCGATACGCCCGGCGCGGCGGAACGGCTCGCGCATATCATGTCGGACGAAACGGTACGGTCCTTGCGTGATCGCATAGACCCGATGGCCGCACGCTCCGACCTTCTGGACGACCTTGCCGGGTTGCATGAGGTCGGGGCGGCCATCGGCACCGGCGGCGCGCAGCACCGCGACACGATCTACATCACCGTGGTCGATGAGGACCGCATGATGGTGTCGCTGATCTACTCGGTGTTCCATGCTTTCGGCAGCCGCATCGCCTCCGACCGCTACGGCATCAATTTCCAGAGCCGGGGGGCGGGCTTTACGCTGGAGGACGGGCATCCCAACGAGTTGAAGGGCGGCAGGCGGCCTATGCACACGATCATTCCGGGGATGCTGGCGAAGGACGGGAAGCCCTATGCCAGCTTCGGTGTCATGGGCGGCGCGTATCAGTCGAACGGCCATGCGCGGCTGATCTCGAACCTCGTGGATTACGGCATGGACCCGCAGGAAGCCATGGATGCCCCGCGCTGTTTCTTTGATAACGGTGTCCTGTCCGTCGAGCGGGGCTATCCCCGCGCCACCCTCGATCTGCTCGGGGCGATGGGCCATGATGCCCGCATCGCCGAGGGGGCGATCGGCGGCGGTCAGATTATCGTCATTGATCCCGATACGGGATGCCTTATCGCAGGCTCCGACCCCCGCAAGGACGGTTGCGCGATGGGATACTGACAGCTTTCGCTGATCGCTGTCGTGCAGGCGCGGTTCACGGAGCGAGCAGGCGCTCTCCCTCTTCCCCCGCCGCCGTGATGCGGGCGAGGGCAAGGGCGTCGGCCACCGCGCCCGTGGGGCGGTCCTCGCTGCGGGCGGTGGCGAGAACCTGTGCGGTGGTCTCGCCGATCTCGCGGACCTTCATGCTGACGCGATAGGCGTCGTATTCGCCGCCCGCTTCCGCCGCCACGTTGATGACGCCTCCCGCATTCACGAGGTAATCGGGTGCGTAGAGCTTTCCCGCGTCCCACAGGGCCGCGTCCACGTCCGGGGTGGCAAGCTGATTATTCGCCGCGCCGCATATCATCCGCACCGGCGCGCTCTCGGCGAAATCGCGGGTCAGTACGCCGCCCAGCGCGCAGGGGGCGAACACGTCCATCTCGGCGAAGGGCAGGCGCAGGGGATCGACGATCTCCGCGCCCAGATGGGCGGCGGCGCGTACCGTGCGGGGCACATTGATATCGGCGACCAGCAGCGAGGCCCCGGCATCGCGCAGCATCCCTGCCAGTTTCCAGCCCACGGACCCGAGGCCCATCACCCCGATGCGCGCATCGGTCAGATCATCCGATCCCGTGGCGGCCCTTACCGTTGCTTTCAGCCCCAGAAACACCCCTTCGGCGGTATGGGGCGACGGGTCGCCGCTGGCCGATGCGCCCCAGCTCGTGCCCGCCACATGGGGGGTCACGTCGCGCATCATGTCGATATCCGCGACCGTCATCCCGACATCTTCCGCGCCCACATAGCGCCCGTCCAGCCGGTCGATGGCCTGTGCGAAGGCGCGCAGGGCCTCCGGCGAGCGCGCGGTTTTCGGATCGCCGAGAATCACGGATTTTCCGCCCCCGAGATCGAGACCGGCCAGCGCGTTCTTGAAGGTCATTCCGCGCGACAGGCGCAGGGCATCGCGGATCGCCTCCATCCCGCTGTCATAGGACCAGCAGCGTATCCCTCCGAGCGCGGGGCCGAGGGCAGTGGAGTGGATCGCGATGACGGCCCGCAACCCTGACCGGGTGCAGGAAACACTCACCACTTCTTCGTGGTTGTCGAAATCGACTGTATCGAACATCGGGCCTCCTCGCCTTGCAGCCCATCGCGAATGGCTCTGTGCGAGATCATCACCCGATCAGGGTTAACAGGACACTATCCCCGGTAAAGCCTTTTCCGCATCCCCGAAAAGGCGGTCGCCATGGCGGACCCGCCGCGATACGCTGTCCGTCCGATATTTCTTGCCGCCGATCCGCAGGGGACCGCAAGCCATGATCCATCATCGCGCCAATGCCCGCCCGACCGTCA
Organism: uncultured Neomegalonema sp.; assembly: GCA_937922185.1. Lineage (GTDB taxonomy): Bacteria > Pseudomonadota > Alphaproteobacteria > Rhodobacterales > Rhodobacteraceae > JAHDDY01. The sequence continues at coordinate 38,479 of CAKZUT010000071.1, forward strand.
CGCCCTCCGCCGAGTATTTCACCGGCACGGTGCAGATGGACCCCATCATCGATGCGCCCGAGCCTGCGCGGCTGCGCGCGATCCGTGTCAGCTTTGCCCCCGGTGCCCGCACAGCATGGCATACGCATCCGCTGGGCCAGACCCTGCATGTCCTTTCCGGGGTGGGGCGCTTCCAGACCGAAGGCGAGGCCGTGGTCGAGATTCTGCCCGGTGACACGATCTGGATTCCCCCCGGCGAAAAGCACTGGCACGGGGCCGCGCCCGATACCGCCATGGTCCATCTCGCCATGCAGGAGGCGCAGGACGGAACGTCGGCGCACTGGCTGGAAAAGGTCACCGACGCGCAATACACGGCGTAGAAGAGCCGTTCCTCAGTATCCGTTCCGTAGCAGGAAGGTTTCGATCCGTGGGGCATGGTCAAGGCAATGCGGAGCGTTGCAGGGCAGGACGAAACCGTCGATGAAGCGCACCTGCATCCGCTGACCGAGCGTGCAGACCGCCATCAGGCCGACCCCGCGCCCGTACCATCCCGATATGCATAGCGGTAGCGGTGGCAGGGAATGGTTGAAGATAATCCGTGCATGGCGATCAATCCGGTGGTTGGCGGCGGACGGTGAGGCCGTCAGCATCATCGTCATGGCAAGCGCCGCTGTCATGATTGATAAACGCATTGCAAACTTCCCGTCTCAAATCCGGCCCTGCCGTCGCGTATCGACGCTCTGGAGGGCTGTGCCTGATCTGTATCATATCGGGATCGAATATCTTAACGCCAGTACCGTAAAAAGAGAATTCAGAAAAAATATATCTATAATTGACGTGCCTCACGGGCCGTGGGGGAGGGAACGGCCTGTTTGAGTATAAATTGTATAATATTCGTTCCTCGTTCAGTCCGGTTCTGCGTCGGGATGGTTCATGGAGGCGGCGGCGAATTCTCACAGTGTGATGTGACATCACATATGCGACGGTATGTTGCCTGACAGCATCACTTTTGCCAGCCCGTGCCCTGTTGCTCGAAGTCGAAGACCATCTCGTCGAGCCGGGCGGGCTGCGCCTGTTCGCGCAGGAGGGCGTTGGTGGCCGTCTCGATTCGCGTTTCCAGCAGGGCCATGAATTCCTGCTTGGGCAGGCCGGGGGGGATGGGTTCCAGGAACTCCATCGCGCAGGGGGTCGGGAATTTTTTCCAGTCCCGCCGGGGCCATGCCAGCCCCAGAGACAGGGCCACGGGTGTCGCCGGTACTTTCAATTCGTCATAGATATGCCAGACCCCGCCGCGATAGCGCGACTTGCGCCCCGGTCGCATCAGGGTGCCCTCGGGATAGATCAGAATAGGCCGCCCCTCGGCATGGACCCGGCGCGCGCCCTCCATCACCTCCGGTAACTGGCTGCGGCGCGCGCCCTCCACCGATACCTTGATATGCCCCAGCTTGCGGACAATGCCGCCGACGAGGGGATAGTCATCCAGCTCGCGCATCGCGATGGCCCCGTAATCGGGGAAGACGGTGCCCATCAGGGCCACATCCAGCTCGCTCTGGTGCTTGCTGACCAGCAGGGCGGGCCGCTCCGCGATATGGTCCATCCCACGCAGTTCTATCCTGGCACCGAGAACATGACGGACCAGCCACACCGTTCCCCGCGCCCAGAGAGAGAACAGCCCCCGCACCGTGCTGTCGCCCGCCAGCAGCGAGACCGGCACGGTGATCGCGGCAAGCAGGATCGTCATCAGATAGAAGGTCAGATTGAACAGCACGTGCCGCATCTGTCAGGTCTTCTCGCCGAAGCGCCCGGCCACCAAAGTCTCCAGCGCGTCGAGATAATCGGCGGCATCTTCGCCCTCGGCATCCACGGTCACCCGTGATCCTCTGGCCGCCACCAGCGTCAGCAGATCCATCAGTGAGCGGGGATCGGCCCATTCGCCGTTATAGCGGATCGTCGCGTCGCAGGCGAAGCGTTCGGACAGTTCCACGACCTTTGCGGACGCGCGCGCGTGAAGGCCGCGTTCGTTGACGATTTCAAGGGTTCGGGAAAGCCGCTCCGCCATGGATTGTCAGGCGTCCTGTGGTTTGGGCACGCGGGCCGGAGCCACGTCGATATATTTGCGCCCCGCCTCAATGCCCATGCGGACCACTCCCGACAGGCTGCCCCGTTCCCGCGCCTTGGCGATGGTGACGAGCATCGGCAGGTTCACGCCTGTCACGACGATTTCGCGGTCGCGCCGCCCCACACGCGAGGCGAGGTTGGAGGGGGTGCAGCCCACCATGTCGGTCAGGACGATGACGCCCTCATCCTGTTCGGGCCGTACCGCCTCGATGGCGGCGGCGACCTCGGCCTGCTTGTGGCTCACATTGTCGGACCCATCCACCGAAACGAAGGCAAGCTGACGCTGGGTGCCCAGAACATGCTCTACTGCCGCGCAGAGTTCCTCGCCGATCTTCCCGTGGGTGACGACGACGACTCCGATCATGCGGTCACAACCCTCGTCTGGGCCACCGTGCGGGCGCGGGCCGATCCGGTGCGGGTGATATCCCGGTGCCGCACGGCGGGAGTATAGCCCGCACAGCGCAGCATCGCGCCCAGCCTCTCGGCCACGGCAACCGAGCGATGCCGCCCGCCCGTGCAGCCGATGGCGACCGTCAGATAGCTCTTCCCTTCCTTGCGATAGAGCGGGATGACCTCGCGCAGCAGGCCGGACAGGGATGTGAAGACCGCGTCGAACCCCTCGCTGCCGGTGACATAAGCATCCACATCGGCATCCAGACCCGTGCCTGCCCGCAGCTTCGGGTTCCAGTAGGGGTTGGCGAGAAACCGCACGTCGAACATGATATCGGCCTCGCGGGGCGCGCCGCGCTTGAACCCGAAGGACAGCACGCTGATCGACATGCCGCCCCCTTCCTCCTCGGCGAAGCGTTCCAGCACCTCCCGGCGCAATTCGGTCAGGGAGAGGTCGCTGGTATCGATGGCGATGTCACATTGTTCCTTGAGCGGCGCGATGAGCGAGCGTTCCATCGCCAGTGCGCCCTCCACGGTCTCGCCTGCCATGGGGTGACGACGGCGTGTCTCGGTGAAGCGGCGGATCAGCGTCTCGTCGGAGCAGTCGAGGAACAGGAGCGTGACGTTCAGATCAGCCCTCTCCCGCAGGGAAGCGACGGCATCGGCAAAGCGTTCGGTGGAGAATCCGTGTGTGCGCTCGTCCACGCCGATGGCCACCCGCACGGCGCGCGGCCCGGACGCTGCGAAATCATCCATGATCGCGTGCAGCAGACGGATGGGCGGGTTGTCCACGGTCTCGAAGCCGCAATCGGCCAGAGCCGCAAGGGTCGAGGATTTTCCGGCCCCCGAGACGCCCGTGACCATCACAAGCCGCATGGTCGGTTCACCGGGGGGTGGACCGGGCCGCGTGTCGGGCTGTGCTGTGTCTGTTTTGCTGGCCAACGGGAACGTCCTTCTCACGACCCCATGAAAGTATGACGGGGAGATATTTTGCAAGGGCGGGACGACAATTTTGCGGCGAACAGGTTTAAAATGTTGCTTCTGTTGCGGGTGAGGGACGACGGTACAGGCTACGCCGTTGCCGCGATCCGCGCGATGCGTTCCTCTGACCGGTCCGCCGGAAGATCGTCGAGAGACCGGTCCCCGCGCAGGGTGGCGGGAGAGCCGCCCAGTGTGATGATGCGGGTGGCGAGGCGCGCGGCCTCCATCGGATCATGGGTCACGATCAGCAGACGGGCCGGATGATCGCGCAACAGGTCAAGCAGCAGCGCCTGCATCCGCGCGGCGGCCTCGCGGTCCAGAGAGGCGAAGGGTTCGTCCAGCAACAGCGTATCGGGCCGCATCGCAAAGGCCCTGGCGAGGGAGACGCGGCGCGCCTGTCCCAGTGACAGCGTATTGGGAAAGCGCGGCCCCGCATCGGGCAATCCCACGGCCCGCAGCAGGGTGTCGGCCTCCGCAGTGCTACAGGCGGTGGTGAGCGTGAGATTGTCGCGCACGGATCGCCAGGGCAGAAGGGTCGGCTCCTGAAAGGCCATGCCGATGCGCCCCGCGCCGGTGACGCTGCCCTCCCAGGCGGTGTCGAGGCCGGCCACGATCCGCAGGAGAGTCGATTTGCCGATTCCCGACGGGCCGAGCAGGGCAACGGCGTCCTGCGGCCCGATCTCCAGCGCGATGTCGCGCAGGATGACCGCCTCGCCCCAGGCCTTGCGCGTGATCGCGACTCTCATGGTCGCCGCCAGCGGGTCGCGCGGCGTTGCCACGGTTGCAGGATCAGCATCTCGACGGCCAGCATCACGGCCACGAAGCTGATGGCATAGACGAGGACGCGCGCGACGTCGAAAAGCTGGAAATACTGGTGGATCATGAAGCCTACCCCGTTCGAGCGGCCCAGAAACTCGACCACCAGCACGATCTTCCAGATCAGCGCGATGCCCGTGCGCCCGGATGCCGCGAAATGCGGGGCCAGTTGCGGCAGGACGACATGGCGCAGCCGCGCGCCGGGGGACAGGCCGAAGACGCGGGCCATATCACGCAGGGCCGGGTCCAGCGCCCGCGCCCCCTCGCGCATCTGGGTCGCGACGAGCGGTATCTTGTTGATCGCCACGGCGGCGATGGCGGCGACCTCCGTAAGGCCGATCCAGATATAGCACAGAACGATGGTGACGAGGGCGGGCAGGTTGAGCAGGCCCACCAGCCACGGATCACCCCAGGCATCGGCGCGCCTGTTCGTGCCGAGCCACAGCCCCAGGGCCGATCCGACGGCCATGGCGATGATAAAGGCGGCCACGGTGCGGGCGAGGGTGGCTGAGAGATGAAAGAGCAACTCGCCCGAGGCCAGTTCGGCGAGGGTAAGCCGGGCGACCGTCCATGGGGTCGGCAGGGTATTCGGCGACCCTGCAATCATCGCCGCCAGCGCCCAGACCAGGACGAAGGCCAGCATCGAGAGGAGAGGGACGGGCAGGCGGGTCATGGACGTCCCGGTGACAGCATCCGGGACAGCCCCTCTTTGTCATCGAGCAAGGAAGACGCCCTCCGGCAGTGTCTTCGCATCGCCCACCAGCGCCGTGCCGCCGAGTTCCGCCATGACCGTATAGAGCTTCGCCGCCGCCTCCGCATCGACCGGCCCGTCGCCGGGTATGCCCGCCCGGAACCCCGCTTGCAGCGCGTCGAACTCCGCCGTATTCGCCGCCTTCATCAGCGGGCGGAGGCGGTCCCATGCGGCATCATCCGTTGCGAGGAGCGTTTTCGCGGCGCGCGATGTGGCGATCAGGCCCGCGACGGCCTGTGGGTTGTCACGCACATATTCTCCGCGCAGGACATAGCCGAGCAGCGGAATATCGGGCGAGAGGCCCAGCATCCGGGCCGCCTGTGCCACGCCGATGACGGGCGCGAAGCCCTTCGCCGTCATCTTCGCCTCCCAGTGCCAGTAGGTCAGCACGGCATCGACGCCGCCGCTCAGCGCCTGCTGTGCGATCAGGGGCGGGGCGCCGAAGACCTGCCGCGTCTCGGCTTTGAGGTCGAAACCGCGTGAGCGGGCATAGGCGCGCAGGATCAGCCAGCCCTTGTCGAGCGGCCCCCCCGCGATGCCGAGCGTCTTGCCGCGCAGGTCTTCGATATTCCCGAAGCGGCCTTTGCGGGCGATCAGTGAGCCGACGCTGCGCGAATAGGGGATGAAGACGAAATCCTTCCCCGCGCCCCGCTGCCGCGCGACCCAGATCCAGTCGGCCACCAGCGCATCCGCCGCTCCGCCCTCGAAGGCGATCTTTGCCGCCGCACTGCCCGCCATGCCCAGCGTCTCGATGGCGAGGCCGTTCTCGCGGTCGATGCCATAGTGGCGGATGGTATCGAGTTCCCAGTTGACGGTGCCGAATTTGAGGGTGGCGATGCGGAGAGGGGCGGGGTCCGCCGCCACGGCAGCCCCCGCTATGCCCGCCGCGAGAAGGGCCAGCACGCTGCGCCTGCCGATTTCCTCTGCGCCGGGGGGATCGTCGCCTCGTCTCATTTCGGCATCACGCGATAGGTCAGTTCCCCGTCGCTCTCGGCATCGGCCTGCGCCATGGCCTGCAATTGCGCGTGGAGAGGGGATTTGATGCAGACCGGATCGGTCGCCGCCGCATCCCCGGCAACGGCCATGGCCTGACAGCGGCATCCCCCGAAATCGCGCGCTTTGCGGTCGCAGGAGCGGCAGGGTTCGGGCATCCAGTCGAAGCCGCGATAGGCGTTGAAGGCGTCCGACTTCCACCAGATATCGGCCAGCGGGGTGTCCTTCACGTTCTCGAAGACCAGATGCGGGATCGTGTGGGCCGCATGGCAGGGCATGACGCGCCCGTCCGGCACCACGTTCAGCCCCGTGGACCCCCATCCGCCCATGCAGGGCTTGGGATAATCCGCATGGTGGTCGGCGGGCACGTAATCGATGACGAGAATCCCCTTCAGACGCTCGCGCGCCTCGGCCACGCGCTGTCCGCACAGTTTGGCCTGTTCGCGGGTCGGCATCAGGGCGGCGCGGTTGCGGTCGGCCCAGCCATGGAACTGTACCGTGGCCACCTCCAGCCGCCGCGCGCCCATGCGGACGGACAGGTCGATCATCTCGGGCAGGCGGTCGATATTCTTCTCATGGACCACGGCATTGAGGGTCAGGGGCAGGTCAAGGGCGGTGGTCCATCCGGCCACGTCCATCTTGCGCGCATAGCCGCCCCGGTAGCCGCCGATCAGATCGGCCATTGCCGCATCGACGCCCTGTAGGGACAGTTGCACATGGTCCAGCCCGCGCTCTTTCAGTTCGGCCAGCCGTTTCTCGGTCAGGCCGATGCCCGAGGTGATGAGGTTGGAATAGAGATCGTATTCGCGGCAGGCGGAGACCATTTCCTCCAGATCGCGCCGCGAGGCCGGTTCGCCCCCCGACAGATGCATCTGAAGCACGCCCAGTTCGGCGGCCTGCCGGAACACGTCGATCCAGGTTGCCGTATCAAGCTCGCCGGCGCGCCCGGTCAGCTCCAGCGGGTTCGAGCAATAGGGGCAGGACAGCGGGCAACGGTGGGTCACCTCCGCCAGCATGGCGATGGGCGGGCCATAGGTGACGGACGGCGAAGGCTGCGTCAGCGCGTCGGGGGCATCCATCATGATATCTCCAGCATCCGGCGGTCGCGCAGGGAGGCGAGAAAGGCCACCACGTCCCCGGCGATCTGTTCGCGCGGGGCATTGTATTTCGTGGCCAGCGCATCAAGGATACCGCCCAGTGATCGCTCCCCGTTCGTCTCGGCGAGGATGGCCGCGCCGATCTCGTCCAGCTTGATTGCCCGTTCGGGGGCCAGCAAGACCCAGTTGCCCCGTACCGAATCGTATTTGGTGCGACATCCGCTCAGCAGGCGCGGGGTGGTGTCTTCATCCATGGTCATATCGACGGCTGTCGTTGCGGATTGTCCTGCCTAGTACGTGCCGCCCTGACAGGCCCCGGATCGGGTCCGTGACTGGGATCAGGTCTGTCATCACAGCAATCCCTCGGTGCCGTTCCATGCCCCCGGCGGAATGCGGCCCGGTTCGACATAGGCCGAATGCAGCGCGTCGAGCTGGGACCACAGCACATCGGTCTTGAAGGTCAGCGCCGCCGCCGCCGCGTCCTGTTTTTCCAGCGTATCGGCATTGTCGAGAACATAGGCCAGCCCGAAGGCCACGTCCTTCGGGGCCTGCGTCAGGCGCGTGGAGAAATAGGCGAGGCTCGATTCGTTGGCGAAGTCGTAATGCTTCAGCAGCCCCTCGATCCGCTGTGAATGGATCTTCGGCGCGAAGAGTTCGGTCAGCGAGGAAGCCACCGCATCCAGCAGCGGCATTTCCCGAACGAAGCGCACATAGGCGTCCACCGCGAATTTCGTGCCCGCCATGATCCCCCGTTCGGAGGCGACATAATCGGGGTCCACTCCCACGGCCTCGGCGAGACGCAGCCAGCGCGCGATGCCGCCGTCATGCTCGTTCGTGCCGTCATGATCCTCGATGCGTGAGCGCCATGCGCGGCGCAGGGCCGGGTCGGCGATCCGTGACATGAAAGCGGCGTCCTTCATCGGGATGCGGCTCTGATAGTAATAGCGGTTGATGACCCATGCGCGCACCTGAAGGGGGCTGCATTGCCCCGAATGCAGCAGGTGATGGAACGGATGCCTGTCATGGTACCGCGCCGCGCCGATGGCGCGCAGACGGTCCTCGAAGGCTTGCCGCGATTGCGGCCCTGTGCCTCTGGCGGCATCAAGTGATGCAGTACTCATGGCCCCTGTAGACATGATCGACCCTCCCCCGGAACGAAAAAGCGCGTCTCCCGGTCAGGAGACGCGCCCGATAGTCGCGATCCGAGGTCGTCTCAGAACAGCGTTTCTTCGCCTTCGGCGGGGAAGTACATATTGATTTCCATGCCGCAGGTCACTTCTTCGATCTTCGGTGCAGTCCAAGCCATGATAGCCTCCAAGGTTGCTGTCGGAACGTTCATTATGTGTAGGTTTGCCCTGCCATTGAGTCAATTTGGATTTGCTAAGAGCTTCCTGTGGTCCACTTGATGACTGCCGGTCGATAACCCTAGGAGGCTTCATGCGCGCCCTGTGCATCGCCCTGATCCTGATTGCCGCACCTGCGGGGGCGCAGACCTATGAGGGCACCACCTTCGCCGGTTACGAGGATATCTGCGGCTATGATATCAGGGTCGAGACCACGCCCTATCTCTCCAAGGCGCAGATCGAGGACGGGGACCGGCCCGTGATCGTGATCGACCCGAAGCTGTTGCAGTCGATACAGGGCTTTCACCGCACATTCCTCATCGCCCATGAATGCGCCCATCACCGGATGGAGCACACCACACGCGGGGGACTGGCCAGGCGGTTCACCGCGAAACACGGCATCCGCGATCAGGAGATGAGCGCCGATTGCTGGGCGGCGGAAACCCTGACCCGCGCCGGGATGCTGCCGCCGCTGCTCACCATCGCGGATCAGTTCTTCCGGCGGGGCTTCGTCTCGCCCGGAGGGGGGTATCCGTCGGGTATCCAGCGATCCAATGTCATCCGCCACTGTGCGCGAATCGCTGTGGACAAGATGCAGGCCGAGGATGCCGTCATGCGCCTGTGGCATCCGGCGGAACGCTGATCGGCAGCTCTCGTCATCCGATATTCATGCCCCGGATTCACATGGTCCGAGCGCCTGTAAACCGCCTGATTTCGGGGCATACAGGCGCGCGCGGCTGCAATATGTTTCATAATGAAACAATCAACTTTCCATTGTCCGGTATTCCTGCTAGCGTGAATTGAACATTGTTCGATTCATAACTGTCAAATTCCATAGGGATAATGTCATGCGGATAGATTCAGGAGCCGATACCGGCGGTGGAGCGGGATCGCTGTCGATGGGCGCACGGTTTCAGCAGGCCATGGCTGCAGAAAGCGGAAATTCAGGTCCGGCCTCCGCGTCGCTCACGCCGGCGGGTGCGACCGGCACCATGAGCAATTCGGCCCAGACCGCCGAGGTGATGCAGGGTCTCCAGGGCATCATGACCGAGATGAAGGAACTCATCCAGCAACTCGCCCAGTTGATCCAGTCCATGTCGAATGGCGGAAGCCGCAGCAGCGGTGCGTCCAGTATCGGCGATGATGGCCGTACGCGCTCTGTCGATGCTCCCGATTCGGGTGACCGTTCGGATGACCACTCAGGCCACCATTCGGGCGACCATGGTGCGAATGGTCTCGGCGGATCGCAAGGCCCCTCGGCGCGTATTCCCGACCCGACGCAGAACGTGCGCGAGGTGCAACTCGGCAGCAAGACGATGACCATCGGCAGCGACGGTTCCGCGTCCGCCGCCGAAGTCGATGAGGCCGCTTCGGAAATGCAGCGCATGTACGACACCAGCCCGACATTCCGCCAGACTATCGACAGTGCGGGGACCGACAATCTGACCGTCACCCTCGGGCGGCGCGATGACAATACGAGCTGGGGCGGCGGGGGCAGGGTCTTCCTGAACCTCAACAATATCGAAGCGGGCAATAATGACCGTTTCCAGGGCATCGTCGGCCATGAGTTCGCCCATGCCGCCGCCGGTCTCGGCCATGGCGCGGAACTCGATTCGATAGAGGACCGGGTGCGGATGGAGGCGTAAGCCTCCGCCGTCCCCGGTGGGGATCAGCGTCGCACGACCTTTCGCACGACCTCTCTGGCGCCCATGCGCGCCCCGTCGAACAGATCCTCACCGCCCAGCCAGCGGCTGATGGCGTCCGGCTCGCGCCAGATGATCGCGAGGGCGGTGGACAGCTCGACCGGGTAGACCGCCACGCCGCGCGGGCGCAGGGCCGAGACATAGGCGGACATATACGCCTTCGTATTCTCGAAGAAGACGGCCATGGTGTTCGTGGGCACCGTGGCGTCGCGGGTCTCGTAGGCTTTCCTGCAGGCGGGCAGCGACCCCGAATGCATCGCGCGGCACACGAGTGGCCGCGCCGTGTGCAATCCGCAATACCAGTCATCCTCCCGCAGGAACGGGCATGGCTCGCGGGCCACGTAGCGTTGCGCGCCGTCCATGCCCTGTGTGCGCTCCGCATAGGCGAGAACGCGGGCTTTGAGCGCCTCGCGCTGCTCAGGCTCGAAAGCCGTTTCCACATGGCGCGCGACGAAGAAGGCTTCGGGCGGCGAGACGCTGACCAGCGTATGACAGCAATAGCCGCATCCGGCGGCGCAGGCCGATTCGAATCCGGCGGTATCGCGGACTTCCGCCAGCGCATCGTCCAGAAAGACCTCCGTTCGTTGCTGGATCAGATCGACCGCCCGCAGCAGGCTGTCCTCGTTCAGCCCCTCCTCGTCGAGATAACGCGAGAGGAGGGCGGTAGCGGATTCGGGGGTGGGAATTCGGAGCGTGCTCTTGGCCGCCATGGGTGCTTCTCCCGCAGTCGGTGTGCAGGGCGGGAAACGCCGTGGTTTCCTGTACGCCATCAGTGTATCTGTCAGGTCCGGGTCGGACGGCCCTGTAGAAGCACAGGCTTCGCCGCGTTTCAAGACCCGGACAGAAGGTCGCCGGGGCTTGAAAACGGAGCCTTGCTGGTACCAGATGCCGTGCCGACTGGCGCTATGCGAGTCGCCTGAAACCGGGTGAAATGACGAAGGATAAGAAAATTGATAACTCAAGTATCGATTTTCTTCAGAAGTTGAGTTACGAGGGTTCAAACTCCCGGTCTGCCGGGGCTGTTGACCTGTCTGAAATGAGCGCGCCTGTGGGCGTCGAGGGGTATACCGATGAAAATGACGACCGAAGAGGCCTTTGTCAAAGTCCTCCAGATGCACGGGATCGAACATGCTTTCGGCATCATCGGCTCGGCCATGATGCCGATTTCCGACCTGTTCCCCGCCGCCGGGATCAAATTCTGGGACTGTGCCCATGAAACCAACGCGGGCATGATCGCCGACGGCTACACCCGCTCCACCGGCAAAATGGCCATGGCAATCGCCCAGAACGGCCCCGGCATCACCAATTTCGTGACGCCGATCAAGACCGCTTACTGGAACCATACGCCCATGCTGCTGGTCACCCCGCAGGCGGCCAACAAAACCATCGGTCAGGGCGGTTTTCAGGAAATCGAGCAGATGAAGCTGTTCGAGGACATGGTGTGCTATCAGGAAGAAGTGCGCGATCCCTCCCGCATGGCCGAAGTGCTCAACCGCGTGATCGAGAAGGCATGGCGCGGCTGCGCCCCCGCGCAGATCAACGTGCCCCGCGATTACTGGACGCAGGTGATTGATATCGACCTGCCCCAGATCGTGCGTCTTGAACGCCCGCGCGGCGGAGAGCAGGCCATTGCCGATGCGGCCAGGCTGTTGTCCGGTGCGAAATTCCCGATGATCCTGAACGGTGCCGGTGTCATCATCGGCGGGGCGATCGACGCCTCCAAAGACCTCGCCGAGAAGCTGGACGCCCCGGTCGCGTGCAACTATCAGCATAACGACGCCTTCCCCGGTTCGCACCCGCTGTCGGTGGGTCCGCTGGGCTATAACGGCTCGAAAGCGGCGATGGAGCTGGTCGCCAAGGCCGATGTGATCCTTGCGCTGGGCACACGCCTCAACCCGTTCTCGACACTGCCGGGCTATGGAATCGATTACTGGCCGAAAGACGCGAAGATCATTCAGGTCGATATCAATTCCGACCGGATCGGCCTGACCAAGAAGGTCGCCGTGGGCATTCAGGGCGATGCGAAGGCCGTCGCCGAGCAGATCCTCGCCAAGCTGACCCCGACCGCCGGGGATGCGGGGCGCGCGGATCGCAAGAACCTCGTCGCCGACACGAAATCGCGCTGGGCGCAGGAACTCTCCTCGATGGACCATGAGGATGACGACCCCGGCACCACCTGGAACGAGCGCGCCCGCGCCGATCAGCCCAAGCGCATGTCGCCCCGCATGGCATGGCGCGCGATTCAGGCCGCGATGCCCGAAAACGCGATCATCTCGACCGATATCGGCAATAACTGCGCGATCGGGAATGCCTACCCGACCTTCGAGAGTGGCCGTCGCTATCTGTCGCCGGGCCTGTTCGGTCCCTGCGGCTATGGCCTGCCCGCCATTCTCGGCGCGAAGATCGGTCGCCCGGACCTGCCGGTCATCGGCTTTGCCGGAGACGGCGCATTCGGCATCTCGATGAACGAGATGACGGCCTGCGGACGCAATGACTGGCCGCCGATCACCATGGTGATCTTCCGCAACTACCAGTGGGGCGCGGAGAAGCGGAACTCGACCCTGTGGTTCGATGACAACTTCGTCGGGACCGAGCTGAATCTGGGCGTTGAGTACGCGAAGATCGCCGAGGGCTGCGGCCTCAAGGGCGTTCAGGTCACGACGATGGACGAGCTGACCGATACCCTGCGCGAGGCGGTTCGCGCGCAGATGGAGGACAATACGAACACCTTCATCGAATGCGTCCTGAATCAGGAACTCGGCGAACCCTTCCGCCGCGATGCCATGAAGAAGCCGGTTCGTGTGGCCGGTATCGACAAGGCCGATATGCGCCCGCAGCAGATGGCGCTCTGATCCGCCTCTCCACCGCAAGATCGCCACGCCCCGCTCTCACGAGCGGGGCGTTTTTGCATCGGCGTCGGGGGAGGTATTCCACCCTGACCTCGGCATCATACCAACCGCCTTTATGGCTGACCGTTACTGCGCGCGTCCCCGGATGCGGCGCGGGACGGTCCTGCGCTGCCGGTCCGGGGTCTCTCCGCGTCAGAACCCGGCCCCGGACCAGCACAGCAACATTGCATGTTGCAGTGCATCCGGGGAAGAACAGTCAGCGTTTAGAGCATTCTGAATTCTATCTGAATCAGGAGCATCACCATTCACACACGTCTTGGTGTGAATGGTGATCCGCATGAAATTCAGAGTGCTCTAGGGCCGTTGGCATCACACCTTCAGGCGCAAAAAAGGGGAACCGCCATCGG
>CAKZUT010000072.1 GCA_937922185.1 uncultured Neomegalonema sp.
GCATGGACGCCAATTCCACTTTCCGCATCGGCCATATGGGCCATGTGAATGAACCGATGATCCTCGGGACGCTGGGGGCGGTCGAATTGGCATTGACGACGATGGGCGCGCCTTTTGCCGGGGGCGGCGTCGAGGCGGCTGTGGGGTCTCTGAAGGGGTAATGTCATGCCCTCGAAAGAGGGCATCTCATTGGGTTGAATAAGATTCCCGCTTGAATGGGGAATGACAAACTCTACCCGTCCATTCGTACCAGCGCATGACGCTTCTTCCCCGCGCTCAGTTTGCGCGGCCCTGTGGCGAAGTCGTCGGCGGTCAGCATCATGCCCGCATCCCCCCCAGCGTCATCATCCAGTTTTGCACCCCCATCGGCAACGAGGCGCTTGGCCTCCTTGCCGGATTTCGACAGGCCCGCGCGCACGAAGAGTTGTCCGATGGAGATGCCGTCGCCGATCTCCGACGCCGTCAGGGTCACAGTCGGCAGGTCTTCGGATAACGTGCCCTGCTCGAACGTCGCCTGCGCGGCCTGTGCGGCCTGTGCCGCCGCATCGGCACCGTGGCAAAGGGTCGTCACCTCCGTCGCCAGTACCTTCTTCGCCTCGTTGATCTCCTGCCCGTCCAGTGCTTCCAGCCGGGCGATTTCGTCCAGCGGCATCTCGGTGAAGAGGCGCAGAAAGCGGCCCACATCGGCATCCATCGTGTTGCGCCAGAACTGCCAGAACTCGTAGGGGCTTCGCATGTCGGCGTTGAGCCACACGGCCCCGTCCGCAGATTTGCCCATCTTCGCCCCGTCGGCGGTGGCGATCAGGGGGGTGGTGATGCCGAACAATTCGGCTCCCTCTACCCGGCGGCCCAGTTCCATCCCGTTGATGATATTGCCCCACTGGTCTGACCCGCCAAGCTGAAGGCGGCATCCGGTGCGGCGGAAAAGCTCGACGAAATCGTAGGCTTGCAACAGCATGTAGTTGAATTCGAGGAAGGTCAGCGGCTGTTCCCGGTCGAGCCGCAGGCGAACCGAGTCAAATGACAGCATCCGGTTGATGGTGAAATGCGGCCCGTATTCGCGCAGGAAATCAATGTAGTTCAGCCGATCCAACCAGTCGGCGTTATCCATCATGACGGCATCGGTCGGGCCGTCACCGAAGGCCATGTATTTCTCGAAGACCGAGAAGATACCGCGCTTGTTCGCCTCGATAGACGCATTGTCGAGCAGCTTGCGCGACTCGTCCTTGCCCGAAGGATCGCCGACCTTCGTGGTGCCGCCGCCCATCAGGACGATAGGCTTTTGCCCTGTCTTCTGAAGCCAGCGCAACATCATGATCTGGAGCAGCGAGCCGACATGCAGGCTGGGGGCTGTGCAGTCGAAGCCGATATAGGCCGGAACCCCGCCCTCCTGCATCACGGCGTCGAGCCGTTCGAGGTCGGTGCAATCCTTCATGTACCCCCGCTCCTGCATCACACGCAGGAAGTCGGATTTCGGCTGGTAAGTCATGGTGTCGGTCCCTAGTTTCGCCGCGCGTTCTAACGCTAAATCTCCTGCGGAGGAAACCCCGATGAACTCTGCCGATCCGATATGGGCCATGGGCCTGATGTGCGGCACGTCGATGGACGGGGTGGATGCGGCGATGCTGTTGACGGACGGGATCGGGGTTGCGGCATTCGGGCCATCATTGGAGATCGCCCCCGCCTACAGCACGGCGCAACGGTTACTTCTCGAAAGAGTCATGGCCGATGAGGCTACGTCCGGGGCGGCGACGGGTGATCTGAACCGCGCGGCGCAGGCCGTCACGGATATCCATTTTGCGGCAATCACGGCACTTCGGGCGCGATTGGACAGGGATGCGGCGCTGATCGGGTTTCATGGGCAGACGGTGTTTCACGATCCTGACGCCGGACGTACCGTGCAGATCGGTGATGCGGAGAGACTGGCCGACCTTACTGACCTGCCTGTGGTCGCGGATTTTCGTTCGGCGGATATGGTGGCCGGAGGGGAGGGCGCTCCGCTGGCTCCGTTCTTCCATTTTGCTCTCGCCCGACATATCGGCGCGCGCGCTCCTCTCGCCTTTCTCAATATCGGGGGGGTGGCGAATGTCACATGGCTCGACCCGCGCAAAGCATCGCCGGAGGAAGAGGGCGCTCTGGTCGCCTTCGACACCGGGCCGGGCAACGCTCTGGTGAATGACTGGATGATGCGCCATACGGGCGAGATGCTGGATCGCGGCGGGGCTGCGGCGTCGCGGGGACAGGTTGCCGAGGATAGGCTGAGCCAGAATGCCACCGATGCCTATGTCGCCCGTCAGCCCCCCAAATCTCTGGATCGTAATACCTTTGCGCTGGCGGGAGAGCGGATGGCGGGGCTATCGCTGGAGGACGGTGCCGCGACCCTGACCGCGCTTACCGCGCGGACCATCGCCGCGAGTGTGGAACATATGCCGGTGCCGCCCTCGCAATGGCTCGTCTGCGGAGGGGGCAGGCATAATCCGGTGATGATGCGGATGCTGGCCGATGCGCTGGAGGCTCCCGTCAAGCCGGTGGAAGCGGCGGGGCTGAACGGGGATATGCTGGAGGCGCAGGCATTCGCCTATCTGGCGGTGCGCGCCAGTCGTGGATTACCGCTCAGCGCGCCGGGGACGACCGGGTGCCGTGCGCCCGTGACGGGCGGTGTTCTCAGCGACCCGCGCCGCCCGCGTCGAGAGCATCCATCCGGGTTTTGACGAACTCGCTGACCTGAGAGATCATGTCGTCCATGCCCCTGTCGTAGAAGTGGTTGGCTTTCTCGACCATCTGGTGCGTGATCGTGATGCCCTTCTGCGCCTGAAGTTTCTGAACCAGTTTCAGAACATCATCGGGCGGCGCAACACGGTCGGCATCGCCGTTGATGATGAGGCCGGAAGACGGGCAGGGTGCCAGAAAGCTGAAATCATACATATTCGCCGGGGGGGAAACCGAGACGAACCCGCTGATTTCCGGGCGACGCATCAGCAGTTGCATCGAGATCCATGCCCCGAAGGAAAACCCGGCAACCCAGCACTGGCGGGCATTGGGGTTCATTTCCTGAAGATAGTCGAGCGCGGAAGCGGCATCGGATAATTCGCCGATTCCCGCGTCGAACTCGCCCTGACTGCGCCCGACACCCCGGAAATTGAAGCGCAGGACCGAGAATCCAAGCTCATGCAGCGTGTAGTAGAGATTGTAGATCACCTTGTTGTTCATCGTCCCGCCGAACTGCGGGTGTGGATGAAGCACGAGGGCTATCGGTGCGCCCTCGCCCGGATTCGGATGATAGCGCCCTTCAAGGCGTCCCTCGGGACCAGCAAAATGAACTTCAGGCATAGGCCACCGGGTTATTTAATGAACGATATGTTGGCGCACCGACAAATCTTGACCTCTCCCGTCGGAAATCTTAGAACGATTCTAAATTCACGACAGGTCGGTCGGATTGAGGCGATATCGTTGTTCCGGCTGAAAGGTCAAGTCCAAGCTCCGGTTTTTCCGGGCATTCGCGGGTATGCTTTCGTATGAAACTCAGCACAAAAGGCCGTTATGCGGTCACTGCAATGGCTGATATCGCCCTCCATGCGGACGGGCAGCCTGTCGCACTGGGTGAGATTGCGGAGCGTCAGAAAATCTCGTTGGCCTATCTGGAGCAGCTTTTCGGCAAGCTGCGCCGTGCCGGTCTGGTGGACAGTATGCGTGGCCCCGGCGGTGGCTATACTCTCGCCCGTCCGGCCCCGGAAATCGCGGTGTCGCAGATCATGGCGGCGGTCGAGGAAAAATTGCAGGCAACCCAGTGTACGGGCGAGGTCGGCGAGGGCTGTGCCGTTGCCGGAACGCGGTGCCTGACCCATAATCTCTGGGAACGCCTGTCGGCCCATGTACATCTGTTCCTGCAACAGACCACCCTCGAAGATGTGATCGCGACCGAGATCGTTCCGTGCCCGGCGGTGCCGGATTTTATCGGCATGACGGAGATGATCGGAGAGGATGCCCGTGACCGTTAAGGCCTATCTCGACTGGAACGGAGCCGCGCCCCTGTGTGCGGAGTCGCGCGAGGCGATGGGCCGTGCGATGGATGTCGTCGGTAATCCGTCCTCGATCCATGCGGGGGGGCGGCAGGCAAAGGCGATGATCGATGCGGCCCGTGAAGAGGTGGCCGCGCTCGTCGATTGTGCGCCGGCGGAAGTGATCTTCACGTCGGGAGCTACCGAGGTATGCAACTGGGTGCTGCGCGATCCGCGCTGGACCTCGCTGTTCGTTCCGGCGACCGAGCATCAGGCGGTGCTTATGGCCGCCGAGCGCAATGACGCGAACATGCTGACCCTTTCGGTCAGCGGCGACGGGGTAGTCGATATCAATCTGCTGCGCCAGTTCCTGAGCGCGAAATCCGACCGCGCGTCACTGGTCTGCGTGCAGGCCGCGAACAGCGAGACGGGCGTGGTTCAGGATATGGAAAGCATCGTCGGGGCGGCCAACGCCTTCGATTGCCACGTCTTCACCGATGCGTGTCAGGCCGTAGGCCGCAAGGATGATGCCGGAGGCATGTTCAGTTTCGCGCGATCAGGCGTTCACTATGCGGCGATCACTGCCGAGAAGTTCGGCGGCCCCGCAGGTGTGGGTGCGCTGATCGTCCGGGCGGGGTGTGAACTCAAGCCCTTCATTGTGGGCGGGGGGCAGGAACTGCGCCACCGCTCCGGCACCGAGAACCTGATCGGCATCGTCGGCATGGGTGCGGCGGCGCGGGCCGCAAGGGAAAATCCTGTCGGTCGTCAGGTGCTGGAGATGAGCGCCTATATCCGCTCGATGGTCGCCACGGTGGCCGATGAGGTGCAGGAAATCGGACGCGGGGCACCGCGACTGGTGAACACGACCTGCTTCGCTGTTCCGGGCTGGAAAGCCTCGACACAGACGATGCAGCTTGATTTACAGGGCGTTGCCGTAAGTGCAGGCTCGGCCTGTTCATCGGGAAAGGTATCCGAAAGCAAGGTGCTGCGGGCCATGGGTTATGACCGTGCCCTGGCATCCTGCGCGATCCGGGCCAGTATTGGTCCGGCAACGACCGAAGCCGAAATTGCCCGTTTCATCGATGTCTGGGGGGCGCTCTATCGCGACCGGGCGGCGGCGACACGGCGAGATTTGATCGATATCGACAAGCTCAAGGGGACGAGCCATGGATGATTCAACTGACCTGATCGTGCGCGAGGGCGTGGAAGTCGAAACCGTTCAGAAAGTCCACGAACTGAGCGGAAAGTATAAGTACGGCTGGAACACCGAAATCGAGATGGACTACGCTCCCAAGGGGCTGAACGAGGATATCGTTCGTCTGATCTCGGCCAAGAAGGATGAGCCGGAATGGATGCTGGAATGGCGTCTGGAAGCCTATCAGCGTTGGCTCGGAATGGACGAACCGGACTGGGCGATGGTCGATTATCCGAAGATCGATTTTCAGGACCAGTATTACTACGCCCAGCCGAAAAGTTTTGAGGAGAAGCCCAAATCGCTGGATGAGGTCGATCCCAAGCTGCTGGAAACCTACACCAAACTCGGTATTCCGCTGCGCGAGCAGGAGATTCTCGCCGGTGTCGAGGGTGCCGGTCAGGCCGCCGGCGAAGGCCGGAAGGTTGCGGTCGATGCCGTCTTCGACTCCGTTTCCGTCGGAACGACCTTCCAGAAGGAACTGGCAGAGAAGGGCGTGATCTTCTGCTCGATCTCGGAGGCCATTCAGGAACATCCCGAACTGGTGAAGAAATATCTCGGCTCGGTCATCTCCAGCCGCGATAACTATTATGCGACGCTCAACGCCGCCGTGTTCTCGGATGGGTCGTTCGTCTATATCCCGAAAGGGGTGCGATGCCCGATGGAGCTGAGCACCTATTTCCGCATCAATGCGGAGAACACGGGCCAGTTCGAGCGCACGCTCATCATCGCGGAAGAAGGTTCCTACGTCTCGTATCTGGAGGGCTGCACGGCCCCGCAGCGGGATACGAACCAGCTTCATGCGGCCTGTGTCGAACTCATCACGATGGACGATGCGGAGATTAAGTATTCCACCGT
>CAKZUT010000073.1 GCA_937922185.1 uncultured Neomegalonema sp.
ACCGAGTTGAACCCGGCGGCGACATAGAAATTCGCCAGTTCCGGCGCTTCGCCCAGCAGATAACGGTCGTCCGGGGTGAAGCTCTCCGGCCCGTTGAAGAACGTATGAATCCCCGCCTCGCCCAGCATCGGCATCCGGTTGACGGCGTTCTCAAGGATCGGCTCGAAATGATCGAAATCCTCGGGCAACTGGTCAAAGCAGAAATCCTCCGGGATACCATCCATCCCCCAGGGCTTCGCATTCGGCTCGAAGGCTCCGAGCAGCATTTTGCCCGCATCTTCCTTGTAATACGCGCATTCATCGGGGACGCGCAGCACAGGCAGTTGCGTCAGCCCCTCGATAGCCTCGGTAACGATATAGAAATGCTCGCAGGCCTGTAGCGGCACGTTCACGCCTGCCATCAGCCCGACCTCGCGGCCCCACATGCCGCCGCAATTGACCACGTAATCCGCCGTGATCGCGCCCTGATCCGTCTGCACGCCCGTCACGCGCCCATCGGCCTTGTCGATCCCCGTGACCTTCACGCCCTCGATGACCTTGGCCCCGCGCATCCGCGCGCCCTTTGCCAGCGCATGGGCGATATTGGCCGGGTCGCCCTGACCGTCTTTCGGCAGATAGACGCCTCCGACGACGCCGTCGATATTCAGATGTTCGTAGCGATCCTTCACCTCATTCGGCGAGATTTCATCGACCTCGACCCCGAATGCCCGCGCCATCGAAAGCTGCCGCCGCAATTCCTCCATCCGCTCGTCGGTCAGCGCGACGGTGATCGACCCGACCCGCTTGAAGCCGGTGGCTGTTCCCGTCTCCTCCTCCAGCGTCCCGTAGAGTTCCTGAGAATACTTCGCCAGCCGCGTCATGTTCTGCGTGGCCCTGAGCTGTGCGATCAACCCGGCGGCGTGCCATGTGGTCCCGCAGGTCAGTTGTCTGCGCTCCAGCAGCACCACATCTTTCCACCCCAGCTTGGTCAGGTGATAGGCCACGGAACAGCCGACGACACCGCCCCCGATGATGACGGCGCGGGCGTGGGAGGGGAGGGTCATGCCCATATCCTTTCGATATCCAATGCGTCGAAGGCCGCGTCCGAACTCATGACGGAAGCCTTTCTTTCAAGTGCGGTTGCGGCGATTCTACAATGCTTTCACAAGCCGATGTCCCGCGCTTTCAAGGCGCTGGGCAAGCGTCGCGATATGGGCGGGGCCGACCTCGCAACAGCCGCCGATGATGGTGGCTCCGGCCTCGACCCAGCCCATGGCGAAATCGGCATAGGCGTCGGGGGTCAGGTCCGTGCGGGTCGAGAGTTTCGTGACCGTCGAGCCGGGGGTGTAATCCTCGGCGATATTGGTGAATCCGTTGGCATAGGCCCCGTAGGGCAGGCCACATCCGGCCAGCAGGCCGATCCCCTGATCCACCGCTTCGGGGCGGGTGCAGTTGATGAGGATTGCGGCCACCTGCGGGGCATCCTTCAGGGCGGCGACCGCCTCGGTCAGCGGTTCGCCGGAGCGCAGGATCGTGCCATCGTCATCATCGGTGGTGAGCGCCAGCCAGATCGGCTTTCCGCCGGTCGCCGCGCCCTGCACCGCGCCCTGCGCCTCCTTGATGGAGGACATCGTCTCGCAGATGAAGAAATCGACGTAATCGCTCTGATGCGCCACGATCTCGGCAAATTGCGTCGCGGCCTCCTCGACGGGCAGAACCGTATCGGGATGATAGCTGCCGACGAGGGGCGGCAGGCTGCCCGCGATCCTCACATCCGCGCCCGTCGCATCGACCGCCGCGACGGCCAGTTCACCCGCCCTGGCCATCATCGGCTCAAAGAGTTCGGGCGCGTCCTTCATGGCAAGGCGCGGACGGGTCATGGAATAGGTATTGAGCGTCAGCACCCGCGCCCCGGCCCGCAGGAAATCCTCGTGCAGCCCCTGCACCAGATGAGGGTGATCGCGCATGACGACTGCACCCCAGAGGGAGGTCACGGCATCGGGTGAGCGACGGATCAGTTCCTGACCCATGCCGCCATCGAGAAGGACGATATCACTCATGTCTCGCTCCAGTTATCTGCAAACCCCGCGATCAGGGTGCAGGCTTCGATCAGTTTTTCTTCCGGGGCCGTCAGGCTGATGCGGATATGCCCCGCCGTGGAGGCGCCGAAGCTGTCCCCCGGCATGACGGCCACGCCGGTTTCGTCCAGCAGCGCATAGGCGAAACGTTCGGCATCCTGCGCGACATGGCGCAGATCGATCAGAATGTACATCGCCGCTTCCGGGGGCAGCACTTTCAGGCGCGCCGAAGCCGCCAGTGCCTCTACCGCCCGGTCACGCCGGTATTTGTAGCGTTCGGCGATCTCATGTTCCGGTCCCTTCCCGCCCGCCAGCGCCGCGCGCATCGCAAGCTGGATGAAGGGCGCGACCCCGTAGGCGCTGGTCAGGAACAGGTCCATCACGCAGGCGGCGGCTTGCGCGTCGGGACAGATCAGCCAGCCCGACCGCCAGCCCGTCATCGCATGGGATTTCGACATCGAATCCACGATGAAGGTCCGTTCCCGCATACCCGGCAGGGAAGCGGGAGAGAGATGAACGCCGTCATGGACCTGCGAATGATACACCTCGTCGGAGATGAGCCACAGGTCATGCTCGATGCATAAGGCGGCGATCCCCTCCAGCGTTTCGCGCGTATAGACGACACCGGACGGATTGTTCGGCGAGTTGCACAGGATCATCCGGGTGCGCGGGGTGATTGCCGCGCGCATGGTTTCGACATCGGGCTGAAAGCGGCGGTCGGTGCTGGTCTTCACCGTGACGGGCACCCCGCCTGCGGCCCGGATCGTCTGTTCATAGGTGGCGTAATACGGCTCGATGACAATGGCCTCGTCGCCCGGATCGAGGGCGGCGAAGGCGGCGGCGAACAGGGCCGCCTGTCCCCCCATCGAGACGACGACGAGATCCTGGTCCACCTCGAACCCATGCACCGCAGCGCCGCGTTTGGCGATGTTGCGGCGCAGGGGGACAATCCCCTGGATCGAACCATAGCCCGTGCGCCCCGTCTTCAGCGCGGCTCCGCAGGCTTCGCGGATACCCTTCATGGTCGGGAAATCATGGTCGCCCATGGTCAGCAGGATGATCTCCCGCCCCTGCCGCGCCATGTCCTGCGCGCGCATCTGCACACCCCAGCCGTCGTCATCGCCGGTGACAATATGCCGGATTCGGGGGGAGAGGACGGGCATGGGCTGGTCCTTCAAATTGAGCGTGTGCGGTGGCGGGCGGCCCCGGACCAGCACAGCGGCACTACGCGCCGCAATGCATCCGGGGCAGCGCCAAGCAAGGAGTGCTGCCCCGGATGCTGCGCGGCATGAAATGCTGCGCTGCTGGTCCGGGGTCGGTTGCCGTAAAGTGCAGATGCTACAGCGGTATCTCTGTTGAAATATCCAGCCACTCCGGGTTCCGTTCTTCGATTAGGTTGATCTTCCAGGCTCGCCGCCAGCGTTTTATCGTGCGCTCTCGTGTGAGTGCAGCTTCCAGCGTTTCGTG
>CAKZUT010000074.1 GCA_937922185.1 uncultured Neomegalonema sp.
ATGATCCGGTCGGAGAATGCGCGGCCTACGGGCTTCGTTTTCATTGATATCAACGGGCGCGATCTGGGCGGTTATGTCGATGAGGCGCGGCAGGTGGTGGCCGAAACCGTCAGCCTGCCGCCGGGATACTCGCTCACATGGTCGGGGCAGTACGAATATATCGAGCGTGTGCGCGCGAAGCTGTCGCTCGTGGCCCCGGCAACCATCGGCCTCATCATCCTGATGCTGTTCATGGAATTCCGCCGTTTTCAGGAGGTGGCGATCATCCTGACGGCCTTGCCCGTCGCGCTGTCCGGCGGGGTGTGGTATGTGTGGTATCTGGATTTCGATATGTCCGTTGCCGTGCTCGTGGGCTTCATCGCACTGGCCGGAGTGGCGGTGGAGACGGCCATTGTGATGCTGCTCTATCTCAATCTCGCATGGCAGAGGCGGGTTCGGGAGGCCGAAGGGCGCGCTTTGACGCCCCGCGATGTGGAGGATGTCGTCTTCGAGGGTGCCCTGCTTCGCCTGCGCCCCAAGGTGATGACGGTGGCCACCATTTTCGCCGGACTGATCCCGATCATGTACGGCACGGGCACCGGCTCGGAAATCATGCAGCGGATCGCCGCCCCGATGATCGGCGGCATGGCCACGGCCACGCTGCTCACACTGTTCCTTATTCCCGCCGTTTTTACCCTGTGGAAGCGACGGGAGATTGGATACGGAACACGTCCGCGCCGTCGGTTGCCCCGGCGCAGACGCGGGCGCTATCTACCAACCGCAACAACCCCTGCGGAATGACCCGCAACAAAGGAGACCAGCAATGCGACTGATGACCCTTACCCTGACCGCCGCCCTGCTCGCTTCGCCGGTTCTTGCCACGGGCGAGAAACATGACCACGCGAAGATGGATCATTCCGATATGGACGGCATCCACACCACCGCCACGATCCACAGCATCGACGGCGATGTCGTGAACCTCACCCATCCGCCGATCCCCGATCTGAGATGGCCCGCCATGACGATGGACCTGATGCTGCTGGACGGTGCCGAGGTCGGCGATATCGAAGCGGGCGACGATGTTATGCTGATGCTCGAAAAGGGCGAGGGTGGCATGGTCGGCATCCGCGCCATGACGCCCGCGAAGTGATCTGACCGGGAGCGACTGTCGCACTGTCTGCCCTGTACCGGTGCGGCAATGGCGGGGGTTGTCTAGAGAGGACGATATGGCGTAGGAGTTCAATATTCGTTCACTATACGATGCCCCTATGCCCAGTATCGAGACCCCCGCGCGCCCGCGCCCGAAAGATCTGCCCGCAGGCTATCATCTTGCCCATTTCCGCGAGATGCTGGCGTTTGTGGAGCGGCTGTATGGCGGTATTCTGGACGAGACAGAGCAGGCCTGGATCGCCGATTTCCGGGCGCTCGACGCCCATGCCCAATCGCTGTTCGTGCGGATGGCCAATCGCCGGGGCAGCGTCTTTCGCACGGCCCATCTCGACTATTCGGACGTGGATGATGTGGCTCGGCGGCTGGGCGAGTTGACCGCATCAGGCTTTGTATCACCGCCCCGCGACAAGGATTTCGGGGCCGCCCTTGCGATCCTGTCGAAGGATGAGGTGCTGGAGCTGCTGGCCGAAGGCCATGCCGATGAGGGCATCCGCAAAAGCTGGACGAAGGCGAATGTGATCGCCGCCGCCCGCGAACGGCTGGAATTCGCGGCATGTTTCGGCGCAGAGCGGGGTGCGGGTTTTGTGGCGCAGCGGCGCAAACGACCCCTGCGCTATCTGCTCTATCTCTATTTCGGGCGCATGACCGACGGACTGACGAGTTTCGCCATGCGCGATCTTGGCCTTGTCCGCACCAACAGCTTTCGTACGGAATACGAGGCGCGCTTTGCCGAACGGGACGAGGCGGAGCAAGCCTTTCATTATGCCGAACGCATCGCGTGGCTGGACCGCTGCGACCCCCATGACATCGAGAGACTGGCGCGTGAGGCCCCCGATTGGCCCCTGCCTTGCGAGACAGCCGCACCCCTGCGCGATACATTGCTTCATGCGCTGGGTCGGCATCTGGAGAAATCCGGCGATGCGGACGGCGCGCGCAGGCTCTATGCCCTCGGCACCTCGCCCGAATGCGGTGAGCGCGAGGTGCGCCTGCTGTGGGCGGCAGGCGAGAAGGAAACCGTGCGGGATCGCCTCGAAACCATGATCGCCAATCCGGGCAGCGACGGTGAAGCCCTGTTCGCACAGGACTTCCTCGCCCGCAAATTCGGCGGCAAGCGCACAAGCCTCATCACCGACATGCTGCGGGAGGCTTCGACCGTGAGCCTTGACGAATCCCACCGCGCCAGCCCGGAAAAAGGCGCGGCGGCATGGTTCGTACGCCATGGCTGGAAGGCCGATCATGCCGAGAATACGCCCTGGCGCAGTCTGTTCGGCCTCTTGTTCTGGGATATCATCTATGACGGCGATACAGCCCGCCTGCACAACGCTTTCGAGCGGATGCCCGGTGCCCTGCGTGACGGCACCTTCTACCGGGATAATCGCGATGCCATAGAGACGAGGCTGGCACAGCTTGATCGGCCCGATGCCGCCATGGCCGTGTTACTGGCCACCGTAACCGAGCGATATGGCACGCTGACACCCCTGTTCCGCTGGTATCCCGACATGATCGAGCGGTTGCGACCGCTGCTTTACCACGCCCCGAAAGGCGCGCTTGCCACCGTGATGCGCGCCATGGCCGCCGATTACCGGAACCGCAAGGACGGCTTTCCCGACCTCATGCTGCACCGTGAGGGGGCCTTGCGCCTGGTGGAGATCAAAACCGAGAACGACCAGATCCGCCGCAATCAGCTTGTTCAGCTCGAATTGCTGCGCGAGGCCGGTTTCAATGTAGAGATCAACCGAATCGCGTGGATCGTGGACCCGGACCAGACCTATGTGGTGGTGGATATCGAGACCACCGGAGGCCGCGCACCCCTGCACCGCGTCACGGAGATCGGTGCGGTCAAGATGCGCGGCGGCGAAGTGGTGGATCGCTGGCAATCGCTGGTCAATCCTGAAAGGCCGATACCGGCCAATATCACCCGCCTCACCGGCATCAGCGACGATATGGTGGCCGATGCCCCCGTGTTTGCCGGGATCGCGGATGACTTTGCGGCATTCATGGGAGACGCGATCTTTGTCGCGCATAATGTGCGCTTCGATTACGGGTTCCTGTCGGCGGAGTTCGGGCGTCTGGAAAGACGCTTCCGCCACCCGACGCTCTGCACCTGTCAGTCGATGCGAAAGCTGTTCAAGGGCCTGCCCTCCTACAGCCTCAAGAACCTCTGCCGTCATTTCGGCGTGCCGCTCGAAAGCCACCACCGCGCCCTCTGCGATGCGGAGGCGGCGGCGGGGTTATTGCTCAGGATCAATGAACGGCGGATGGCGGAGACGCCGTGAGGGGAATTTTCGCCCTTTTATCCGGCATTGTAAGATCGCTCCGGGGTTCAGCCTTCCGTGCCCTCCGGCAAGTTCAGCTCTATGGCCTGCCCGACCGCCAGCGATTGTGAGGGCGGGACCGCGAAACGAACGGTTCGGGTTCGTGTGAGGGGGTTCTCAACCGGGATCAGCGCGCGCACCGTCACGGTCAGGCGCTGGCCGTCACGGGTCTGGGCCTCGATCCGGTCTCCGGGTTTCAGATATCGCAGGATGGCCGTCGGCACATCCGCCTCGACATCGAGATTGCGGGTATTGACCAGCGAAAACATCCGCCGCCCCGGCGTGACGAAATCACCTGCGTCGATCTCCCGCGATATCACCACCGCGTCGTAGGGCGCGCGTACTTTTGATCGCTCGATATCGACGAGCATCCGAGCGGCCTGTGACCGGGCCTCCTCGAACTGGGCGCGGGCCACTGTGATCTCTGCGGCAAGCCTCGCGGTTTCCGCACGGGAATCCTCCAGACGTGACGCATTGAACGCGGCGCTGCCTTTCAGATCGGAAAGCCGTCGCAGGGATGCCCGTTCGACCTCCAGCGCGGCCTGTCTTGCGCCGATCTGTGCCTCGGCAACGGCAATGCGCGCCCGTGCAATTTCAAGATCAGCACGCCGGTCATCAATATTGAGCGTCGCCAGAGAATCGCCCGCCCTGACCGTATCGCCCGCGACGACCAGCACGGCCTCGACGGGAGCCGCGATCGCCGCCGCCACGTCACCCGACTGACGGGACACGACATCGCCGATCACGCTGAGACGCTCGGCCCGACGATCCTGAGCATCGAGCGGCAGCGGCGCGACAAGGAGCGCGATCAGCACTCCGGCCCCGATCCGGCGCAGGGGGCTGTCTTCTGAGAAAGTATTCATCCCGACATGATCGCCTTCTCGGGCGAGATGACAACCCTTTCCTGACCCCGCCTCTCCGACAGCGATTTGCCGGTGTTTGCATCCCGCGTCCGCAAGGACAGCCACTATCCGCTTGCACCCTCCGGCGATGGGCGACATTCTTGATCCATGACAACACTTCTGTACCAGCACTCCGCCTTTATCGATCACGTCGTGCCGGAGGGGCATCCCGAACGACCCGACCGGATGCGGGCGACGCGCAAGGCGCTGGAGGATGCGGCTTTCGACGGGCTGGAGCGGCGGGAGCATCCGCTGGCCGAAGCGAGCGTGTGCGAGTTGGCGCATCCCAAAACCTATATCGAGACGATCCTGCGGGCCGCGCCGAAAGCGGGGCTGAAAGGGCTGGACCCGGATACATGGATGTCTCCCGGCTCGGTCGAGGCGGCATTGAGGGCCGTAGGAGGATCGAATGCCGCCGTGGATGCGGTGATGGGCGGCGAGGCGGTGAACGCCTTCTGCGATCATCGTCCCCCCGGTCACCATGCCGAGAAAACGAAGGCCATGGGGTTCTGCCTGTTCTCAACCGCCGCTATCGCCGCGCGTCATGCGATCAACGCCCATGGGCTGGAGCGGGTGGCCGTGGTGGATTTCGATGTGCATCACGGGAACGGAACACAGGATGTTGTGGAGGATGATGCCGCGATCTTCTACGCCTCCTCCCATGAAGGCGGTATCTTTCCGGGCACGGGCCATGCCCATGAAACGGGGGTGGGCAATATCGTCAATACACCACTGGACCATGGCGCGGGGAGCAGCGCGTTTCGTGCAGCCTATGAACGGGTGATCCTGCCCGCGCTGGACAGCTTTGCCCCGCAGCTCATCATCGTTTCCGCCGGGTTCGATGCACATAAAGCCGATCCTTTGGCCTCGCTGCAACTGGAGACGGAGGATTTCGCATGGATTACGGAACGGCTGTGCGAAGCCGCCGCGCGCCATTGCGACCGCAAACTTGTCTCGCTGCTGGAAGGCGGGTACGACCTGACGGCACTGGGCGCGAGTACCGCCGCCCATGTCTCGACCCTGATGACCGCCGCGAAGGGCTGACCCCATGGCAGACGCCAAGATACCCGCCGACATCGCCAAAATGACCTTCGAGGAGGCGATGAAGGAACTGGAAACGATCATCGACAAGCTGGACGGCGGCGATGTACCGCTGGAGGAGTCGATCACGATTTATGAGCGGGGCGCGGCCCTGCAACGGCATTGCGAGGGCAAGCTGGGGCAGGCGGAGATGCGTGTCCAGAAGATCGTCGCCCGCGCCGATGGCTCCGCCGAGCGCGCCGAGCCGACTTCCTTCGAATGAGCGATCTTGCCACGCGCCTGAGCGCGACTGCCGATGATGTCGCCGAGACGCTGAAATCGCTGCTGCCCCGGTCGGAGGTGGACGGGGTGCGCTGTGCCGAGGCACGGTTGCTGGATGCGATGCATTATGCGGTGGAGGGGGGCAAGCGGATGCGGGCCTTTCTCGCGGTGGAAACGGCGCAGATGTTCGGCACCGACCGCAGCCATGCCCTGCGGGTGGGGGCGGCCATCGAGTGCATCCATGCGTATTCACTGGTGCATGACGACCTGCCCGCTATGGATGACGACGACCTGCGCCGAGGACGGCCCACGACGCATAAGGCATTCGACGAGGCGACGGCGATCCTCGCGGGGGATGCCTTGCAGGGAATGGCCTTCACGATCCTCGCCAGCGAGGCAACCCACGAAAACCCCTTCATCCGCTGCGAACTCGTGGCCTGTCTTGCGCGGGCATCGGGGGCACGGGGGATGGTCGGGGGTCAGATGATCGATATCGAGGCGGAAAAAACGAACGAACCGCTGTCGCTGGAGGCGACCTCGCGCCTGCAACGCATGAAGACCGGCGCATTGATCGAGGTATCCTGTTCCATGGGCGCGATCCTCGGCCATGCCTCGGCAACAAACCGGCGGGCAGTCGAGTATTATGCACGGGATTTCGGACTGTGCTTCCAGATCTGCGACGATCTACTGGATGCGACAGGGGATGTTGCGGCAGTCGGCAAGGCGGTGGCCAAGGACGCCGCCGCCGGGAAGGCCACCTTCGTCGATCTGCTGGGGCTGGAGGGAGCGAAGGAACGCGCCGCCCTGCTGACCGAACAGGCCAAATCCCATCTTGCGCCGCTGGGTGGACGGGCCGATACCCTTCGGGCGCTGGCGGATTATGCACTGACGCGACAAAGCTGAGGGCGCGGGCCGTACCGGGCTTACCGGGCAACAGACGCGCGGATTGGGACAATTCGTCAGGGTCATCGCATTGGCTTCGCCGGTGGTTCGCGCTAGGGTCATGGCCGCTATCAAGACGAACCGCGCATACCCGCGCCGAGGGAGGCCGAACGCCGTGACGGACCAGACTGCCCCGCGCCCCGAAACCCCGCTGCTCGACACGGTCTCGTCGCCTGCCGATCTGAAGGGTCTATCCGATGACCAGTTGAGAACGCTGGCCGATGAACTGCGGGCGGAGACGATTTCCGCCGTATCCGTGACCGGCGGGCATCTGGGCGCGAGCCTCGGTGTGGTGGAGCTGACGGTCGCGATCCATTCGGTGTTCGACACACCGAAAGACAAGCTGATCTGGGATGTCGGTCACCAGTGCTATCCGCATAAGATCCTCACCGGACGGCGCGACCGTATCCGCACTCTGCGGCAGGGCAAGGGGTTGGCCGGATTCACCAAACGGGCCGAGAGCGAATACGACCCCTTCGGCGCGGCCCATTCATCGACCTCCATCTCCGCAGGAGTGGGCTTTGCGACGGCTGCCAAGCTGCAAGGCACCGGCGAAAACGTGATCGCAGTGATCGGCGACGGCGCAATGAGCGCGGGCATGGCCTACGAGGCGATGAACAATGCCGGGGGCCTGAAATCGCGGATGATCGTCATTCTCAATGACAACGAAATGTCGATCGCCCCGCCTGTGGGAGCCATGAGCGCCTATCTCGCGAAACTGTGGTCGGGGGGCACCTACAAGACCTTCCGTGATTTGATGAAGCAGGTCGCCAGCGTCTTCCCCGAAGGCATCCGCAAGCGCGCCGCGCGAGTGGAGGAATACACCAAGGGCATGGCGGTCGGCGGAACGCTGTTCGAGGAACTGGGTTTCTACTACATCGGCCCCATCGACGGGCATAATATGGAGCACCTTCTGCCCGTTCTGAGGAACGTGCGCGACCGGCATGACGGGCCGGTGCTGCTGCATTGCGTTACGAAGAAGGGCAAGGGCTATGCCCCGGCGGAGACGAGCGCGGACAAGTATCATGGCGTCTCGAAATTCAATGTCGTGACCGGCGAGCAATCGAAGGCGAAATCGAACGCGCCGAGCTATACCAAGGTGTTCGCGCAATCCCTGATGCAGGAGGCGCGTGAGGACGAAGGCATCGTCGCCGTCACCGCCGCGATGCCCTCCGGGACGGGTCTCGATCTCTTCGAGGAAGCTTTCCCGGAGCGGACCTTTGACGTGGGCATCGCTGAACAACATGCCGTCACCTTCGCCGCCGGACTGGCCGCGAGCGGGATGAAACCGTTCTGCGCGATCTATTCGACCTTCCTGCAACGCGGCTATGACCAGATCGTGCATGATGTGGCGATCCAGAGGTTGCCGGTACGCTTTGCCATTGACAGGGCAGGACTGGTCGGTGCGGACGGGCCGACCCATGCGGGCAGCTTCGATATCGGCTATCTGGCCGCCCTGCCCGGCTTTATCTGCATGGCCGCAGGCGACGAAGCGGAACTGAAACACATGGTCCGCACGTCGCTTGAACTCGATGACCGGCCCAGTGCCTTCCGCTATCCGCGCGGCGAGGGAATGGGCGTGGAGATGCCCGAACGCGGCGAAGCTCTGGAAATCGGCAAGGGGCGCATCCTGCGTGAGGGGGGCAAGGTCGCGATCCTGTCGCTCGGCGGGCGGCTGGGGGAAGCGATCCTCGCGGCGGAAGAACTGGATGCACGGGGCCTGCCAACGACCGTGGCCGATGCGCGCTTCGCCAAGCCGGTGGATACCGAGCTGGTGCTGCGGCTGGCGCGGGAGCATGAGGCGCTGGTGATCGTGGAGGAAGGGGCTATCGGGGGCTTCGGCAGTCATGTGCTGACGCTGCTGGCCGATGCCGGGGCGCTGGATTCAGGGCTGCGGGTGCGGAGCCTGCGCCTGCCCGATCATTTCATTGATCAGGATTCGCCCGCCGCGATGTATCGTGAGGCGGGTCTCGATTCGAGCGCCATTGCCGCCGCCGCGCTGCAAGCCCTCGGAACCGACGAGGCCGAGGTTGCTGCGCTCCGCAGCGCGATGCTGGCCTGACGCGCGATGACGGAGCGTGATCCGAACCCGACCGATATCGTATGGCAGCGCGACGAGATCGAAAGCCCCTGTATCAGGGTCTGCGTGCTGCATCCGAGCGAACGCCTGTGCATGGGCTGCTATCGCACGGGTGCGGAAATCGCATCCTGGTCACGGCTGACCCCCGCAGAACGGCGCGAGGTAATGGATGACCTGCCCGCAAGAGGGCTGCGCGTTGAAGGGGCAAGGCCCCCCCGGCGGGGGGGACGTGCCGGACGGCTGCGGGGGGAGCGATGAAGCGTCTGTTGCTGATCCTGACGCTGCCGGTGGTCGGGTGCGGGGAGGTCGATACATCGATCCTCGGCGATACCGACAAGCTGATGCAGGTCGTGTATCTGCTGGCCTTTCTCGCGCTCATCATGTTCGGGCTGGGACGGTCGATTTCCATCGGCAAGACGCTGAAATATCTGGCGATCTGGATCGCGCTGCTGATCGGATTGATCTACGCATACAGTTTTCGCGATGACCTCAACACCGCCTATATGCGCGTAAAGGGAGAGTTGCTGCCGACCGTGCCGCAGGATGACGGTGACGGACGGGTTACCCTGCGCCGCAATATCGATGGGCATTTCGCCGCTCGGGTGCTTGTGAACGGCAAGCCTGCAACGTTTCTCGTGGATACCGGCGCATCCAGTGTGGTCCTGCCGTGGCGTGTGGCCGATGATCTCGGCTATGATCCGAATGCGCTGTCCTTCATCGTGACGGTCGGCACGGCCAATGGCAATGCGGTCGCCGCGCCCATCCGCATCGGGCGGATGGAAATGGGCGGTATCGTGCTGGAGAATGTCGAGGCGATGGTGGTCGAGGAGGGGAAGCTGTCGCAGCCCCTGCTGGGCATGAGTTTCCTGAACCGCCTGCATGGCTTTGACGTGACGGGCAATACGCTGACGCTCAGGCGCTGAGCCACTGAACCGGATCGCCGCTGAAGGCGTCGGGGCGGAAATAGGCGACCATTCGCGGGGCACCTGCCGGCGCGCTCCACGGGGCGACACCGTGCAGGGCGAGGGGATGGACGACATAGGCACTGCCCTGCCCCGGAGCGATGCGAACCGGCTCGCAGGTCTCGAAACAATGCTTGCGGGCGGCGACATAAGCCTCCGTGACGTCGATCCCGAACCAGTCCGCAGGGTCACGGCCCGCGAAGACATCCCGGAAGGCCGCGCGCATGATCTCGTGCGATCCGCGCCAGATGACGAAAGCGCCCTCCTGCGGGCCGCTGTCTCCGAGAGGAATACCGAGCAGGAAGCTGTGGGTTTCGGACAGTTTGCGCCGCCGGTCGGGCATACTGCGCTCCAGACCGTCCACATGAGCGGCATGGCGGTTCAGGCGATAGCGAAAACTGGCCGCCGTGTCCTCGCACCCGTGGCGGGGATAGCCGGGGAAGACAACCGATATCTGCGCCGCATCCCAGCCGAAGGATGCAGGGGCCAGGGTATCACGGGCGAAGGCAACGGCTTCGCCGGACAAGGGGGGTATCCGCCCCGCTACCGCACCGTCCCTGTCATTGGGCAGGACATTGACCCCAGCGAACCATGTGCCGTCGCAACGATACCACCGCGCCAGTGCCGGATCATCGAGCATCGCCCGCGCGACCGGGGCGCAGGCACCGGCCCATGCGGCCAGTGCGGGGTCATGGGGAAAGACCGCCCAGCCATCCTCGCGATACCGGCGCAGGGCATCAGACATGGGCGGGAACGCGGTCCATGGCCCGCATGGCGTCGATCAGCGTATGCGGACCGGCATCGGGCAGGTACATATGCTCGGAAAGATAGCGGCGCCAGATCTTCGCCCCCGGCTGTCCGGCGAACAGCCCGAGCATGTGCCGACCGATGCTCTTGACAGGGGCCTCCACCTGCCCCGCGTAATCGGCCATGGCCTGCACGATATCGCGCTCGCAGGTGTCGCGGAGAGCGGTGCCGAATATCCGTTCATCCACATCGCAGAGGGTTGCCCACGGCTCCTGATAGGCCGCGCGACCGACCATCACGCCCTCGAATCCCTCATCGAGATGCCTGATCGCCGCGTCCAGCGTCTCGATACCGCCGTTCAGCGAGAGATGAAGGGTCGGGTTCTCCGCACGCACAGCCTGAACGAGGGCGTAATCGAGCGGGGGGACCGTGCGGTTTTCCTTGGGGGACAAGCCCTGCAACCACGCCTTGCGCGCATGGATCGCGAAACGGGAGACGCCCGCCGCCGAGACGATCCGCAGAAAATCGCGCAGGGCAACGGACGGTTCCTGCTCATCCACGCCGATGCGACATTTCACGGTGATCTCCGGCCCACCCGCCGCACGGGACGCCGCGATCATGGCGGAGACGCATTCAGCAACCCGTTCCGGCTCACGCATGAGACAGGCACCGAAGGCTCCGTTCTGGACGCGATCCGAGGGGCAACCGACATTGAGATTGATCTCGTCATAGCCGAAATCGCAGGCAATCCGTACCGCCTCCGCCAGTTGCACGGGGTCCGATCCGCCCAGTTGCAGGGCGACGGGGTGTTCCTGCGGCGAGAAGCCGAGCAGACGGCGACGGTCGCCGTGGATCACCGCCGGGGCCGTCACCATCTCGGTATAGAGCAGCGCATGGCGCGTGAGCAGACGATGGAAGAAACGGCAATGCCGATCCGTCCAGTCCATCATCGGCGCGACGGAAAACCGTGCGTTTTCAGTAATCAACATGACATCTCCGCTTCGACGCGCAAGACATAAGCGGTGTCAGCGGATTTTAGAAGAGGTCAGACCCGCTCATGGGCAGCGCCGAGCATGTCATGGCGCAGTCGGGCCTCGACTGCGGCGCGTTCCGGTGGACCACCGGTGATGGACCCGAGGACTTCCAGATGCTCCTCCGCCATGCGCGCCGTGCCATCGGAGCCGATATTCCAGATTTGCCGCACCAGCCGACCATAGGCCTTGTTCATGGTCCAGACGCCGGTGCAATGGACGGTCGTGTGATCAACCACGGTCATTTCGCGATGCAGAAATGCAAGATCATTATATCCGTCGCCGGTCAGATCATCCCAGAACTCGGCAATGGTCCGGTTACACCGGAATGTACCGTAGGGCATGGCGATCAAAGCCGCGTCGGGGGTGTACATGGCGGCAAGGCCCTGCGGATCGACAGATTCAAAACAATCGTTCCGGCGCTGCATACTGCGCTGCACGCTCTCTTCAGCTCTGCACTTCAAGTGAGAAACCCGTTATCATTTTTCCCGACGAAATTGTCCGTACCGGAATGGACTACGGGGCGATTCATGATAACACGCCAAATTCTGACATCCCTGGTAAACGCAACTGAACAATGACACCCAATCTGAATGACATGATGGTCTTCCTCGCCGTCGTCGATACGCAGTCCTTTACCGAAGCCGCGCGGCGGCTTGGCCGCACCCGCTCGGCGGTCAGCCAGTCCGTGTCACGACTGGAAAGCGATATCAGTACACGGTTACTTTACCGGAACACCCGCTCGCTGAACCTGACGGAAGCCGGTGCCCGTTTCGCCGCGCATTGCCGTGAGATCAGACGCACCCATGACTCCGCAATCAGTGAAATTCGCGAAAGTTCGGACAGGCCCTCGGGTCAGATTACCGTCACGGCCCCCCACGCGCTGTGCAATGCATTGCTGGTTCCCGCGATGAAGAGCTTTCTGGCAGAGAATACGAATATGAGGGTGCGGTTATTCGCCGATGATGCCCATATCGACCTGATCGAAGCCAGCGTCGATCTGGCAGTTCGCGCAGGGACGGCCGCCTCACAATCCGCGCGGATATCGAAGCTCGGGAGCCTGAATGTCAGCCTGTATGCGAGCCGTGCTTATCTGGACTCCCGAGGCGGCATCCCCGACGATCCGGCGGCACTGGCACAGTGGGATCATATCGTGAATGACTGGCAGGGATCGCCCATACGCTACAGGCTGCATGACGGGACGGAATTCTCGGTCCT
The DNA here is from genome assembly GCA_937922185.1 of uncultured Neomegalonema sp. Lineage (GTDB taxonomy): Bacteria > Pseudomonadota > Alphaproteobacteria > Rhodobacterales > Rhodobacteraceae > JAHDDY01. Next base: position 12,649 of record CAKZUT010000074.1, read on the forward strand.
GCCGCGCGTGCGCTGTAATGCCTTTCCGAGCATCATAGAAGCGACGCGCCAGTCTCTCGGAGTCGCGCGACTGGCCGATCTGGCGGTCAGGGCCAGTCATATGGCGGATGAACTGGTGGCGATCATGCCATTGACCGAAACGCCGGTCTATACGATGCATCAATTCGAGAGCAGGCCGCCGCAGAAGGTCAAACTTTTCATCGACGCATTGCGGCAGCACCTGTCCTGAACAGCGCCCCGATACCCGCGATCAGACCGCGCAGCGGGGGTTGCCGCGAACGGAGTCGGCGATGGCTTCCTTTATGGCTGGGGTGTAGCCCGTGCCGCCCAGACCGAGCGCACTCGATTGGCTGACGCTGGCGACCGTGATCATCAGGAAGGATACGCCGGAGCCTGTGATGAGAGACAGGCCATGCGGATCATCCGTGCGTTTGAGGCCCGGCGCGGCATGGCAGCGGGCGACATAGCCTTCTATGGCGGCGATGGCGGTCGGCACATCGATATCGGGGAAGACCAGAACATCGGCCCCGCGCAAGTCACTCAGGGCAACAGGAGTGATGGCGGAGGGAACCGGCGGCGACGCGGGCAGAGCCGTCACCGGATCGGGTCGGGGGGTCGCGCAAGCCGTGAGGGTCGCGCAGATCACGAATGCGAAAACCATCCTCATGCCTCCACCATGCTCTCGGCCAGCGCGCGAAACATGGGCACACCGTCCGTGCCGAGCACCTTCGCGTCCACGGCCCGTTCGGGATGGGGCATCATGCCCAGAACACGGCGGTTATCCGAGAGAATACCGGCGATATCGTTCATGGAGCCGTTGACGCTGTCGCGATAACGGAAAGCGATGCGCTGTTCGTCTTCGAGTTGCCTCAGCGTGGCGTCATCGGCGACGTAGCAGCCGTCGTGATGGGCGACGGGAAGCACGATCTCCTGACCTGCCGCATAGCCGCGCGTGAAGGCGCTCTGGGCCTCGTCCACCCGCAGCGGCACGTCGCGACAGACGAATTTGAGAGTCGCGTTCCGCATGAGGACGCCGGGGAGCAGGCCGGTCTCGATCAGCACCTGAAATCCGTTGCAGACTCCGAGCACATGGCCGCCCTTCTCCGCGAAGGCCACAACCTCGCGCATGATAGGGGATTGGGCGGCAATGGCCCCGCAGCGGAGGTAATCGCCGAAGGAAAACCCACCCGGCACGGCGATCAAATCCAGTCCCTCGGGCAGGCGACTGTCCTTGTGCCAGATCATCGCGGGAGCCTGCCCCGTCGCCTCGCGCAGGGCCACGGCCA
>CAKZUT010000075.1 GCA_937922185.1 uncultured Neomegalonema sp.
ATGGGGCAGGGTGCGACAAAAGGGAATAGGCGCTGACCTGCCTCTTCGCGTGTTTCCCCCGATAGCCCCGCGCTGCATCGCTGCATCCGGCACCCCGACATCCTGACCGAAGCAGGATTGACGCGCTGGCGTACCCCCATCGCCTACAGGTCGGAGTGACGGGCGCGCAGGGTCTCGATGATTTTCTCCGCATCGTTCATGCGGAGAAAGTACGACGGGAAAGGTCTTACTTCAAGGAACCGCAGAACCGCTGGATACGCTGGCAGGCGTCCTCCAGCACCGCGTCCGACGTCGCATAGCTGGCCCGGAAATAGGGCGAGAGGCCAAAGGCCGCCCCATGCACCGCCGCGACCCCCTCGACCTCCAGCAATTCGGTCACGAAATCCTCATCCGTCTCGATCTTCTTCCCGGACGGCGCGGTCTTGCCGAGGCAGCCCCTGATCGACGGGTAGACGTAGAAAGCCCCCTCCGGCACCGGACATTCGATCCCGCTGCACTGGTTGAGCATCGACACCACCAGATCGCGCCGACGCTCGAACGCCTTGCCGCTTTCCGCGATATAATCCTGCGGCCCCTCCAGCGCGGCAACCGCCGCCCATTGCGAGATTGAGGAAGGGTTGGATGTGGATTGCGACTGCACCTTCCGCATCGCTCCGATCAGGTTGGCGGGACCACCTGCATAGCCGATGCGCCATCCGGTCATGGCATAGGCTTTCGATACGCCGTTGACCGTCAGCGTCCGCTCCATAAGGCGCGGCTCGACCTCGCCGGGGGTGCAGAACTCGAACGGTGCATAGGTGATATGCTCGTACATATCGTCGGTGAGAATCCAGACATGCTCATGCTTCATCAGCACATCCGTCAGCCCCTTCAGCTCCTCGCGCGAATATCCCGCGCCCGTCGGGTTCGACGGCGAGTTGAAGATCAACCACTTGGTCTTGGGCGTGATCGCCGCTTCCAGCATATCGGGCGTCATCTTGAACCCGGTCTCGATCCCGGCCTCCACCGGCACCGGCTCTCCGCCGCCCAGCAACACCATGTCGGGATAGCTGACCCAGTAGGGCGCGGGGATAATAACCTCGTCGCCGGGATTGAGGGTCGCGACCAGCGCATTGTAGAGCACCTGCTTGCCCCCCGTGCCGACCGAGATGTTCTCGCGCGCATAGTCCAGCCCGTTCTCGCGCCTGAACTTCGCGATGATCGCATCCTTCAGCTCAGGAATGCCGTCGGGGGCGGTGTATTTGGTTTTCCCCTGATCCATCGCATCCCTGGCGGCCTGCTTGATGTGCTCCGGTGTATCGAAATCCGGCTCCCCGGCCCCAAGCCCGATGATATCCCTGCCCGCCGCCTTCAGCTCGGCGGCCTTCGTCGTCACCGCGATGGTCGGCGACGGTTTCACGCGGGCGAGGGATTCGGCGAGGAAGGACATCGGTTTCACTCCGGTTGAAAAGGCGCAGCCCTCTTACGCCTCACCCCCCGACCATGCAAGCCGCAGCAGGCGGGCAGCCCGTTTGCATCCCCCTGCCCCGCCGCGTAGTCTCTGGGCATGATTTCCGTCGATACCGCCCTCACAGGCCTGCGCGCTGCGGCACCGAACGCGCCGAAAACCGCGATCCGGGCATTCCGCAGGATGGCGAGGAAGGAATTCGGCGAGACAATCCTTTCCGGCATCGACTGTGCGGCGGTGGTCTTCGGGCAACTGGCCCATGAAAGCCTGGAATTCACCCGCACAGAGGAAAATCTGAGCTATTCCGCCAGACGCATCGCGCGGGTCTGGCCCCGCGATTTCACCCCCGCACAGGCAAAGCCCTATGCCCGCAAGCCGAAAAAACTGGCCAATGAGGTCTATGGCGGACGGCTCGGCAATACGCGCAAGGGCGATGGCTGGCGCTATCGCGGGGCAGGATATATCCAGTTGACGGGCCGCGCGAATTTTGCCGCCGCAGGAAAGGCGCTGGGCGTCGATTACGAGGCCAGGCCCCGGCTCGCCCGCAGCGCCGCCCATTCATGGCGCATCGCCCACTGGTATCTCTGCACCCGCAAGCGCAAGGGAAAATGCCTCATCGATCTGGCCCGCGCGGGCGATGTAAGGGGCGTCACGAAAGGCATCAATGGCGGGCTGAACGGCTATGCAGACCGCCTGCGCCGGACCGAACTGGCCCGCGAGGCGATGCAGGCCGTCTCCGCCCCCGCGCGCCTGTCTTCCGTGAAGAAGCGCGACCGCAAGAGCGTGCGGGCGCTGCAACGGGTGCTGGTCCGTCTCGGGTATCCCTGCGGTCCCGTAGACGGTGCATGGGGGCCGCTCACGAAACATGCCGTCAGGCGGTTTCAGTCCGATCACGACCTGAAGGCCGACGGAATCGCGGGGCCGAAAACCCTCGCCGCCCTGAACAGGGCGATCGGGTAGGGATAAGGTCTACAGACCGTTTTGCTGCCCCGGATGCATTGCAGTGCTCCGGGGCAGAGCGGCAGGGTTCAGATCAATCCGGGTATCGCCACAGGCGTCGCATTCCCGGACCCGATCTGATCGAACATGACCTCAGTGGCCGAAGCTGCGACCCCGGAAACCGCCCGAGAAACCGCGATGACCGAAACCGCGCGAGAAGCCCCGGTGACCGAAGCCGCGCGAAAAGCCGTGCCCCCGGAACCCGCCGGAGAACCCGCGCGAAAATCCATGTCCCCGGAACCCGCCCGAAAAGCCGCGCGAGAACCCGCGATGACCGAAACCTCTGGAAAAGCCACGGTTGCTGAACCCCCGCGAGAACCCACGGTGCCCCCGGAAGTGCCCGCCATTCACCTCGACGGCCAGTCCTCTCTCGACGGCGGCGACACCATGGGCGACGCCCGTGGTCGGCAGGGCATTCGCGCCGGTGGACAGCGTAAGAGCCATCATCGCGGCGGCGGCATATGCAACGAGTTTCATTGTAAGGTTCTCCTTTGTGTCAACGATGGAGAACAATCTGGAGGAAACCGGCAGAACGACCACGCACATGTCTTCACGGGTCAGAGGTTTGCCGTTACCACGACCGCTCAGGCAGAGGCCGATACCGATTTTTCACGTCGTATCCGCTCCGCCTGTGCGAGGATATCCGGCCCGAAATCGCCCGTGAAGCTCAGCGCCACCGGCCCGGTCATCATCACCGGTCCCCGCTCGGTCCACTCGATACCCAGCGGCCCGCCATCGAGCATGACCACACATTTGCGATCAATGAGGCCCCGCCGCACCCCCGCGACCACCGCCGCACAGGCACCCGACCCACAGGCCTGCGTGATCCCGGCTCCGCGCTCCCAGACGCGCATCCGCATCCGGTTACGCCCCTCCACGGTGCAGAACTCGACATTGGTGCGTTCGGGGAACATGGGATGATTCTCGACCATGGGGCCGATCTTCTCGACTGGAAATGCCCCGGCATCGTCCACGAAGAATACCGCATGGGGGTTACCCATGTTCACCGCCCCCGGCCCCCACAGGGCCGGATTGTCGATGGGGCCGAATTTCACATCAACCCGCACAGTATCGCTGGCCTCCGCGACAGGGATATCCTGCCAGTCCAGCTTCGGCGCGCCCATATCGACACGCACGAGGCCGCCGGGGGCGCTCCAGCAGGACAGGATGCCGGAATCCGTCCGCAGGCGCACCGTATCCTGCCCGCTCTCCTCCATCAGCAGGTGCCCGACACAGCGCGTGGCATTGCCGCAGGCCCCCGACCGCGAACCGTCGGGGTTCCAGATGCCCATATAGGCGGCGATCTCGTTGCTCGGATCATCCTGGACGGAGATGAACTGATCAAAGCCGATGCCGCGCCGCCGATCAGCGACCGCCCGCACAAGCGCGGCATCCGGCGCAGGCTGTCCCCCTCGAAGGTCAACGACTACGAAATCATTGCCCAGGCCGTGCATTTTCCTGAATCGCACCACCGCCTCCCGAGTTTTTCCGAACACTGTTACGTGGTTGCACAGGCGCACCGTCTTGTCGCGATTTTCGCATTGGCTGACAGAAATCAATCCCTTTTTCAGTCGTTCATCCTATATCGTAGGGGAAAGCGTGCAAATTTTGAGGGCGGTGAACGGGTCGCGCGCCTGGAATTGCCCGGAACAGGACAGTGCCCATGGCTGCGTTTCTTCCGTCTCTGCAACGACGTATCGGCACCGGCACGGCGCTGGTCGCCCTGCTCGCCTGTCTCGGCGGAACACCCGCCTTCGCGGACGGCAACACGGGCGCCTATCTGGCGGCACGACATGCCGCCATCAACAACGACGTCAATCAGGCGGCGACCTACTTCACCCGCGCACTGGCCGCTGACCCCACGAATATCTCGCTCATGGAGCAGACGGTCCTCTACAAGATCGCCGCCGGACGGGTCAGCGCCGCGATCCCTGTTGCCCGCACGCTCGTGGCGAAGGAACCAGACCATCGCATCGGCCAGCTTCTGCTCGTCGCCGAGGATTTTCGGAAGGGCAACGCCAAAGAGGCATCCGAACGGCTGGAGAAACACGGCGACAAGGCGTTCAATACCGTCACGGCCAGACTGCTGGCCGGATGGGCCGCCTTCGACCTCGATGAGCATGACAGATCGCAGGAAATCTTCGCATCCCTTGACGGACAGCAACTCTACCGGATTTTCGCCGATTACCATGCCGGCCTCGCCGCCGCCGCCGCCGGAAAACCGGAGGCTGCGGAAAAGCTGTTCAAATCCTCTATCGGCGACGAGACCCCAACGGCCCGCCTTGCCGAGGCCTATGGCCGGTTCCTCGAACGCGAGACGCGCGGCGAGGATGCCATTGCCATCTATGACCGCGCGCTGGAGCGGGCACCCTCCGACCCTGTGATCCTCATGGCCCGCGACCGGGCCGAGAAGATGGACAAGAAGCCCGACCCACTGGTCGAGACCGGCAGACAGGGGGCCGCCGAGGCTCTCTATGGCCTTGCCAGCGCCTTCGCGCGGGATGACGGAGGCATCCGTCTCTCCCTCGTCTACCTTCAACTCGCCCTCTATCTGAACGAGAAGATGGAAGCCCCCCGCCTGTTGCTCGGCAATGTGCTGGAGGCGCAGGAACGCTGGGAGGAGGCTGCGGAGACTTACGAGAATTTCGATGCGGACAGTCCCTATTACCGCTCCGCACAGGTCGGGCGCGCCGATTCCCTGTCGCGCATCGACAAGACCGATGAGGCGCTCGAAGCCCTCGAAAAACTGGAAAGCGTCTTTCCCGGAGACGAGACGGTGCCCATCGCCATCGGCGACCTGATGCGCCGCGCCGAACGCTATGAGGAGGCCCGCGCCGCCTATGACCGTGCCTTCGGGATCATCGGCGAGCCGAAGGAACGCTACTGGTCGCTCCATTACGCGCGCGGCGTGTCGAACGAGCGGCTGGGCAACTGGGACGAGGCTGAAGCCGATCTCAAGCAGGCGCTGGAATTCCGGCCCGATCAGGCGCATGTGCTGAACTATCTCGGCTATTCGTGGATCGAGCAGAACCGCAATCTGACCGAAGCACGGGAAATGATCGAGCGCGCGGTCGAACTGCGCCCCGATGACGGCTACATCACCGATTCACTCGGCTGGGTCGAATACCGCCTCGGCGATTACGAATCGGCGGTCCAGACCATGGAGCGCGCGGTCGAGCTGACCCCCACCGATCCTGTCATCAATGACCATTTCGGCGATACCCTCTGGGTCGTGGGCCGCAAAATCGAAGCGCGGTTCCAGTGGCGGCGCGCCCTCTCCTTCGATCCCGATGAGGAGGGATTGCGCGAACGCATCAAGCGCAAACTCGCCGTCGGCCTCGATGTCGTGCTTGAGGAAGAGCGCGAAGCGGAGATGGAGGAAGCCGAGAAGGCCGTCGAGACCGACCCCGCAAAGAAGCCGAAGGATGATGGCTGAGCCGCAGGACGCGAATGCACCGATAAGGCGAGATGTCCGCGATTGCGGGCATGACGTCGCTTGACCGGAAGCGTGCGCGAGGCGGCGAACGCCAAGATCAACCTGTTCCTGCATGTCACCGGGCGGCGACCCGACGGCTATCACACGCTCCAGAGCCTCGTCGTCTTCGCCGATATCGGCGACACGGTGACTGCGGAGCCGAGCCGTATGCTCTCGCTCAGCCTTGACGGGCCGTTCGGCGACCTGCTGGAAGTCAGTGAGGATAATCTCGTCCTCCGCGCGGCCCTTGCCCTACAGGATATCGTCTATGCCCGCCGGGGAGAGCGCCCCGGTGCCGCCCTGCTGCTCACCAAGCGCCTGCCTGTCGCCTCTGGCATCGGAGGCGGCTCGGCGGATGCCGCCGCAACGCTGCGGGTACTGAACCGCCTCTGGAAAGTGGATCTGCCGGATCAGGAGATGGAGACGCTGGCGCTCCGTCTGGGAGCCGATGTGCCGGTCTGCCTTGCATCGCGTACGCGGGTGATGAGCGGCATCGGCGAGCATCTCGACGAGGCCCCCTCCCTGCCCCCGGTCTGGATCGTTCTGGCCAATCCCCTGCGGGGGCTGGAGACACGCGGTGTCTTTGCGGCACGGGATGCCAAAGCGATCTCGCCTGCCGTCACCCTGCCGCAGACATTCGCATCGGCGGCGGCCTTGGCTGACTGGCTATCGGCGGAGACCCGCAACGACCTGTCGGCCCCGGCGATGTCGCTCATGCCTGAAATCGGCAGGATGGAGAACACTCTGCGCGCCCTGCCGGGGGCGCTCCATGCCCGCATGTCCGGCTCTGGCGCGACCTGCTTCGCGCTGTTCACCGACCGCAGCACGGCAACCGACGCCGCACGCAGGCTCAGGGCCGCCGAGTCGGGATGGTGGGTGGAGGCGGGCGAACTCAACCATACGGCAAGCGGCGGCGCTTCACCGTAACGCCGGGACCGACTTTCGGTATGCGTGTCGTCTCCCGCCCCGATCGGCCTGCGCCCGCAAGCGGGGGCCGACCGGGGCCGGGAGAATGCTGCTCGGATCGCGGCCTGCGCCGATATCAGTCCGGTGCGCCGTTCAGGCTGACACCGTTGATGACCGGCTTGGAGTCGGTGCCGAAGGTCGGCCCGCCCGCATAGCCCACATTCAGGCCCTCGGTGGTCGGGATAGAGGAAGCCGGGCCAAAGCTGCGGTGACGGTCGCGCGGCAGGGGGCGGTAGCTATAGGCATTGCGCGTCGGCAGATAGATGCTGCCGGGATAGCCGCGATGATAGCTGTTGGCCTGATTGCGCCCGTACCCATACCCGTAGGACGGTCTGGTATAGCTCGGCGCCGTGTAGCTCGGTGCCGTGTAACTCGGTGCTGTGTAGCTCGGCGTCGTGTAGCTGTTCGAGTAGATCGGAGTCGCGTTATAGGAGGGCGACGCATAGGTCGATCCATAGGACGTGGTGCCTGTATAGCTCGGCGCGACATAGGCCGACGTCCCGTAGGTTGTGCCACCATAATAAGGCTGCGTGGCATAGGTTGTGCCGTAGCTGCCAGTCGAATCGTAAAGGTCCGGCGGATGTGCGCTGGCGGTTCCGGCCAGGGTTCCGGCAGTGGCGACCGCTGCCACAAGGGCGATTACGCGAAGCATCTCAATCTCCTCTGATCGATTTCTAATACCATGAGATAACGTATCGCCTTACACGTTCAATGATTCGATTCCCGTCGTCACGGAGTCTTCATGGACTGTCCTTTCGGGGTGACAGCGCCGGAACGATGCCCGAAAGTCACAAAATCCAATCGTCGCCCGCCCGAGGAACGCCATGCAGACCCATCCCGCCCTCGCCCGTCTCGGTACGGAAAGTGCTTTTTCCGTTCTCGCCCGTGCCGCCGACTTGCAGGCGCAGGGCCGTGACATCATCAATCTCGGCATCGGCCAGCCCGATTTCCCCACGCCCGACAATATCGTCGAGGCCGGGATCAGGGCCTTGCGTGACGGCCATCACGGCTACACCCCCGCCAGGGGTATCCTGCCCCTGCGCGAGGCCGTGGCGGCGGATATCCATGCCCGTCGCGGGGTCGAGGTCAGCCCCGACCGCATTCTGGTCATGCCGGGCGGCAAGCCCACGATGTTCTTCGCCATCACCATGTTCGGTCAGCCGGGAGCCGAGATCATCTATCCCGACCCCGGCTTTCCCATCTATCGCTCGATGGTCGAATACAGCGGCGCGACCCCCGTGCCGGTCAGCCCGCGCGAGGAAGACAGCTTCGGCTACCGCGCCGCCGATATCCTGTCGCGCCTGACCCCGCGCACCCGCCTTCTGATCCTCAACAGCCCTAACAATCCGACCGGCGGCGTCATGACCCGCGAGGAGACCAATGCGCTGGTCGCCGGGCTGGAGGATCGGCCCGATGTCGCGATCCTCTCGGACGAGATTTACAGCCGGATGCTCCATGGCGGGCGCGAGCATGTCTCGCTGCTCGGTTATCCGTCGCTGGCGGATCGGCTGATCGTGCTGGACGGCTGGTCGAAGACCTATGCGATGACCGGCTGGCGGCTTGGCTATTCCGTCTGGCCGGAGGCACTGGTGGACAGTGCCGAACGCCTCTGCGTCAACTGCCATTCCTGCGTGAACGCCGCCACGCAATACGCGGGCATCGAGGCACTGACCGGCCCCCAGGACGCGGTGGACACGATGATGCGGGCCTTTGACGGCAGACGGCGGCTGATCGTCGATCTGCTGAACGCCCTGCCCGGCGTGCGTTGCCCCGATCCGGGAGGGGCCTTCTACGTCTTTCCCAATATCGAAGGCACGGGGCTGGACGGGCGCACCCTTCAGACCCGCCTGCTGGAGGAGGCCGGTGTCGCCGCCATTGCGGGGGCCAGTTTCGGCGAGACGGCGACGGGCAATATCCGGTTCTCCTATGCCAATTCAGAGGACAATATCCGGGAGGCTATGGGGCGGATGCGGGAGTTGCTGGCATGACCGAAAAGCCGGATGTGAACGCGGCCTATGCGCTGGAGGGCGTCGAGGATGTGAAGGCTCTCTACCGCGACTGGGCCGATACCTATGACGCCGATTTCGTGACGGCGATGGGTTATGTCTATCCGCAGGAGGTCACGCGGATTTTCACAGAACGGCGCGAGACGGCGGATGCGCCCGTTCTCGACATCGGCTGCGGTTCGGGCGCTGTGGCCGAGGCGCTGCCCGACCCGGCGGAGATCGACGGGCTGGATCTGTCGCCGGAAATGCTGCGTGTGGCGGGTGCCAAGGGCCTGTACCGGCGCACCGTCGAGGGCGACCTGCTCGCCCGCCTGCCGATCCCCGACGACACATATGGCGCACTGCTGAGCGCGGGCACCTTCACCCATGGCCATGTCGGGCCGCAGGCACTGGACGAGGTGATCCGCATCGCCCGCCCCGGCGCTTTGTTCGTTCTGGGCATCAACGGCGCGCATTTCGAGGAGCACGGCTTCGGCGCGGCCTTTACCCGGCTGGCATCGGCAAAGCGGATCACGACGCCCGATTACGTCGATTGCCCTGTCTATGCGGATGATTCCCACGACCATGCCGATGTGCGCGCGCTGGTCACAGTGTTCCGCAAGACCTGATACCCGATCATGCGCGCGGCAGGCGCACGGTGAAGGCCGATCCCTCGCCCAGGCGGCTGGTGATCCGCAATTCTCCCCGGTGTCGGGTCAGGATATGCTTGACGATGGCCAGCCCGAGGCCCGTGCCGCCCCGCGAGATGCTCTCGCGCTTGTTCACGCGAAAGAACCGCTCGGTGAGGCGTGGCACAAGGCTCGGCTCGATCCCCTCGCCATGGTCGCGCACGGTGATCCCGATCCAGCCCTCCGGCTGATCCGCGCGCGTGATCTCGATGGGCCGGTCGCCACCGCCATACTTGATCGCGTTCGAGATCAGGTTGTGGAACACCTGCAACAGCTCGTCCCGCGCACCCCTGACCATCAGCGGCCCCTCACCCAGCGCCACCCGCAGCGTATTGCCGTTCTCCGCCGCCAGCGGGGTCATCGCGCTGACCGCCTCGGCCACGATGGGGCGCAGATCTTCGCGCGCCGTGGGCACCACGTTCTCCTGCAACTCGATCCGGCTGAGCGACAACAGGTCATCCACCAGCCGCGCCATTCGCGCCGCCTCCCGCCCGATGATGCCGAGAAAGCGGCCCCGGTTGGCCGCATCGTCCCTTGCAGGGCCTTGCAGCGTCTCGACCATCCCCGTGATCGCCGCGAGGGGCGTTCGCAGTTCATGGCTTGCATTGGCCACGAAATCCATCCGCATCGCATCCAGCCGATGCACCTCGCTGACATCCACCAATGTCAGCACGGCCCGCGTCTCGCCCTCCAGCGCCCGCACGGTCGCGCGCAGGTAGCGGCGGCGCGGGCGCATCGCCGTGAACTCAACCGTCTCGTCATGCCCCTCGGCCAGCACCCGCTCGACAGCGGCGAGGATCGCCGGAGCACGAAACACCGTCGCCACCGGCTCCCCCACCGGATCGCGGGCCAGCAATCCATGGGCCTCGGCGGATGCGAATGTCACCTGCCCCGCCCCGTCCAGCAGCAGGACCGGCAAGGGCAGGCTGTCCAGCACCGTGTGATCGTGCACGATCCGGGGCGGGGCGGGCGAAGCCAGACGCTCCCCCTCCCACAGCCAGTCGCCTCCGGGCATCGCCAGCCGCAGCGCGATCACCGCCAGTGCTCCGGTCAGCGCCCCTGCGGGTACGCTGCCCAGCGGCGCGACCCATGCTCCCAATCCGGCGGCAAGGCCCGTCAGCACCATGTCATGCAACCGGGTCGCCGTGACCGCGCGTATGAGGGGTCGGATCGTTTTCATCGCGTCGATGTAACATCGGGCGCGCGCCGATACCATTGCCAGCCTCCCTCCGCACCCCTATCTGGAAAAGGACAGCCACTCCGGGAAATACGATGATCCGCTATTCTCTCCGATGCGATCAGGACCATGATTTCGATATGTGGTTCGCCGACAGCGACACTTTCGACGCTCTGGCGCGGGAAGACCATGTTTCCTGCCCGGAATGCGGCTCGACTGCCGTGAAAAAGGCGCTCATGGCCCCCGGAGTCACCAAGGGCCGCGCATCGCAGACGATGACCAACACACCGGCCCCGCGCGAGATCGCCAGGATGATTAACGAATACCGTACCAGGGTCATGGCCGAGACGACCGATGTGGGACGCAAGTTTCCCGAACAGGTCCGCGACATGCACGAGGGCGTGATCGACCACACCCCCATTCGCGGCCACGCCACCCCCGACGAGGCCAAATCCCTCATCGATGACGGCATCGCCATTCTCCCCGTCCCGCCGGAGCCGCCGAAGGAAAACTGACCTTCGGCACGGATCACCGCATTCGGTGCGGGCATCGGCAGACCGGAGAAGGCCGACACTTCACAAATTCGTCATTTAACATAGCCGGAAAACTCCACCCATACTGTTTCATTATGTAACATTCGGAGTTGAAGATGATACCTCAGGCCACAGCTTTTTCGCAGAGCAGCAATTCGGGCGGCAATGGGGAATTCAGCAGCTTCGTTCGCAGAATTCCCGCCAGCGCACCCGTTGCCCCGGCGCAGGAAAGCGGCGCGCAGTTCACCATGCGTCCCGGCAGACCCGAAGGCACCGCCACCTCACAGGTGAGGACCAATTCCGGCGGGGCGAGTGCTCTGGGATCGTCCAGCGCAGGCGCGGCATCGACCACTACCGAGGCGCGCGGCAGCGGCGATACCAACACCGTGCAGAGGGGCCAAAGCTCGGCCACCGAGGGCCGCGAAGTGTTTACGGGCAGCAGCATCGACGGGTCCATCCCCACCATCGATGATAACAGCGGTGAGAACGATATCTTCGTCACCGTCGAAAGCAGCGCCGATGCCGGGGACGGCATCACCGCCACCACAATCACGCAGAATGACGGCAGCCAGGAAGGCAATGCCAGCCCCGCGCGCCTGCTGGGCATCGCCGAAGCCACGATCGGCGAGCGCACGGCAACAGAGGCGCTGGTGGATGATCCGTCGGGTGACGTGGGCGCATCCTTCACGGAAAGCGCCGCCGAGGCCGGTCCCCGCAACTTCTCCCGCTCCAGCGCCATCGAGAGCCTGGAAGCCCTGGCCTCCACCGAGGCGACGGCGTTCGAGGGCGCAACCGCCCCGGTCGTGTCAACTGCCGATGCCGAAAGTGGTACGGAGGAAGCCGATACGCTGGTGTCCTCGACCGCCCAGTCGGTCGCAGTTCCCTGATCCAGCGCGGCTGATATCGGCCTGGCCCCGGCGGCTGTCGTCACGATGCCCCGGCAATGAGAACGACCCTCCAGGTGGTGAGAGCGCTGCCTGGAGGGTGTAATGCCAACGGCCCTAAACGCTGACTGTTCTTCCCCGGATGCGCTGCAACATGCAATGTTGCTGTGCTGGTCCGGGGCCGGGTTCTGACGCGGAGAGACCCCGGACCAGCAGCGCAGGACTGCGTCCCGCGCAGCATCCGGGATTCGCAGTAACGGTCAGCCATAAAGGCGGTTGTTATTACGCCAGCGTGCGCTCGACCTCCTGCGTCTCGAAGATCTCGATCACGTCGCCTTCGCGCATGTCCTCGTAGCGTTCAAAGGCCATACCGCATTCCTGACCGACCTGCACTTCCTTGACCTCATCCTTGAAGCGCTTGAGCGTTTTCAGCTTGCCTTCATGGATGACCACATCGTCGCGCAGCAGGCGGACACCGGCCTCGCGGCGGGCCACGCCTTCGGTGACCTGGCACCCGGCGACATTGCCGGTGCCGGAAATGCGGAAGACCTGAAGGATCTTCGCGTAGCCGATGAAGGTCTCGCGGATTTCGGGGGAGAGAAGCCCGGTCGCCGCCGCTTTCAGATCATCGAGCAGGTTGTAGATGATCGAGTAATAGCGGATTTCCGCGCCCTTCTGGTTCGCCGCCGTGCGGGCGGCGGCATTGGCGCGGACGTTGAAGCCGATGATCGACGCACCGGAGGCTTCGGCCAGCGTCACATCCGACTCGGTAATGGCACCGACCCCGGAATGCAGGACGCGGATTTTCACCTCGTCATTGCCGATCTTCTCGACGGCCTGGATAATCGCCTCCGCCGAACCCTGCACATCGGCCTTGATGAGGACGGGCAGTTCCGCGACGTCCTGATCGGCCTTGGCCTGGGCGAGCATCTGGTCGAGTGTCCGGCCCGCGCCCTGTGCCGCCTTCTGTTCCTTGGCGACGCGCTGGCGGTATTCGGTGATCTCCTCGGCGCGCTTTTCGTTTTCCACCACGACGAGCTGATCGCCCGCTTCGGGCGTCCCGTTGAGGCCGAGAACCTCGACCGGCACCGACGGCCCGGCGGATTTGGTGCGCTTGCCATGGTCGTCCACAAGCGCGCGGACCTTGCCCCACTGTTCGCCGACGACGAAGATATCGCCGACATTGAGCGTCCCGCCCTGCACCAGAACCGTGGCGACCGGGCCCCGGCCCACATCGAGCTGGGCCTCGACGACCACGCCGTCCGCCGCGCGCTCCTCGGAGGCTTTGAGATCGAGAACCTCGGCCTGCAACAGGATCGCCTCAAGCAGCTTGTCGAGACCCGCGCCGGTCATGGCGGAAACCTCGACATCGAGCACCTCGCCGCCCATGCCCTCGACCTGCACGTCATGTTGCAGCAGTTCGGTCCGCACCTTCTGTGCGTCGGCGGCGGGGCGGTCCATCTTGTTGATCGCCACGATCATCGGCACCTCGGCGGCCTTGGCGTGGGCGATGGCCTCGATGGTCTGCGGCATGACGGAATCGTCCGCCGCCACCACGAGGATCACGATATCCGTTACCTGCGCCCCACGGGCGCGCATGGAGGTGAACGCCGCGTGACCGGGCGTATCGAGGAAGGTCACGACACCGGCATCGGTCCTGACCTGATAGGCCCCGATATGCTGCGTGATGCCGCCCGCCTCGCCGGAGACGACATTGGCGTCGCGCAGCTTGTCGAGCAGGGAGGTCTTACCGTGATCGACATGGCCCATGATCGTGACGACCGGAGCGCGGGCGACTTTCTTGCCGTCGTCCTCGATTTCCAGATCCAGACCGACCTCGACATCCGCTTCCGAGACCCGCACCGGCTTATGGCCGAATTCCTCGACCACGAGCTGGGCGGTTTCGGCGTCGATCGGCTCGTTGATCGTGACCATCATGCCCATTTTCATCAGGGTCTTGACGACCTCGCCTGAGCGTTCGGTCATGCGGTTGGCGAGTTCCTGCACCGTGATGGTGTCGGGAATCTTCACATCGCGATAGACCTTCGCGGCGGGGCCGCTGGACATCTGCTTGCGCTTCTCGCGCTCCTGACGGCGGCGCATGGAGGCGACGGAATGGCGGCGTCCTCCGGCCTGATCGCCGGTGGCCTGCTGGATGGTCAGCTTGCCGGAACGGCGCTTGTTATCGACGACGTTCTTCTTGCCGCGTTCCTCGCGTTCGGCCTTGGTCGGCTGACGCGGGCCGCTCCGCAGATGCGACGGCGAGTCGGCACCGGGGCGCGGGCGCGAGCGGGGCGCGGAGGGGTCTCCGGGCACGTCGGCGGGGTCCGGCGCGGGCGCTTCCTTGGGTTTGGGCGGTGCGCGCGAGATGATTTTCGGGCCGGGCAGCGCCTCGGTCAGCGCGGAGATATCCACCGCATCGCCGGTCTTTACGCCGTCATCCTGACGCTTGCGCGCGGGGGGCTTGGGTTTGGCAGCCGGTTCGGCCTTCTCGGCGACGGCCTCCGGCGGCGCGGGTTCCTCTGCGGGTGCAGGCTCGCTGGCTGCGACCTCGGCAGAGGGTTCCTCGGTGGCCTTTGCGGCGGCGGCGGCAGCGGCCTCCTCGGCGGCGCGGGCCTCGGCCTCAGCAGCCGCTCTGGCGGCTTCGGCAGCCGCAGCAGCTTCGGCGGCAGCGGCCTCTTCGGCTCTTGCGGCGGCCTCGGCATCCTCGATCTTCTTGCGCTCTGCGGCTTCCTTGGCGGCCTTGGCGGCGGCAGCGGCTTTCTTGGCGGCCAGCAGGGCCTTGTCGCGGCGGGATTGCTCCTCGTCCGACAGGCCACCCTTATTGGCGGCGCGACCCTTGGCGGCGGTTGCCCCGCGCGCGGGTGCCCGCTCGCCCTTCGGTTTGAGGGTCACGGCCTTGGGGGCGGCGGTCTCTGCCCCGGCGTCGTCGCGCACGGTGGAGAGTTTCTTGCCCCGGCGTTTTTCCACGACCACGGTTTTCGACCGCCCGTGCGAGAAGCTCTGCTTCACGCGCCCGGTTTCGGAGACGCCGCGCCTTGGTGCGCCGAGCGTTGCCCGTGCTGGTCGTTTCGAGTCGGTTTCGTTGTCGCTATCGCTCATGTATCTTTTCCATTGTGCGACCATGCCCGGTTCGGGTGGTCCACGCTCCGTCCTGAATGTCTACGACATCGCTGTCGCCTCCGCGTTTGGTATTCTGCGGGTAGTGTCGTTCCGCCCGATGCCCGTCAGGACCGAAATCCTTCCAGCCGTCCGGCTTCGCGCAGTACCCGTTTCGTGACGCCCCCCTCAAGGAGCGCCGCGTGTATCACAGTTTCCCGCCCAAAGGCCAAGCCCAATTCCTCCGATGATAGCGCAGAACAGGTCTTCGCTCCATCGGCGAGGCCCCGAAGCTTCGATTTACCCCCTTCGGCACCGTCAGATGCGGCGAAAAGAAGGCGGACGCGGCCCGTGGCGAGGGTATCGCGTACCCTTTCAAAACCGCAGGTCGCCGCTCCGGCCTTCCGGGCCATCGCGACCGAATCGATCAGGCGACGGGTCAGCAGTCGCTCGATGGTGTCGGGCAGGTCGTCGGGGGCCTCGATCTTCGACTTGAGGCCCCGCGAGAACAGTCGCTTCTCCACCGCTGTTGTCAGGGCCTGCCGGGTCGCGGAGACCCAGACGCCCCGACCGGGCAGTTTTTCGGCCAGATCGGGCACGATATCGCCCTCCGGCCCGGCCACGAACCGGATCAGCCCGTCCCGCGCCCCGCTCTCGCCGGTCGCGATGCATTTGCGGTCGAGTCCGTCGAGCCGCTCCAGCGTCCTGTCCCGTCTGCCGCGTGACATGAGGGCCTTTCCTTACTCGTTGCGCCGGAAAACCGGCATTCTTCCCCCCGATCAGTTCGGTAGCGAAGGATCGCCCTTGAAATCGGCGAAGACGGCCTCGGCATCGCTCAGGGCCGGGGCGGCTTCCTCCTCCTCTCCGGGTTCCTCCTCTTCTTCTTCCGCCACGGGGAAGGCTTCCTCCGCCGTCATCATGCCCAGCACCACGCGGGCGGTCATGATGAGGGTCTGGGCTTCGTCCTCGCCCACGTCGAAGGGTTCGAGAATGCCGTCATCCTTGGTACGCTGGCCATTCGCGACCGTATAGCCGCCCGCCAGCTCCCAGTCGGCCAGTTCCGCGAAATCCGTCAGCGTGAGGATGCCCTCTTTCGCCAGCGCCTCCAGCATCGGCGGGGAGAGACCGTCGAACTCGATGAGATCTTCCTGCATCCCGGCGGTACGGGCGGCGTCGAGATGGGCGGCGTTCTGCGCTTCCAGGAAGTCCACGGCACGGGCCTGAAGCTCGGTCGCGGTGTCCTCGTCAAAGCCGTCGATGCTCGCGATTTCCTCGAACGGCACGAAGGCCACTTCGTCCAGCGAGGAAAAGCCCTCGGAGACGAGCAGGTTCGCGATCATCTCGTCCACGTCCAGCGCCTCAATGAACAGGGCGGTCTGGACCTCGAATTCCTTCTGGCGGCGTTCGCTCTCGTCGGCCTCGGTCATGATGTCGATGTCCCAGCCGGTCAACTGACTGGCGAGGCGCACGTTCTGGCCGCGCCGACCGATGGCCAGTGACAACTGGTCATCGGGGACCACCACCTCGATCCGCTCGGCTTCCTCGTCGAGAACCACCTTGGCGACCTCGGCGGGTTGAAGCGCATTGACGATGAAGGTCGCATGATCCTCGGACCACGGGATGATGTCGATCTTTTCGCCCTGCAATTCGCCGACGACCGCCTGAACGCGCGAGCCGCGCATCCCGACACAGGCCCCGACCGGATCAATGCTCGAATCATTCGAGATGACCCCGATCTTCGCGCGCGAACCGGGGTCGCGTGCCACGGCGCGGATTTCGATGATCCCGTCGTAGATTTCCGGCACTTCCTGCATGAACAGGGCGGCCATGAAGGGCGGTGCGGCACGGGACAGGAAGATCTGCGGCCCGCGCGCCTCGCGGCGCACATCCAGCACCAGCGCGCGGATGCGGTCGCCCTGCCGGAACATCTCGCGGGGGATTTGCTGGTCGCGGCGCACGACGGCCTCGCCCCGGCCCAGATCGACGATGACATTGCCGTATTCGACCCGCTTGACGGTGCCGTTGATGATCTCGCCGACGCGGTCCTTGTATTCCTCGAATTGCTGGTCGCGTTCGGCCTCGCGCACCTTCTGCACGATGACCTGCTTGGCGGTCTGGGCGGCCACGCGCCCGTATTCCATGGGGGGCAGGGGTTCGATGATGAATCCGCCGAGTTCGGCATCCTCCTCCCTGACCTGTGCGTCCTCCAGCAGGATTTCGGTCGAGGAATTCTCGATCTCCTCCACGATCTCGCGATACCGGGCCATTTTCAGATCGCCCGTCCTGGGGTCGATATCGGCACGGATATCGTATTCGGCACCGTATTTGGACCGGGCGGCTTTCTGGATCGCCTCTTCCATCGCCTCGATCACGATCATCCGGTCGATCATTTTCTCCCGTGCGACCGCATCGGCGATCTGGAGCAGTTCGAGCTTGTTTGCACTGGCCATGGGTCAGGTCTCCCCTTCTGCGGCGCCCTCATCGGGGTCCGTTTCGTATTCTACATCGTCCGCGCCGCTTGCATCGGGCACACGCTTGCGTTTCAGGCTTTCCTCGATCAGCTTGTCGGTAATGACCAGCTTCGCATCGGCGATATCGCGCAGGGGCAGGGACACCGGCGGGCCGTCATCAAGGGCCAGCGACACCGCATCCCCCTCCAGACCGCGCACGTCACCGCGAAAATTGCGCCGTCCTCCTTCCATCGGAAAGGACATCTCGATCTTCGCCCGGTGCCCGGCATATTCCGCGAAATCCTTCGCGCGGGTCAGGGGGCGGTCGATGCCGGGGGACGAGACTTCGAGGCTGTATTCCTTGTCGATGGGGTCTTCCACGTCGAGGATGGCCGAGACGGCATGGGACAGTTCGGCGCAATCGTCGATCTCCATCGTGCCGTCGGGCTTTTCCGCCATGATCTGAAGCGTAACCGGCGCATCCCGCCCCCCGGCCCCCATCAGGCGCAGGCGCACGATCTCGTAGCCCATGCCCTCGGCGGAGGGTGAGATGAGCTCGACGAGCCGCGTCTCGGCGGGTGTCTTGGCGACAAGAAGGGCGGTATCCATGGAACGCTGCATCCCGGAAATGAAAAACGAGCCGTGCGGCCCGTTTTGAGTATCCGGTGGATCGTCTCCGTCGGAGGCGAGCCGCTGTTGAACCGTGAGTTAAGGGTTTAGGAAGACGGGCGCAAGGGGTAAAGCTGTCCGCACCGGACTTTGCGAGGATGCCATGACCGAGAACAGCCCTGTCGATATTTCCGCGATGATGCGTGCCGTGGGTCGGGATGCCCGCGATGCCGCTGCTGTGCTGGCCTCGACCCCGCCGGAGGCGAAGACCCGCGCGCTGACCGCCGCCTCCGCCGCCCTGCGCGATGCGGTCCCGGCCCTGATGGAGGCCAATGCGCTCGATCTCGATTACGGGCGCGAGAAGGGGCTGACCCCGGCGATGATGGACCGGCTGGTCCTGAACCCGCAGCGGATCGAGGGCATGGCCGCCGGACTGGAGGCGGTCGCGGCCTCCGACGATCCGGTCGGGGCCGTCATCGCGGAATGGGACCGGCCCAACGGCCTGCATATCCGCCGGGTCCGCACGCCTCTCGGCGTCATCGGCGTGATCTACGAGAGCCGCCCGAACGTCACCGCCGATGCCGGGGCGCTGTGCCTGAAATCCGGCAATGCCGCGATCCTGCGGGGCGGATCGGAGAGTTTCCATTCTGCCACGGCGATTCACGCGGCGCTGGTGGCGGGTCTGCGCGCGGCGGACCTGCCCGAAGCCGCGATCCAGCTCGTGCCGACGCGCGACCGGGCGGCGGTCGGCCTCATGCTGGGCGGTCTGGACGGGAATATCGACGTCATCGTGCCGCGCGGCGGTCGTGGCCTTGTCGAGAGGGTGCAGTCCGATGCGCGGGTGCCGGTCTTCGCCCATCTCGACGGCATCTGCCATCTCTATATCGACGGGGCGGCGGACCGGGACATGGCCGTGACCCTCGCCGTCAATGCCAAGATGCGCCGCACGGGTATCTGCGGTGCCGCTGAATGTCTGCTGTTCGACCGGGCTGCGGCGGATACGGTCGCCCCCGTCGTCGCGGCCCTGCGCGAAGCGGGATGCGAGGTACGCGGCGATGCCGGGATACAGGCGGCGGCGGAAGGCGTTGTTCCCGCCACCGGGGACGATTTCGGCCATGAGTTCCTCGATGCCGTCATCGCCGCGCGCATGGTGGACGGCGTGGACGGGGCCATTGCCCATATCCGCGAATTCGGCTCCAGCCATACCGAATGCATCGTCACCGGCGACGATGCGGCGGCGGCGACCTTCTTCGCCCGTCTCGACAGTGCGATCCTGATGCGGAACACCTCGACCCAGTTCGCGGACGGGGGCGAGTTCGGCATGGGGGCCGAGATCGGCATCGCCACGGGCAAGATGCACGCACGCGGCCCCATCGGCGCCGAGCAGCTCACCAGTTTCAAGTATCTGGTCGAGTCGAAAGGGGCGGTGCGCGCTTAGGGTTCTCGATCAGGCCGGGTCAGGCTGATCGGAGAGTGAGGCCCTGCTCCTGGGGGGCATCGTCAGATGCTTCCTCCACGGGCCGCGAGACGGACAGATTCGTCTCTGCCCTTGCATAAGGGGCGCGAAACGGCCATATGGAACTTGCAACGTTATACTAAGTCGATCCGCTGTCTCCGTAAGAAGCTACAGTCATTCGGTCTTGCTTGACCGCGCCGCAGCTGCCGCATGTCGCGGGCAGTATTGTTTCTATGGAGACTACAGATGGCCAATGGCACTGTAAAATGGTTCAACCCGACCAAGGGTTTCGGCTTCATTCAGCCTGAAAGCGGCTCGAAAGATATCTTCGTCCATGTCAGCGCCGTCGAGCGTGCGGGCCTGCATGGTCTGGAAGACGGTCAGAAGATCGAATTCGATGTCGAAGCGGGCCGTGACGGTCGCGAATCGGCAACGAACCTCAAGGTCGTGGACTGATACCGGATCGCCCGACCGGCCTGTAACCCGCCGGATCGGCACCGATGATATGCGGCCTCCGGGTTGCCTCGCCCCCTTCGCCTCGCGGAGGGGGTTTTCTTTTGCCGGAGGCGTCTCAACACGCGGGCAAGGTGGCCGCCAGCCCGCCTTTTGACGTCTCCTTGTATTTGTCGCTCAGGTCGATCCCTGTCTGCCGCATCGTCTCGACGCAGGCATCCAGCGACACGAAATGCACCCCGTCCCCGCGCAGGGCCAGCGACGAGGCCGTCACCGCCTTGACCGCACCGAACCCGTTCCGCTCGATGCAGGGTACCTGCACCAGCCCGCCCACGGGGTCACAGGTCATTCCGAGGTGATGCTCCAGCGCGATCTCCGCCGCATTCTCGATCTGCATATTCGTGCCCCCGCGCACCGCCGTCAGGCCCGCCGCCGCCATGGCACTGGCGGACCCGACCTCGCCCTGACAGCCGACCTCGGCTCCCGAGATCGAGGCATTGTGCTTGATGAGGCCCCCCACTGCCGCCGCCGTCAGCAGAAACTCGCGCACCCCCTCGCGGGTCGCCCCCGGATGGTGATCGAAATACCAGCGCAGCACCGCCGGGATCACCCCTGCCGCCCCGTTGGTAGGGGCCGTCACGACCTTGCCCCCGGCGGCATTCTCCTCGTTCACGGCCATGGCATAGAGCGACAGCCACTCGTTGATCGCATAGGGATCGGCGAAGTTCGTGCCATGCTCGCGTAGCAGCGCTTCGCGGATGCCCTTGGCGCGGCGGCGGATATGGAGGCCACCCGGCAGCGTGCCATCCAGCTTCAGACCCCGCTCCATGCAGCCCTTCATCGTCTCCCAGATCGCATCCATTCCCGCATCAAGCTCGGCCTCGTCCCGCAGGACCAGCTCGTTCGCGCGCTTCATCCGCGCTATACTCAGGCCGCTTTCTTCCCCGAGGGCCAGCATCTCGGTGGCAGTGTCGAAGGGATAGGGCACGCCCAGTTCCCGGCGCATCTCACCGAGGCCCCCTTCCTGCGGTTGCTCCAGCTCCATGGCATCGACCACGAAGCCGCCCCCGACCGAATAATACGTGCGCGTCGTCAGCTTCTCGCCCCGGTCGTCCAGCGACCAGAGGATCAACCCGTTCGCATGGCCGGGCAGGGCAGGGCCGTAATCGAAGATCAGGTCGTTCTCCGGGTCGAAGGCGAAGGCCAGCCCCTCTCCCTCGATACGCCCCGTCTCGCGCAGCCGTGTCTCCATCGCCTCTGCGGCATCGGGGTCCAGCGTATCGGGGGCGCAGCCGAGCAGCCCCAGCATCACCGCCCGGTCGGTGCCATGTCCCCTGCCTGTGAAGGCGAGGCTGCCATGCAGCGAGCAGCGTACCCGTGCCAGCCCTGTATCCCCCCGTTCGCGCAGCACGTCGAGAAAGCGGTTCGCGGCGGTCATCGGTCCCATCGTGTGAGAGGATGAGGGGCCGACGCCGATCTTGAAGATATCGAAGACGCTGAGGAACATGGGATACTCCGGGTGCCATGGAACTTCGGTCGAATACAGCGTCCGCGCTTCTCCGGGATCGTGACAAGCGGCGGGTACAGGCCGGAAAGCGTCGCGCGCGGCATGAGGAAGCATGTTTTCGACCCCGCGTCGATACATCATGCCCCGTCTCGCGCCCCGGCCCTTCTGCCGGGGATGTATCGGGCAGCGACACTTTCTATGGTTCAACCTGATCGTGATTGACTGTAGTGTCCCCGCCGAACACGGGAGGGAACGGAACCATGGCCATGATGCGCGTGATCGAGATACCGGAACCGGGGGGGCCGGAGGCACTGGTCATCGGCCAGCGGGAGCGCCCCGAACCGGGGGAGGGCGAGATTCTCATCAAGGTCCATGCGGCGGGCGTCAATCGTCCCGATGCCATGCAGCGCGCGGGCAATTACCCTCCGCCCCCCGGTGCCTCCGACATTCCGGGTCTGGAAGTCTCCGGCACCGTCGAGGCGCTCGGCGAGGGTGTTACCCGCTACGAGCCGGGCGAGAAGGTCTGTGCGCTTCTTTCGGGCGGTGGCTATGCCGAGTATGCCGTGGCGCATGAGCTGTGTACCCTGCCCGTCCCTGACGGCCTCACGATGGAGGAGGCGGCGGCGGTGCCGGAAACCTTCTTCACGGTCTGGACCAATGTGTTCGAGCGCAGCGATCTGGCCGAAGGCTCGACCTTCCTCGTCCATGGCGGCACCAGTGGCATCGGCACGACGGCGATCCAGCTCGCCAAAGCCTTCGGCGCGACGGTCTATGCCACCGCAGGCTCCGACGCGAAGTGCAGTGCCGCCGAGGCTCTGGGTGCGGATCGCTGCATCAACTACCGCGAGGCCGATTTCGTGGAGGTCATCAGGGAGGCCACGGGCGGCAAGGGCATCGACGTAACGCTCGATATGGTCGGCGGGGATTATATCGCCCGCAACATGAAGGTCGCGGCCAAGCATGGCCGGATCATCAATATCGCCTTCCAGAAGGGTGCGAAGGTCGAGATCAACATGCTGCCCGTCATGCTCAAGCGCCTCACCCTGACCGGCTCGACCCTGCGTATCCGCTCGCCGGAGGAAAAAGGCCGCATCGCGGAATCCCTGCTCCGCTATGTCTGGCCGATGATCGCCGACGGGCGGGTCAGGCCGGTCATGGACCGCAGTTTCGCGCTGGAGAACGCCGCCGACAGCCATGCGGCGCTCGATGCCGACCATGTCGGCAAGATCATCCTCACCATGGGGCTTGATCGGGAATGACTCTCTAGAGCACTCTGAATTCTATCTGAATCAGGAGTATCACCATTCACACACGTCTTGGTGTGAATGGTGATTCGTATGAAATTCAGTGTGCTCTAATCAGCCGGAACGGCCATGCTCAGTTGTTCGATCCATTCGGGCCGACTGCTGACATAGCGGTTTCGGAACCCCGTCCGTGATATCAGCTCGTGTCGTCTGAGTATGCGGCACCGGTCCCGGCTGCGCTCGATGAAGCCGCTCTCCTCCAGCTTGCGGAGTTCATTGCTCGTATGCACGAGCGACAACCCGGCGGTATCGGCAAGAATGGCCTGCGTGAGCGGCAGGTCGAAGGGAGCATCCTCCCCGCCTCCGGTCATCAGCTTCTGCCGGGCTTCGATGGCGAGTAACAGGTGCCCGAGACGGTCCCGCGCATCCAGCCGCGCATTCGCTCGGGCCGTATCCACCATCACGACCTGTTCGGCCATGCTGATCGCATGGAGGGCCGCACCCAGCCGCGTCGTATTGGAAAACAGCTTCAGATAGTTCTGTTTCGGAAACTGCCCGAGCGACGAGCGCGTCACGGCGGTGACGGTACTGGTCGAGAAGGTCCAGTTGATGTTTTCCTCGCCGATGATATCGCCCGGCTGAAAGATGCGATGGATATAGCGGCTGCCGCTTGCCAGCGATGTATGCGCGATCAGCCACCCCTGTTCGACGACATAGAGATGCGGCGCATCCCCGCCGTCATTCATGAGGATGGATCGGGGCAGGATCTCCACCCTTTTCGCGTCCAGCGTCCTGAAAGCCGAGAAATCAATGCCCCCGACCGGGATCTGCCGTGTCAGGCGCTGACGCAGTTTCATGAAGATGTCGAAATCGACCGTGTCGGACATGATTTATCCTGTAGGAATCCACCGCGCCCGATAGGATGAGCCGCGTTCTTTCAATCAATTTAACTCACGGCGGATGGATTTGTTCCCTGCCTGCTGGCACAGGCTGTCGTGTCACGGATCGATCAGCAATCTCCCCAATACGTCCACCGTGCCGTCCTGCGCGACGTCGATCACCACGATCTCGCCCGAGGACGGGAAGATATCTGTCAGGGCGGTGATATTGACCTGATGGGTCACGAGCAGGATGCGGCTGTCATCGGGCCGGTCTGCAAGGTAATCACGCAAAGCGGCGGTTCTGGCGGGGCCATCCGCGCGGTTTCCGAAAAAGGAGTTCAGCGGCTCGAATTCCTCCACGGTGCCCATGGCCATTTCACGGGCCGTATCGAGACAGCGGCACCACTGACTCGACAATACGGTATCGAAGGCGATGCCCTGTTCGCGCAGACGCGCTCCGATCCGCTGTGCCTGCTCCCGGCCCCGTCGGTCGAGATTGCGCTGGGTCTCGCAAGCGTCGATGACGAACCCCGCCGGATCGCCCCCGCCGGGGGCCAGCGCATGACGCATCATCGCCACGGCACCGGGGCGCTCCAGCAACGACCAGTCATTTGCCCCGGCGGGCAGGGCACAAAGGATCAGGGCGGCGGCAAGAATGAACTTTTTCATGGCCGTAATGTAGGGGATACCCTCGTCGTGTCACCTCCTGCCTGCCCGATATCTCAACGTGACCACAGCTCTCGTCAGTCAATGGGAGCGTTGAGAGAAGCACCCCGCCGCAGGCATTGCCTCGACGGGGCATTCACCCCCTCACTCTTTCGGAACTCGGTGGATTGCCGTGCTGTGGTCGCGCCATATATCGCACCCTGAGACATCTCTTCCGGCCTTTCAGGAGTTTCGACCATGCTCACCACTGCACGCCTTCTCGGTGCTGCCGCCCTCATCTGCGGTATCGCGACCGCCGCCCATGCGGACCCTGAGCCTTACAAGCTGGACAAGTCCCACACGGCTGTGACGTTCATGGTCGATCACCTCGGGTATTCCATGACCCACGGGTTTTTCACGAAGTTCGATGCGGATATCGAGTACGACCCGGATGCACCGGAAAATTCCTCCATCGTCTTCACCATCGACGCCGCCTCTATCGACACCCTGTGGGAAGCGCGCGACAAGCATGTCCGCAACAAGGATTTCCTGGATGTGGAGAAGCATCCCGAAATCATCTTCAGGTCCAGGAAGATCGATATGACCGGGGAGAAGACGGCGAGACTGATCGGCGATCTGACCATTATCGGCCAGACCCGCGAGGAAGTTTTCGACGTGACAATGCGGAAAAGCGCGCCTTCGCCTCTGCCCGGCCTTGACGGGCGCGTCGTGACCGGCTTTGAGATCAAGGGTGAGATCGACCGCACGGAATACGGCATGAAATACGCTGCCGGAGCCGTCGGCAACAAGATCCCGATCCTGATGAGCGTCGAAATCTATCCTGAGAAGAAATGAGAACGGTCATGGAAAGCGGTACCCTGTGAGCCTGCGGAACACGCGCGCGAAATGGGGGTGGCCCACGAAACTGCTTCACTGGGTGATGGCGGTCCTGATGATCGGGCTGGCCCTTGTCGGGACGTGGATGGCCAATTTCGTCAACGATATGGTGCTCCAGTTTCAGGTGACGCAGCATCATAAATCGTTCGGTGTCGTCGTCTTCGGACTGGCGATCCTGCGCGTTCTCTGGCGTCTGCTCAATCCCGTGTCGCCCGCCCATGCCGCCGGTCGATCCGCATGGGAGCGCCGGGCGGCATCGATGGCGCACGGGGCGCTCTATGCGCTGATGTTCGTGATGCCGCTCAGCGGATGGCTGATGGCCTCGGCCTCCGCGCTCAACGATCCGGGGGCCTATCCGATGCAGGTCAAGAACATGGTGTTCGGGCTGTTTGAACTCCCCGATCCCATCTCGCCGGGGGATGAATCGCTGGAGGCGATCTTCCATACGGTCCACGCATGGTCATCCTATCTGCTCGCTGTTGTGCTGCTGCTGCATATCGGCGGCGCCCTGAAGCATCATTTCAGGGACAGGGACGACACCCTGCGCCGGATGCTGCCCTGACCCTGCTCACGTCAGGCGCGGCCCCGAACAGATCAGCTGTCGAGCACGAGCGAGCGCAGGAACCCCCGCGCCGCATCGCCGTCCCAGTCCACCGGACCCCAGACACGGGCAATGACCTGCCCCTTCTTGTCGATAATGAAGCTGGTGGGCGTCGCGATACTGGCCCGCCCGAACAGTTCCAGCGAGAACAGCGTCCCGTTGACCTTCTCATGGTCCATCACGGGGTCGATATCGGCCAGCTCATAGCGATCAAGAAATCCGGTGATCTGCCGCATGTCCTGATCGAGGCCAAGGGCGACAACCCGGATACCCTCGTCCTTCATGTCTCCTGACAGGCGGTTCAGCACCGGCATCTCGCGGATGCAGTAGGGGCAGTTTTCCTGCCACAGCGTCACCACCAGCACCTCCCCCGCGTAATCCGTGAGCGAGCCGGTCGAGCCGTCCGGGTAGCGCAGCGGATAATCCGGTACATCAATACCCGTCGGGGTGCGGATGACGTTCTCCGCGAAGATCGGATCGCCCGCATCGGCATGGGCCGGCGCTTGTGCCGACAGGGTCAGCGTGGCGGCGAGGGCGGCGGCGATAAGGGCAGGCAGGCGCATGGGCGGGGTCTCCGGTGCAGGGGAGGGCGTGTCAGAAATTGGTGAGGTAATTCCGCGCGATGTCGATGAAGGGCGCTTCCGACCAGCGCAGCGGCCCGAACAGAACATCCGTGAGCTTGCCCTCGCGATTGATCATCAGATGCGTGGGGGTCGCCACCAGACAGCTTGCGTTGAATATCGCGTTGCCCGCATCGACGTGGCCGTCGATATTGTCGTAGGATTTGGCATCGAGGAATTCCCTGACCTCATCGACACCGACGATCTGGTTGCGCGGTCCTTCGTTGAGTTCCTCGATCGATATCTGAAGGAACTGGTCCCGGTCGAAATCGGTATTCTCTTCGAGAAAGGTATCGAGGCGGGGAAGATCGACTTTGCATCCCGTACAATCCGGGTGCCAGAACGTCACGATGAGGGATTTCCCGACATGATCGCGAAGCGATTTCTGCTGGCCTGTCCCGTCAAGGTACTTGAAGTCGGGCAAGGTCATCGGCACGGGTTCGCTGTAGCTGCGGTCACCGCTGCTGATGACGCCCCGGAAAAGATCATCCATGCCCGTGCGCTGACAGGCGATGGAAGGCGTGGCGACAAGCGTTGCCAGTGCGAAAGCGGTAAGGGTTCTGAACATGCGCGTCCTCCTGAGTTTCTGCCAAGCAAGCGCAATGCCGTGTCCGGGCGTGTCCTGTCCATCTTTCAGGCTTCACGTTTCGCTGAGGAAAATGGACAAATCCCTAACGGTGCGATCACGGCTGCGCTAGATTTGCCGTCACGGGATGCGCGACGGAACCGCGTGGTACTGACATCGCCAGTGAGGCAAGAGAATGGCAAAACCGGATGACGAGACCCGCGTGCGCGACGCACAGGCGCGGCTCGACCAGATGCGGCATGAGGCGGGCGGGGCGCTCACGGGCGATGAATTGCGGCGGCGGGCGGGGCTGGAACCTGCCGAAGACCCGCCGCTCGACTGGAGTATGACCCCCCTGAACGTGACGCTTCAGCTTCTGGCGGTGGCGCTGTTTCTGGCGGTCCTGTGGTTCATGGTGACATCCTTCTTCGGCGGGTTCGGCGAGGTGCTGGGATGATGCGCGCCGCTGCCCGCCTGTGCGGAGTGTTCGCCATGCCGGAAACATCTTGAGCGCGCCCCTGCGGCCCGGCTTCTGGGAGACGGTCCCGCTTGCCGAGATGACGGTCCCGGAATGGGAGGCGCTGTGCGACGGGTGCGGCAAGTGCTGTATGCTCAAGATGGAGGATGAGGACGAGCCGGAACTGATCGCCTATACCAATATCGCCTGCCGCCTTTTCGATGAGAAGACCTGTCGCTGTACCAGCTATGACCTGCGCTCGACGCTGGTGCCGACCTGTATCCGGCTGACCCCCGACTCCATCGGGGAGGCCCGCCCGTGGATGCCCTCTACCTGCGCTTACCGCTTGCTGGCGGAAGGCTTGCCCCTGCCCGACTGGCACCCCCTCAAGACCGGCGATCCGAATTCTGTCCATGCCACGGGAAATTCAATGCAGGACGGAACCGTTCCCGAGTATGAGGTCGATGAGGATGACTGGTACGACTACGTGGTCGAGGGGGGCCATTGATGAATTTCACCAGCGACAACAGCTTTGGCGCTGCCCCGGAAATCATCGAGGCGATGGCCCGCGCGAATGACGGCACGGTGGATTCCTACGGGGCCGATCCCCTCGCCGCGCGGGTGGAGGGGCGGCTGCGGGAGATTTTCGAGACTGACCTGCGCGTTTTTCTTGTCACCACGGGCACCGCTGCCAATGCCCTGTCGCTGGCCAGCGTCTCGCCGCCCTGGGGCACCGTATTCTGCCATACGGAGGCGCATATCGCCGAGGATGAATGCGGTGCGCCGGAGTTTTTCGGGGGCGGGTTGACCCTGCGCCATGTGCCGGGCGCGGAGGCGAAGATCGACCCCGATGCCCTTGCCCGCTTCGTGGCCGAATGCGGTGCGGGCGGCGTTCACCAGACCCAGCCTGCGGCCCTGAGCCTGACCAACCTGACCGAGAAGGGTGCGCTCTACCGGCCCGCCGAGATCGCCGCCCTTGCCGAGATCGCGCATGGGGCCGGGTGTGCGGTGCATTTGGACGGCACCCGCTTTGCCAATGCCGTGGTGGCCGGCGGGGAGTCGCCCGCTGATCTGTCCTGGCGTTCGGGCATCGATATCCTGTGCCTCGGGGCCACGAAAAACGGGGCGCTGGCGGCGGAGGCGGTGATTTTCTTCGATCCCGAACGGCAGGCGGAGGCGATTTCCTCCTTCGCCTTCCGCCGCAAGCGTGGCGGACATCTGCTGTCGAAGGGGCGTCTGCTCTCGGCGCAGATGGATGCGTGGCTGGCGGAGGATTTCTGGCTGAACCGTGCGGCCCATGCCAACGCGATGGGCCAGCGGCTCGCGGCGGGCCTGCGCGCCATCGACGGCATCGACATCCTGAACGCTGCCGCCGCAAATATGCTGTTCGTGCGCCTGCCGCTTGCGGTCCATCGCCGCCTTCGCGCGGGTGGTGCGGCCTATTATCTGCACCCGCCTTCCCAGACGGAGGACGGCGACGGGGCTGGCGTCCGGGTACGGCTCGTGTGCTCTCCCTCCACTGCGCCGGAGAGCGTGGACGCCTTCCTCGATCTCTGCGGCGCGACGATGCCGGTAAGGGCCTGATATGCGCGTATTCCGCCTTCTTCTGGTCTTCCTGACGCTGGTGATCGCATCCCCGCCGCTGCGCGCCCAGACCGAGACACCCGCACCGCCCGCCGTGCCGCAGACCATCGTGTCGCTCGACAATGCCGATGCGCTGTTCATGAAATGGGAGCAGGACGCCCAGACGATAGAGGAACGGCTCCAGTCCGAAACCATCACCTCTGTCGAACTGACCGACTTCAGAACCACGCTTGATCCCCAGCGGATCAATGCCCGCATCCTGGCCGAACAGGCGCGGACGCAGCTTGCCCCCCTTGTCGCCCAGTTGGAGGCTCTCGGCCCGCCGCCCGACGAGGGGGCCAGCGAAGATGCCGCCATCGCGGTCGAACGGACCGACCTGAACAAGCGGATCGCGGGGTTGCGGGCCGTGGTCAGCAAGGCGGACCTCGCCTTTACCCGTGCGGATCGCCTGATCGCCACCGCGACCGGGGCACAGCGGACACGTTTCACGAACCAGTTGCTCCAGCGCGGTCCCGCCCCCGTCGATCCCCGGAACTGGCTGACCGCCGCGCGAAGCGTGGGCAGGGTCGCGGGCGATATTGCCGCCGAATCCGTGGCCGATACGACGCAGACCCGTCGCCGGGGAATCTGGCGGGATTCCGGGCTGGCTGCCCTTGCCGCCCTCGCATTTGCATTCGCCATGGTCGTCTTCGTCCGGCGTTATGCGCTTCGACGCCTGAATCGCATGATTCACCCCCATTCCCCGGACGGGATCACGGCACGGACGGAGGGGCAGGCCCCGGCCCCCGCCTACCGGCCCAGCCGTGTGCGCCGTCTTCTGGTGGGGATCGGGGTCACGCTGACACGCCTGCTGATGCCTGTCGCCGCGATCATCGCCGCGCGCTATGCCCTTGAAATCCTCGAATTGCTTGGGCCGACCGGCACAGTGCTGGCGAATGGTCTCACGGCGGGCGCTTTGCTGGTCGCCGTGATCTACGCGCTCGGCTTTGCCTATCTCTCGCCGGAGATGCCGGAACTGAGACTCTCCGACATCTCCGACGAGGTGGCGCGGCAGGCAACCCGCTACGCCATGATGGTGGCCGTGGCGCTGGCGCTCAATATCGGGGTCGTCGGCGCGGCGGAACAGCTCGAACTGCCCCGCGAAGCCCTGGCTGTCCTCAATCTCTGCACGGTTCTTCTGGCCGCGTGGGGGTTGTGGTGCATGGCCCGCATCTGGCGTGATCCCCCGTCCTCGGCCACGGTCGCGACGGAAGGCGATGACGGATCGGGCGATGATGACACATGGCTGTCCCGCAACCTGATCGTCGCCTGTCGCCGTGCCGCCTATATCCTCGCCATCGCCATGCCGCTGGCCTCGGTGGCGGGGTATTACGCGCTGTCGCAGCATATCCTGCGGAGCGGTTTGCTCAGCGGGGCGGTCATCGGCATCGCCGTCATGCTGTTTCTCGTGGCGCGCGAGGCGATGCAGGCGCTGCACGAGGCGACGGGCCAGACCCCGCCCGACAATACCGCGAAATCCAGAGACGAGAGTATCGGCCTCTTTCCGGTGCTGATCGGCTTTTTGCTGGCCCTCATGCTCATTCCCGTGCTGGCCCTTGTCTGGGGGGCGACGACGGGAGATCTGCGCGAGGCATGGTTCGGCCTGACCGAAGGATTCACCATCGGCGAGACGCGGTTCCGGCCCGGTGATCTTCTGATCGCCGCTCTCGTCTTTGCTTTCGGCCTGTTCCTGACCCGCCTGTTTCAGGCGGTCGTGCGCCGCGCGGTGATGCCCAGGACACGGCTGGATGTCGGGGCGCGGTCCTCCATCGTGTCGGGGCTGGGGTATCTGGGCTTCTTCATCGCCGCCCTGTCCGCGATTTCCATCGGGGGTATCGACCTGACGAATCTCGCCTTTCTCGGGGCCGCGCTCGGCGTCGGCATCGGTTTCGGGTTGCAGAACATCGTCAACAACTTCGTCTCGGGCATCATCCTGCTGATCGAGCGGCCCATCAAGGTGGATGACTGGATCGAGGTGTCGGGCATCCACGGCATCGTCCGCAAGGTCAATGTCCGCTCGACGGAGATTCAGACCTTCGACCGGGCCAGCTATATCGTTCCCAATTCCGAGCTGATTTCCGGTGCGGTCACGAACTATACCCATGAGGATGTCATGGGCCGGGTGATCTGTCCGGTCGGGGTCGCCTATGGCACCGATGTACGGCAGGTCGAGCGCATCCTGCTGGAGATCGCCCGCGCCCATCCCATGACCGTGCGCCGCCCCTCCCCGCAGGTCGTTTTTCAGGGGTTCGGCGGCAGTTCGCTTGACTTCGAGCTGCGCGCCTTCCTGCGTGATGTCATGTGGGTTACGGTCACCCGATCCGACCTCAATTTCGAGATCGAGCGGCGTTTCCGCGAGGAAGGTATAGAAGTGCCGTTCGGCCAGACCGACGTGACGGTCAAGAACGCCGCCGAGATGATCGAGCTGATATCCGGAACCGCCAGGCCCCGCCCCGAAGGAGATATCGCATGACCGAGTTGCTTTTCCGGGACGACCCCGCACTGGACTGGTGCGAGGCCAGAGTGGTCGGCGTGTCCTCTGCCGGGGTCGTGCTCGACCGCACCGTCTTCTATCCGGCGGGGGGCGGGCAGCCGGGGGATACGGGCACGCTGGACGCGGCTATCGTCCATGATACCGTCCGGGGCGAGGACGGCACGGTCCTGCATCTCTGCGAGGGGGAATTACCGGGCATCGGCGAGACGGTCACGGCCACGCTCGACTGGGACCGCCGGTTCGCCCATATGCGGATGCATACCGCCTTGCACCTGCTGTCGGTCGCCATTCCCCTGCCCGTTTCCGGCGGAGCCATCGGGGCCGGGAAATCCCGCCTCGATTTCGATATGCCCGAAGCCCCCGAAGATCGCGACGCCATCGAGCGCGCCCTCAACGAGATGATCGCCGCCGACCATCCCGTGACCGAGGAATGGATCACCGATGACGACCTCGCGGCCAATCCGGGACTGGTGAAAACCATGTCCGTCCAGCCCCCGAAAGGGCAGGGCCGGGTCCGGCTGGTACGGATCGGGGATATCGACCTGCAACCCTGCGGAGGCACCCATGTCGCCTCCACCGCCGGGATCGGGCCGGTGCGCCTCGGCAAGATCGAGAAAAAAGGCAGACAGAACCGCCGGGTCAGCCTGCATTTCGCCTGAGATCGCCCTGTCCGGGTTGCTCGCCGGATCGCCCCGAATGCCTGTCAGCGGGGTGAGTCGTCACCGGAGCGGGCGGTGCTGGAACCCGGATTGCGGGCCGTTTTCAGCATCCGGTCCAGACGCAGCGAAAGCCGGGAGATCGCGGCCTCCATCCGTGACATCTCCCGTCCCATGGACAGGCTGTCCACCTCAGCCGGGCCGTGCTGAACATCACTGGCAGCGCCCGCATCGCCGAACCCGGTCGGATCACCGCCCGTTTCGGGTGGCGTGTAGCGCGTAGGCAGGCTCCACATACTGTAGGGATTGGGCAGGGCACCGTTGCGCTGGTCGAGCAGCATGGAGGCGAAAACCGACCCGGAGATAAAACGCGCTTCGAGGTTCGGGCTGGACAGCGGCACCACCACCGCGCCGCCTTTCTCGGCTGCCGCCGCCGAGGCGGCATTCGCATCCTCGAAGGTTTCGCCGGACACGACCGATACTTCCTCGCCCGTATCGGTGGTGGCCGTGGATACCTCATCGACCACCAGAAAGCTGTCATCCGACTCGGCGGATGATTTTGCGGGTTGTTCCTCGCCGGGTCGGGGCAGGATCACCGCCGGACCCGCCACTCCCGTCCGGGCCGGGATCGCCTTCCCCGCATTGTTCCCCTGTCCGCGCACCAGTTCGGTGAAGGGCGATTCGCCACCGCCGGACGGTTTCACCGCGATGGTGGTGGCCACACCTGAAGAGTTCATGACAGCCTCCTGGCTGAAAACATGACAGTGTTTTACGTTAGTTGAGTAGACGCTGTACCACTATGACACGAATTGCAATCGCCTTTTCGGGGAACAGGATCGGGGCCGCGCGGCGTGAAATGCTTCTATAACTCTGAAATAAAAAGACTTTACGTGTCGCAGAACTGTCATCGTTCCGTAACATACTCGTGCCGGAAAAGGCCGACAATGCGCGGGCCGGAGCAAAAGCCGGACTCACCGGCGGGTACATCGTGTATAGGATTGATAAGTGGTCGCAGTGATGCACCTTGCCCCGGACGAGCCCTTAGAGGCGCTGTCTGCGCCGCCGCCCAAGGAGAGCTTCACCCATGAAGTCCCGTAATATCCTCGCCATAGCTGCCCTTGCCGCCTTTTCGGCCACGGCAGCCGGTGCCCGCGACGAAATCCGTATCGTCGGTTCCTCGACCGTCTTCCCGTTCTCGACGGCGGTTGCCGAGCAGTTCGGCAAGAAGACCGATTTCGCCACTCCGGTAGTCGAAGCGACCGGATCGGGCGGGGGGCTGAAGCTGTTCTGTTCCGGCGTCGGGGCCGAGCATCCCGATATCGCCAATTCCTCGCGTCGGATGAAGAAGAAGGAATTCGACCTCTGCCAGTCGAACGGCGTGACCGATATCATCGAGGTCAAGATCGGTTTTGACGGCATCGTCATCGGCAATGCCATTGATTCGCCCGCCTATGACCTGACCCGTCAGGATATCTACAAGGCCCTTGCCACCGAGGTTACGCAATACGGGCGCACGACCGAGAACGCCTTCGGGAACTGGAGCGAGGTCAATCCGTCCCTGCCTGCCCAGCCCATCGAAGTGCTCGGCCCGCCTCCGACCTCGGGCACGCGCGATGCCTTCGAGGAACTTGCCATGCAGGCGGGTGCAAGGGATGCCGGGCTGGACAAGGCCGCCGCGAAGAAGGTCACGGTCCGCAGTGACGGGGCCTATATCGAGGCGGGCGAGAACGATAACCTCATCGTCTCCAAACTCGAAGCGGACCCCGCCAAACTGGGGGTTTTCGGCTTCTCGTTCCTCGATCAGAACGCCGACCGCATCAAGGGCGCGAAGGTGGAGGGCGTCGAGCCGACCTTCGACAATATCGCCTCCGGTGACTACCCGGTTTCCCGCGATCTGTGGTTCTACGTCAAGAAGGCGCATATCGGCGTCATCCCCGGCATCGCGGAATACATGACCGAATTTCTCGATGAGGATGCCATCGGCGAGGACGGCTACGCGGTCGAGAAGGGCCTCATCCCGCTGGAGGAGGACGAGCTGGAGCAATTCCAGTCCGCCGTCACTGACCTGACCGTCATGACGGGTGAGGAAGAGCTTCACTGAACCTTGCGATATGGGGTAACTGTTGCGCCGCTCCTGAAATTTCCGGGTTCGGGGGCGGCGCAGTCAAGGGGAGCGCAGGACGATGCTGACTTGGGCCGCTTTGGCGATCCTGCTTCTGACTGTCGCGGGTTTTCTGCTCGCGCGGAACCGGGCCGTGGCGCTGGCAGGCGACACACCCTCACTCCTGCATTCGCGGCCCGTCTACCATGGGGGCTACGTGGCGCTCTGGACGGCGATTGCCGGGTTCGGGCTGCTTCTTCTGGGATTGATCGTCACGAATATCCTGATCGGCATGGCGCTGTACGGGGGGCTTCCCGCCGGTCTGTCCGAGATCGAGCGCGACCTGATCGTCTCCGATGGGGTTGCCCTCTCCAGAGGCACCCTTGCCTCGCGCACGGATGAGGCCCGTCAGGCGGTGGCGGCGCTCTACGGTCGGCTGACCACACTGCAAATCGGGGGTCTCGCGCTGGCCTCGGTCGGTGTGGCGGTCTTCACCCTGATGCGCGGTCTGGGCCGGGTCGCGATCCCCTTCCGGGCACGGACCCGGTTCGAGCGGGTGGTCCAGACCCTGCTGATGATTTCGGCGGGGATCGCGGTTCTGACGACCATCGGCATCGTCGCGTCTCTGCTGGGCCAGACCCTCGTGTTCTTCTCCGAAATTCCTGTCCTGAATTTCCTGTTCGGCACCCATTGGAGTCCCCTGTCGGGGGTCCATGAGGGCGCGATGGACCCGCAGAAAGTCGGGGCGATCCCGCTGTTTGCCGGGACGCTGCTCATCACCGTCATCGCGATGGTGGTGGCGGTCCCCGTGGGGCTGTTCTCCGCCATTTACCTGTCGGATTTCGCCAGTGCCAGGGCGCGCAGCATCATCAAGCCGATGCTGGAGATTCTCGCGGGCATCCCCACCGTCGTCTACGGCTTTTTCGCCGCGATCACCGTCGCCCCCTTCCTGCGCGACACGGGCGCGGCGATGGGCCTGTCGGTTTCCTCCGAGAGTGCGCTGGCGGCGGGGGTGGTGATGGGCATCATGATTATTCCGTTCATCTCCTCGTTGTCCGATGACGTCATCAACGCCGTCCCCCAGTCCCTGCGTGACGGTTCCTACGGTCTGGGCGCGACAAAGGCCGAGACCATCCGCAATGTCATCCTGCCCGCCGCCCTTCCGGGGATCATGTCCGCCGTCTTGCTGGGAGTCAGCCGTGCTATCGGCGAGACGATGATCGTCGTCATGGCGGCGGGGCAGGGCGCGAATCTCACCGCCAATCCGCTGGAGGCGGTCACGACCGTCACCGTGCAGATCGTTGCTCTCATCACCGGCGATACCGAGGCGTCCACCGCCGCTGGACCGGCCTTCGCGCTGGGCTTCACACTGTTCTGCATCACGCTCATCTTCAACATCTGGGCGCTGCGCCTCGTCCGCAAATATCGGGAAGTCTATGACTGACGCCGCGTCCCCCACCCCCGATGCCTCGTTCCATTCCAGCGAGCAGGCCGTCGCCCGTCTCGGAAAGCGCCGCGCGGCGGAATGGCGTCTGAAGCTCTACGGTATGATCGCC
Organism: uncultured Neomegalonema sp.; assembly: GCA_937922185.1. GTDB lineage: Bacteria > Pseudomonadota > Alphaproteobacteria > Rhodobacterales > Rhodobacteraceae > JAHDDY01. The sequence continues at coordinate 36,070 of CAKZUT010000075.1, forward strand.
ATCGGGGTGGCGGCACTGGCCCTCGTCGCCCTGCTGTGGAACATCGCCGCGCGGACCATGAATGCCGCGACCGAGCATTACATCGCCGTCGAGGCGCAGATCGAGCCGGGCGAGGACGACTTCCTGCGCGTGGTCAAGAAATCGGCGCGGGCGGCCTTCCCGTACGTCTCCGGGCGATCCGGCAAGCGCGAACTCTATGGTCTCTTCTCCGACGGGGCGGCGGATGACATGCGCCGCGCGCAGGAGGCCGGAACGCTGGAGACAGGGGATGCCGTCCCCATGCGCTTTCTGATGTCCGATACCGCCGACCTCTATCTGCGCGGCGAGTTCGGGGTGCTGGAGACCGGGGCGACGACCGGGCCGCTGGCCATCACGCCCGAAGGCAAGGACTACCGGCTCGAATCCGGTTCGGATGCCTTCGCGCAAGCTCTGGGTCAGGCCAAGACCGGTCTCGTGCGCGAGGCCGCGACCCTGCGCCGACAGGCCGCGCGGCAGGGGGCGGGAATCACGACGCTCGAAGAGCGGCTCCCCGGCCTTACCGGCCCCGAACGCGAGGATACCCTGGCCCAGATCGCCCGGTTCGGGGCCGAGCGTGACCGGCTGGAAGGGCAGGCATCGGCTCTCGACGCCCTCATCACCGGCGACCGACAGGTGCGGCTTGCCCTGACGGATCGCATGGCCAGTTTCCTCGTGGCCGTGAATGGCGGCATCCTCAAACTCACCGAGGTCTCCGCCGGTACCGCGCTGGCCCGCCCTCTCGTACCCATGGACGGCGAGAATGCCGCGCCAGAGGGGGCATGGTCCCTCCGCATTCTCGACCGCCCCGAGATCGGACGCCCCGTGAAGGACCGGCAGGTCGCCATCCTCGAAACCCTGCAATCGGACGGGCGCATCGAGGAAGTCGCGAACTGGAAATTCTTTTCCCTGAGCGATTCAACCCAGCCTGAGATCGCGGGCATCAAGGGGGCCTTGATCGGCAGTCTCTGGACGATGCTGGTGACTTTCTGCCTCGCCTTTCCCATCGGGGTCATGGCGGCGATCTATCTGGAGGAATTCGCGCCCCGGAACCGCTTCACGGATTTCATTGAGGTCAATATCAATAACCTCGCCGCCGTACCCTCCATCGTTTTCGGTCTTCTGGGGCTGGCGGTCTTTCTCAACTTCTTCGGCGTCCCGCGTTCCTCGCCCCTTGCGGGCGGGCTGGTTCTGGCGCTCATGACCCTGCCCACGGTCATCATCGCGGCCAGGGCCGCCATCCGCGCGGTGCCGCCCTCGATTCGCTGGGCGGCGATGGGGATCGGAGCCTCCCGGACCCAGACGGTGTTCCACCATGTTCTGCCGCTGGCCATGCCCGGAATCCTGACCGGCACGATCATCGGCATGGCCCAGGCGCTGGGCGAGACGGCCCCTCTCCTCATGATCGGCATGGTCGCCTTCATCACCGCCGTGCCGGAGGGGATCACCGATTCGGCCACGGTCCTGCCCGTGCAGGTCTTCAACTGGGCCAATGCCTCCGAGCGGGCCTTCGACATGCGGACCGCCGCCGCGATTGCCGTGCTTCTGGCGTTTCTCGTGGTGATGAACGCGGTGGCCATCATCTTGCGTAAACGCTTCGAGCGGCGCTGGTAGGGAATGACGATGCAGATGACCGACGACGATCCGATCAAGTTCCGCTGTCAGGGCGTGAATGTCTGGTATGGCGATACCCATGCCATCAAGGACAATGATATCGACATCCACGACAAGTCGGTCACGGCCTTTATCGGGCCGTCCGGCTGCGGAAAATCGACTTTCCTGCGCTGTCTCAACCGCATGAACGACACCATTGATATCTGCCGCGTGACCGGCACTCTCCTGCTGGACGGCGACGATATCTACTCGCGCGATATCGACCCGGTTCAGTTGCGGGCACGGGTCGGCATGGTCTTCCAGAAGCCCAACCCCTTCCCGAAATCCATCTATGACAATGTTGCCTACGGCCCCCGGATACACGGCCTTGCGCGCAACAGGGCCGACCTTGACGCCATCGTGGAGGACAGCCTCGGCGCGGCGGGGCTGTGGGACGAGGTGAAGGATCGCCTCGCCGCCCCCGGCACCGGTCTCTCGGGCGGACAGCAACAGCGCCTGTGCATCGCACGGGCCATCGCCACCAAGCCCGAAGTCCTGCTCATGGACGAACCGTGTTCGGCCCTTGACCCCATCGCGACCGAGACGGTGGAGGAACTGATCGAGGGCCTCGGTCGGCGATACTGCGTCGTCATCGTCACCCATTCGATGCAGCAGGCCAACCGCATCTCGCAACGCACGGCCTTCTTTCACCTCGGCAACCTTGTCGAGTACGATACCACCGACGCGATTTTCTCGACCCCGCAGGACGAGCGCACGGTGGGCTATGTCAGCGGGCGGTTCGGATAGATTTCCGGGTTGTCATTCCCGCGAAAGCGGGAATCTCCCGCAGCTCCAGACGATCCCCGCCCTTGCGGGGACGACATCAGAATGAAGGGCCAGAACCATGACCTTCCAGACCGAAATGAACGCACTTGACGCCGCGATCTCGCAATTCGGCGGTGCGGCGGAGGAACAGCTTTCCCGCGCTCTCGATGCCATGGTCCAGCGTGACAAGGCGCTGGCCGAGGCGGTCATCGCGGGTGACAAGGCCCTCGACGCGATGGAAATGCAGATCGGGCGCGACACGGCGGCGATGTTCACCCGGCGACAGCTCATGGCGGGCGACCTGCGAACCGTGCTGGCCATCATCAAGATCGCCTCGACCATCGAGCGGATCGGCGACCTTGCCAAGAACACCGCCCGCCGGTCCGTCGTGCTCAGCGACCATGCCCCGCTCCGCACCGTCTCTGCGGTTGCCCGTCTGGGGCGCGATACCATGATGCAGTTTTCCGAATCCCTTGATGCCTTTGCCCAGCGAGACGACGACATGGCCATGACCGTCTGGCGAAAGGATCAGGAACTCGACAATCTCTATAACGGTCTCCAGCGTGAGATCGTGCAGGAAATGGCGGCCAACCCCGGCGACGTGGCCGAGAATACCCAGCTTCTTTTCATCGCCAAGAACATGGAGCGTATCGGGGACCACGCGACTTTTGTGGCCGAAATGGCCCATTACATCGTCACCGGCCAGCCCATGGACGAAAAGCGGCCCAAGGGCGTCCCCGACGGTTCCCCCGAGGCGGTCTTCGGATAGCGCGATGAGCCGCCGCATTCTCGTGGTGGAGGACGAGGACGCCCTCTGTACCCTGCTCGAATACAATCTGGAGGCGGCGGGGTTCACGTCTGTCATCGTCCGCGACGGCGACGAGGCCCTCCTGCGTCTGGCCGAGGAGGAATTCGACCTCGCCATTCTCGACTGGATGCTGCCCGGTACGTCCGGCATCGAGATCTGCCGCCGTATCCGGGCCATGCCGCAGACCCGGTCCCTGCCCGTCATCATGCTCACCGCGCGGGGGGAGGAGGATGATCGCGTTCGGGGTCTCGACACCGGCGCGGATGATTATGTCACGAAACCCTTTTCCGTCAGCGAGTTGCTGGCCCGCATCCGGGCCATCCTGCGCCGGGGGGCAGACGGGGGCGATGCCCTGCGTGCCGGGGATATCTCGCTCGACGGCGAGACGCGCCGGGTTCACCGTGCGGGCCGTGAAATCCATCTCGGCCCCACCGAGTTCCGCCTGCTCGAAACCCTCATGAAGCGTCCGGGCCGGGTCTACAGCCGGGAACAGCTTCTCGATCTGGTCTGGGGCCGGGATGTCTATGTCGAGGCCCGCACCGTCGATGTCCATGTCGGACGCCTCCGCAAGGCCCTCAACCGGGGCAAGGAGGCCGACCCCCTCCGCACCGTCCGCGCGGCAGGCTACGCCTTCGACGAGACGTATGGCTGATCGCAGTAACGATCCGGGGCGTCGGCGATCCGCTGAAAGGGTTCCCCCGTCTTCATGATACAATATCAGGAAGGGGCGGTAACTGCCGTTGCTGATAGGACGCACACGGACAATATAGACACAACCCCGCCCTATCACGCGGCGGCCCGTTCGGCCTCCACCATCGCCCGCGCGCGCAGGGCCAGATCGTGGCAGTTCGCCAGCAGGTCATCCACATCCCGCCTGCCGCCTTTCACATGCCCCGGTGCGCGGCCCGTGCGGATGGGATAGAGCCGCGAGAACACCCCCGCCGCCCTCATCCGGTCCCGCCGCGCATACCAGCGAGCCAATCGCTGCGCCTGTTTCGACAGATCGACCAGCGCCGCCTCCATCGCCGTCATCCGCCGCCGCAGCGCCCCGGTATCGACCGCGTCATCATCGACGGGCAGCGGAAATTCCGGTGCCGGTTCCCGCTCGTCCAGCGAGCGGATGCGCGGCTCCCGGCGGCGCGGACCGGTCGGCGGTTTCGGGTCCGGGATACGCGGCGCATCCGTCAGCCGGAAGACCGGCGCGCGGTCTTTCTTCTCTTTGCCACGCGCCCCGCCCGATGTCCGCCCGGCCCCGACCACCACCGGCAGATCACGCGCCATGACAAAAATCAGCCGCCGCAGCGATGCCTCCATCGGCAACAGCCGCGCCAGCACCGCCCGCTTCAGCAGACGCGGCACGACCTCCCCGGTTCCGAGCATGGCAAACAGCCCCGCGAGCAGC
>CAKZUT010000076.1 GCA_937922185.1 uncultured Neomegalonema sp.
CCGGATTGAACCTTCTGAGTGCAGTTGGCAGAAAAACCACGTTTACACATATGCATCGATGGGGAAAGTTCACTCCCTGATCTTGAAATAAATGGCCGATGATGCGGGGCCAGGCATCTTCCCGGCCCCCCCCCGCGCATCTACGCAACCTTGCGCTCTTCTGCTGTATTCATCTCGATCACGACGATCCCGCCGAGATCGCGTGTCTTGCCGATGCCGGTATCGACGAGATCGGCGAGCTTCGTTTTCGCGCGGTCGATCTCTTCGTCGATCATCCTGACATCGTCTTCGTCGAAGGGCAGGTTACAGGCGGCCTTGGTTCGGAAATAGACCATGTTGTTCAGCAGGTTGTTCTGCACATCCATGAAGGTGCCGAGCAATCCGCGCATCACATCCGCCTGTTGCCTGTGCAATCGCAGGGCGCGGCGCTCTATGCGCGTTGTGTAGGCGAGCCGCAGTATCGCAACAGCCGCCAGCAGCACCGCAACGGCCATGGCGATGATGAAGGCCCTCACCCGCTGAACCCGTGAGGTGGCATGGGCTTCGAGCACGGACATCGCCTCTTTCAGCCCGCTGGCATAGTCCTTCTTGTGGCGGACGTATTCATCGGATCGCAGCAGGGTGTAGGTGGCCGGATTGGCCCCGGCCTGCATGGCCATGAGCGCCCGCTCCTCGGTCGCGACGAGCCATTCATTGGCCTTCTGCGTCTTGCTCAGCCGGTCTTCCGCCTGGTCGGAGTCGAACATATCGACGGATTGCCGGATCAGCTCATCAAGAACATGGACATAGGCATAGTAGCGTTCATGATAGATCATGTCGCCGGTTGCCGTGGCCAGAAGCGCCGATGAGGTCAGGATTTCATCAATACGCGCCATCTCGGCAATATTTGATTCCAGGCGGTGTAATGCCCGTATCCTGTTGTTCATCACGCTGTATGCCGTTACGGCAACAACGATCAGCGCGATTACAACACCGATACCGCAGAGGGTATATTTATAGGTACGGTTTCTCATTCGTGCCGACTATCGCGGGTAATTCTGAATAACTGCTTGCGCTGGAAAGTTGTACTGTGTGCCATGCCGGAGGTGCCTCTGACCTGCGGCCATGGCGGCAGTGGACGGTCTGTATCCGGGGGGCATTGCCAACGGGCGCCGCCGGTGCGGGCAGTGCTGACATCGCCCGGTTCGTTTGTCTTTCACGTGGCGAGGATTTCGGGAGGAATGGCCCCGCTTTTCATCCCGTCATTCGTTTTCCCGTGACCTCGCAGGATCGCTCCCTGTAAAGACTGCCGATGACGGACAAAGGACGGACCCATGCGGATTCTCATCACCAATGACGACGGCATCGATGCGCCGGGGCTGGCCATACTCGAAGACGCCGCGCGCACGCTGACGCAGGATGTCTGGACCGTCGCACCGGCCACCGAGCAGAGCGGGCAGTCTTCGGCGATCACGCTTGCCGATCCGCTGCGCCTGTCGCACCTGTCGGGGCGGCGCTATGCCGTCAGCGGCACCCCCGCCGACTGCGTGACCATCGCGCTGAACGTGGTGATGGACAGAAAACCCGATCTGGTGCTGTCCGGGGTCAACCAGGGCTTCAATATCGCCGATGATATGCCGTATTCGGGCACCGTCGGCGCGGCTCTCCATGCTGCCACCTGCGGTATCCGGGCCTTTGCCTTCTCTCAGGCCTATAACCGCCTCGGGCAGGAAAAGGACGTCGATATCTGGACTGCCTCCCGCGAGCATTGCGCCGCCACGATCAGGACGCTGCTTGCCACGCCCGAACGGCCCGGCGTCGTCCTGAACGTCAATTTCCCGCCATGCCCCGCATCGCAGGTCACCGGCCTTGCCGTCGTGCGACAGGGCAGCCGCGCGCAGCACGAAATCTATACCGACGACCGCGATGACGGGCGCGGCAAGTCCTATCACTGGGTTCGTTTTCGCCGCGATGCGGGGGATGCTCCCGCCGATACCGATCTCGGGGCGATGGCCGCACGGCAGATCAGCGTCACGCCGATCCGGGCCGATTTCACCGATACCGCCTCGCTCGGCCCCCTGACGGACGCGCTGGCATGATGACGCCGGAGAAGGAGGCGTTTATCGGCAGCCTGCACGATGACGGCGTGACCGACCCCAGAGTGCTGGATGTCATGGCCCGCATCCCGCGCGAGCGGTTCGTGGAGCCGCAACTGGCCCACCGCGCCTACGATAACCTTCCCCTGCCCATCGCCTGCGAACAGACGATCAGCCAGCCCTCGGTCGTGGGGCGCATGACGCAGGAGCTGGCCCTCGACAGCCGTATGAAGGTGCTGGAGGTCGGGGCAGGCTCCGGTTATCAGACCGCGATTCTCGCCTCTCTGTGTCGCCGGGTCTATGCGCTGGAGCGACACGCAACGCTTGCGGAGCAGGCACGCAGCCGTCTCGCCGCGCTCGATATCACGAATGTGATCCTCACCCATGGTGACGGGTCGGAGGGCTGGCCGCTTCACGCGCCCTTTGATCGCATCCTTGTCGCCGCCGCCGCCGAAGACCCGCCCCGGCCATTACTCGACCAACTCAAAGTCGGGGGCATCATGATCCTGCCCATCGGTGAGGAAGGGTCCATTCAACAGCTCATCAAGGTGACACGCGGTGTTAAGGAATTCACCTATCATGAACTAATTTCTGTGCGTTTTGTGCCACTCTTGCACGGATTCAGGTAAAAAATCTTCTTTTGGGAATTCTTCCGTTTAAGCATTTCTTAGGTCAGGTAGACTTTACTCAGCACATCTAATCGGTGAGAGGGTCTACAATGTCGCGTCCTATGCGTCCCAACGGAATCAGCCGGGCTTATGCCTCCGTCAGCGTTGTCGCTGTACTCGGCTTGTTGGCCGGCTGTTCGCAGCCTTCATCCTATGCAACCGTCGATCTGGGTGGCAGCTATGCGGGCAACGCGCCGCAGGCTTATAATTCGCAATCCGGCCTGCCGGTCTATCAGTCCACGCAGGTCTACACGACGCCCTATGATACCGGGTATGCCCAGTCGCAGCCGCAGCTCGTCTATCGGGATGCGCCGCAAAATCAGGTGGCGTCGCTCGCCCCTGTCTACGGTAATTCCTACAGCCCCCCGGTGCAGCAGAGCTTTCCGACCTTCGGCATCGCTGATCAGGGGCCTGTGCTGACCGACGAGACGATCCTGCGGAGTGATGGTTTCATCGATATCGGAGCCTACGGGGACACCCGCACGGCAACGCTGGCTCCCGGCGCAGGGTCCATCGGCTTTGACCGCATGTCGGTCGTGAGCGATGTACCGGACTTCCTGCCGGTCGCGCCCGCCTACACCCCGCCCGCCTATACGTCTTCCGTGCCGCAGGCAGAGCCGATCCCCTTTGCCGAACCGATCCCCTTTGCCGAGGTGACGGTTCCCGCTCCGGCCCCGGTCGCTCCTGCGGCCCCTATGATCGAGACCGGCCCGCTTGAGCCTCTGACGCAGCAGTACACCTCCGCGTCCCCGGTCGTGCAGGCTCCCCTCGTCGCCGATGATTATGCGGGTTTCGTGGAAGATACCTACAGCCCGGTCGCCGATATGACCGTCCCTGAGAATGCACCGCTCGCCCCGCTGATCGAATCGACGCCGCTCGCCCTCATGCAGGCCCCGGCGGAAAGCTTTGCCGGTCTGCCCGCACGGGACGACCCGAACAGTGTCGCGGATTATTTCAACCTGCGCGAGGGGCAGGCCGATGCCGGGATCAGCGAGGCCGGTCTTGCGACCGCACTGCCCGAAACGCAGCAGAGCTATGCTCAGATTCCGAGCGCCCCGGACGGGCGCGGCATCGCGCTGCCCTCTGCCTCGACCGCCTATCCGCGCCCCTATGATGCCCTGCCGCCCGGCTTCTACCCGCCCTATGAATTCCCGTCCGCAGGCAATCTGATTTCCGAAGCGGCGCCTGTGGAGCAGGGCCAGCAATTCGTGACCGTCGAGCCGTCGCCCGCGCCGCAGCAATCCTATATCCGCACCGTCGCCATCGGCGCATCAGCGATTGATACGCTGGATCAGGGAACGATGCGCGTCGCTGACGGTCTGGACCATACGATCCGGTCCGGCGATACCCTCTACAGCATCGCGCGGCTCTACAGCGTCACGCCCGATGCGATTGCCATGGCAAACGGCATTCAGTTGTCGGAAACCATCTATCCGGGTGCCGTCATCTCCATCCCGTCAGACGGCATGGCACAAGGCCCCGAAACGCTGGGCGATGCCCCGATCGTGGTGCTCCAGACCGCTGAAGCCGCCTCGACCAGCACCTATACCAGAGATCTGACCGACCAACCGGCGTCGATGATCGATATCGCCGAACTCGCCCGCATGTTCCGCGAGCGCGAGAGCGGTGTCGCCGGTGCCGGAATGCCGATCATCAGCGCGGAAGCGGCGGATGCGATGCGGGGCCGCCCCGATCTGCGCGCGACCGAGATCATTTCCGAGCCGCAGCCGACATACAGCTCTCAGGCCAGGGCATATGATCCCGCGCCCGCGCCCACGCCCGTTGCTCTGACGCCCCGCCCCGGCCCCGGCTCCTACGCATGGCCTGTCCACGGAGAGGTCTACCGCCTGTCCATGGGCGCGATTGAGATCGACACGCCTCTGAATCAGAGCGTTGCCGCCGCCGCCGCCGGTCGCGTGATCGATATCCAGAACGGATCGCGCGGATACCTCGTCGTTATCGAGCATGACGATGGCTGGCGCAGCCTTACCCTCGGCCTTGGCACCGTTGCGATCCAGCCGGGTCAGCGCGTTTTCAAGGGGATGACCCTCGGCCGCACGGGGCCGCAGCGGGTTCGGTTCGAGCTGCGCGACAACGCCTCGAACATCGCGGAGGCGCTGGGCGTCCTGCGAAGCTGATACCCTTCGGAATTTGTGAGAAAACCGGCCCTGCGCGATGCCCGTCGCGCAGGGCTTTTCCGTTGATTTGCCCGATGCCCCGTTCCGGTATATATCTGGAGGTAAGGGCGGCACGGAATGAGGATGAGACAGATGACAAGACTTTACGCATTCCTGCGCGCGACCGGATTTCTGGCGGCGTCGGCCCTGATCTCGGGCTGCGCGACGCAGACGGCACAGGCTCCCGTCGCGGCCACACCGCCGCCCCCCGCCGCTTATGTCGCTGAAGGTGTCGGGACTGCCGGGGAGGTCGCCCCTGCGCCTGCCGATCTGGCCGGGCAGCAATATGCTCCGGCTCCGTATGACGGGGCGCCCTATGGCTATTATCGTCCCGTGCCGGTCTACCCGTATGCCTATGCCCCGCTCTACGGATACAGTCCGTATCCTTTCTACGGGCGCACGAGGGTCGGCTTCTCTGTCTTCGGCGGCAGGTATTATGACGGTGACCGCCGCTACAAGCGCCGGGGATATGGCAGGAAAGGCCACCGGCACGGACGCTATAAAGGTGATCGGCACAAGGGCGGTGAACATAAGGGCGGCAAGCGCAGGGGCGGCAAGCACAAGGGCGATCATGCCAGGCATGATGGCAACGTGAACGATAAGTCCGCGAATAGTCGTTCGTCGAAGGAAACGAGAATGGTGGCTGCCGTTGCCCGTACCGTCGCTCCGCGCCACGTGCGCGGCAATCAGCGATAGGCTCGGGCCGTCTGTCACGCGCCGGTCTGTCACGCGATTGTCTGTCGCTCAGACCGGCTGAGACGCTATAGCAAGGGCACCCTCCCGATCCATAAAACGGAAGCCCCGCAGATGACCACTGAGGCCCCCTCTGGCACTCCCGCAGGCTACATGCCGGGCTTCGGCAATGATTTCGAGACCGAAGCCCTGCCCGGCGCATTGCCGCAGGGCCGGAACTCGCCGCAGAGGGTCAGTTACGGGCTGTATGGCGAGCAGTTATCTGGAACCGCCTTCACCGCCCCGTCGCACACGAACGAGCGGACATGGTGCTATCGCATCCGGCCCTCGGTACGGCATTCGGGCCGCTATGCGAGGATCGAGCTTCCCTACTGGAAATCGGCCCCGAATATCGTGCCCGATGTCGCCTCGCTGGGCCAGTATCGCTGGAACCCGGTGCCCCATTCGGACGACCGACTCACCTGGCTGACCGGAATGCGGACGATGACGACCGCCGGGGACGTCAATACGCAGGTCGGGATGGCGAGCCATGTCTATCTGGTCACGCAGGGCATGGCGGATGAGTATTTCTTCTCCGCCGACAGCGAATTGCTGATCGTGCCGCAGGAGGGACGGCTGCGCTTTGCCACTGAACTTGGCGTCATCGATATCGAGCCGCAGGAAATCGCGATCATTCCCAGGGGGCTGGTCTATCGTGTGGAGGTGCTGGACGGCCCGGCCAGGGGCTTTGTCTGCGAGAATTACGGGCAGAAATTCGCCCTGCCGGGGCGCGGGCCTATCGGGGCGAATTGCATGGCCAACCGCCGGGACTTCAAGTCGCCGGTCGCGGCCTTCGAGGACCGGGATGCCCCCTCGACCATCACCGTGAAATGGTGCGGGCAGTTCCACCGCTGCGACATCGGCCATTCGCCGCTGGATGTGGTCGCGTGGCATGGCAATTACGCGCCGGTCAAATACGACCTGCGGACCTATTGCCCGGTCGGCGCGGTCCTGTTCGATCATCCCGATCCGTCGATCTTCACCGTGCTGACCGCTCCGTCGGGGATCGAGGGCACCGCCAATATCGACTTCGTTCTTTTCCGCGACCGCTGGATGGTGGCGGAGGATACGTTCCGACCGCCATGGTATCACCGGAACATCATGTCCGAACTGATGGGGAATATCCACGGTCAGTACGATGCCAAGCCGCAGGGCTTCTCGCCGGGAGGGCTGAGCCTGCATAACATGATGCTGCCGCACGGGCCGGACCGCACCGCTTTTGACCGGGCCACTGCCGCCGACCTCGTGCCCGTGAAGCTGGAGGACACGATGTCCTTCATGTTCGAGACCCGCTTTCCGCAGCACCTGACGGCATTTGCGGGCCGCGAAGCGCCGCTTCAGGACGATTACATCGATTGCTGGAAGGATATCGAGAAGAAGTTCGACGGCACACCGGGAGGCAGGTGATGATGGATGCATCCGGCCCGCCTTTCGCCGTGCAGGCGGGAGCGGAAGGCCGCGAATCCGATGGTCCGACAGGGAGGCTCGTGTGACGGGGCTGATCCGGTCATGGATCGGGGCCGCGAACGAGGCGGACTGCCCGTTTCCGCTCAACAACCTGCCCTATGGCGTGTTTTCGGCAGGGGATGAGGAACCGCGATGCGGAGTGGCCATCGGTGATCGGGTGCTGGACCTCGCCGCGCTGCAATCCGCCGGTCTGGTGCCCGATCATGGATTCGCCTCACCGGCTCTCAACCCCTTCATGGGGGCGGGACCGCAGGCATGGGCGCAGGTCCGCCGCACGCTGACCGATCTGCTGCGCGTGGGCCACGAGACCGATGCGGTACGGGCCGCCCTGCATGACAGGGCGGCGGTGACGCTGCACCTGCCGTTCCATGTGGCCGAGTACACCGATTTCTATGCGGGTCGGCATCATGCCTTCAATGTCGGTTCGATGTTCCGTGGTCCCGAGAATGCGCTGCCGCCCAACTGGCTGCACATGCCCATCGGTTATAATGGCCGCGCCTCGTCGGTGGTGGTGTCCGGCACCGATATCCATCGCCCGCTGGGCCAGACAAAGGCCCCGGAGGCACAGATGCCCGGTTTCGGCCCATGCGCGCGGCTGGATATCGAGCTGGAACTCGGCGCGGTCGTGGGGATGCCCTCGCAGATGGGCAGGCCGGTCAGCGTGGACGAGGCCGATGCCATGATCTTCGGGTATGTTCTGCTCAACGACTGGTCCGCGCGGGACGTGCAGGTCTGGGAATATCAGCCGCTGGGGCCGTTCCAGGCGAAGGCTTTCGCGACGACGATCAGCCCATGGGTCGTGACCGGAGCCGCGCTGGAACCGTTCCGCTGTGCCTCGCCTCCGCGCGAGAAGGAACTGCTGCCCTATATCCGTGATACCGGGCCGATGCTCTACGATATCGATCTGTCGGTCAGTATGGCACCGCAGGGGTGCATTCCGACTGTGCTGAGCCGCACGAATGCGAAGGCGCTGTATTATTCGGCGGCCCAGCAACTCGCACATCATGCCTCTTCGGGCTGCGCGATGCGGACCGGCGACCTGCTCGGCTCTGGCACGATCTCCGGCCCCGAAGAGGGCACCCACGGTTCGCTGCTGGAAATGACATGGGGGGGCAGGCACCCCATAACGCTCGATTGCGGACGGGTGCGGACCTTCATCGAGGACGGTGACACGCTCGCCCTGCACGGCCATGCCACAGGGGACGGCTATCGTATCGGCTTCGGCCCGTGCAGCGGCACGATTCTTCCGGCGATGACCTTCCCCTGACAGGCAGTCCTTATCCCGCCGCGCGCAGGCGGTCGAAGCCGTCCGACAGATCCGCGATCAGGTCGTCGGTGTCTTCGAGACCGACATGCAGGCGCATGAGCTGACCTTCGGCGACATCCTGCCGGGGCCAGCGGGTGGCGGTGCGGATTTTCGGGGGATCGACCGGGATCAGCAGGCTCTCGAAGCCACCCCATGAGTACCCCATCCCGTGCAGCCGCATGGAATCGAGCATCGCGGCCAGTCCCGCCTCCCCGCTGCATTCCGGTTTCAGCACGAAACCGAACAGGCTCGACGCTCCCTCGAAATCGCGTTTCCAGAGCGCATGGCCCCGGTCATGGGGCATGGCGGGGTAGAGAACCTGCGCCACCTCGTTCCGGCTCATCAGCCAGTCAGCCACTTTCAGGGCGCTGTTCCAGTGATGGGGCAGGCGGGCATGGATCGTGCGGATGCCGCGCATGGCGAGAAACACGTCATCGGGCGAGGGGCAGATTCCGGTTTCCTGTTGTGCCATCTGGAAGCGGGGATAGGCCTCTTCCGTGCAGGTTACGCTGCCCATCACCAGATCGGAATGACCGGAGATGTATTTCGTGACCGCCTGACATGAGACATCGACGCCATGCTCGAACGGTTTGAAATACAACGGCGATGCCCAGGTGTTGTCCATGATGACGGTCGCGCCGCCCGCATGGGCGACCTCCGCTATGGCGGGAATGTCCTGCACCTCGAAGGTCCAGGAACCGGGGCTTTCCACCCATACGACCCGCGTGTTCGGGCGCATGACCTGTCGGATGTCCCCGCCCAGCAGGGGATCGTAATAGGTGGTTTCCACTCCCATCCGCCGCAACATGCCGTCGCAGAAGGCCCGGACAGGCCCATAAACGCTGTCGGGCATCAGGAGATGGTCGCCCGTGTCCAGATAGGCCAGCAGGGGGAGCGTACAGGCTGCCAGCCCGGAACATTGCAGACGGGTGCGATAGCCCCCCTCCAGTGCGCGGATCGCCTCCTCCAGCGCAAAGGTCGTGGTCGTGCCATGGACGCCGTAGGTGTGACCGTCTCCTGAACGGATATGGCGCGACCCCCGCAGCGCCTCCAGCGTCGGAAAGAGAATCGTGGAGGCATGCATCACCGGAGGATTGACCACACCGCTGAAGTCATGGGGCCGACGTCCGGCGTGGATCGCTTTAGTGGCGTCTTTCATCGCGTATCAATCTCCCTGGAGGCGAAAAGTATCGTTACGGCAGGTCAGTAAGCTTCGTCGCGGGTAAACGCCGATACTTGTTACAAAACCGGATTCTGAAGGATTAAACCAGAACAATCAGGCGTATCTGCCCGTTTGATGTTGAAAGCATTTCTTAAGGTGATAGAGATTCGCACCGACCGTGATCGCCGCAGTGCTGCGGCGGTGGGTTTTCGCGCACTATGCGACAATATCGAAACCAACAGGGAAACAAGACATGAAACTTCGTTCAGCCATGGGCGCATTGACCGCTCTCGGAATGGTGATGACCGCTTCCACCGCTTTCGCTGACGCGCACAGCAGCGGCACGCTCAACAGCGTCGCCGGCAACGGCTCCGTCCAGTGCGGCGTCTCCCAGGGTCTTCCCGGCTTCTCCAACAAGGACGATGCGGGCAACTGGACCGGGATCGACGTCGATTTCTGCCGTGCCATCGCCGCCGCCGTCTTCGGTGACGCGAATTCCGTGAAGTTCACCCCGCTTTCGGCCAAGGAGCGTTTCACCGCGCTGTCCTCCGGCGAAGTGGACGTCCTGTCGCGTAACACGACCTGGACCATGACCCGCGACACGCAGCTCGGCCTCAACTTCGCAGGCGTCAACTACTATGACGGTCAGGGCATGATGGTCCCCTCCAGCCTCGGCGTGAGCGCGGCGACCGAACTCGACGGCGCGTCGATCTGCACCAACACGGGCACGACGACCGAGCTGAACATCACCGACTTCTTCCGCTCGAACAACATGAGCTTCGAGCTGGTCGCCTTCGAGAAGGCTGACGAAGTGGTCGCGGCCTATGATTCGGGCCGTTGCGACGTTTACACGACCGACAAATCCGGCATCGCGGCCCAGCGCCTCAAGCTGACCGACCCGAACGCCCACACGATCCTGCCCGAAACGATCTCGAAGGAGCCGCTCGGCCCCGTCGTCCGTCAGGGTGATGACCAGTGGTTCAACGTCGTTCGCTGGACGCTCAACTGCATGATCAATGCCGAGGAAATGGGCGTGACCTCGAAGAACGTCACGAGCATGCTGAACAGCGACAACCCCGGCATCAAGCGTCTGCTGGGCACCGAAGGCACCTTCGGCGAGAACCTCGGTATCTCGAACGGCTGGTGTGCGAACATCATCGAGCAGGTCGGCAACTACGGCGAGACCTATGAAGCCAATGTCGGCGCCGACACGCCGCTCAAGCTGGCTCGTGACGGCAGCGTGAACGCGCTGTGGACGCAGGGCGGCCTGATGTACGCTCCCCCGATCCGCTAAGACGATCCGGGCCGTCCCCTCACGGGGACGGTCCTTTTCATTGAGTGATTTGAAGATGACGGTACAGCGTGGGGGGATCGCGACGCGATGGCATATAATACCGAGCCGGATCGACACGGGGGAGATGACGGCGGCCTTGCGGCCCTGATCTACAACCCCAGGGCACGCGGCCTGCTGTTCCAGACCATCCTTCTGCTGGCCGTCATCGGCTTTTTTGCGTGGATACTGGACAATACGATCAGTAACCTCGCGGCCCAGAACAAGAAGTCCGGCTTCGGCTTTCTGGAGGAAAGCAGCGGTTTCCAGATTCTCACGACCCTGGGCACCTACCTCATCGAGTCCCGCCCCGGCGTCGCGACCTATTTCGATATTTTCTGGATCGGCGTCGTCAATACGCTGGCGGTCGCCGTGGTCGGAATCATCCTCGCGACGATTCTGGGCTTTATGATCGGTATTTTCCGCCTCTCCTCCAACATCATCCTGCGCGGGTTCGCGACGGTCTATGTCGAGTTGCTCCGCAATATCCCGCTGCTGCTGCAAATCCTGTTCTTCTATATCGTCGTCCTGCGTATCCTGCCCGGCAAGCGTGAGCCGGGATACACGCTGTTCAACGGAGCCTTCGGCCTGAATATCGAAGGGCTGTTCGCGCCCTATCCGGTGGTGCGCGAGGGCATCGGGATGGTGCTGATGGCCTTCATCGGCGCATTGTTCCTCGCATGGGCCGTCGCATGGATCGCGAAGAAGCGGCAGGAGGCGACGGGCAGGCAGTTTCCGAGTTTCTGGGTCGGTCTCGCGCTCATCATCGCGATTCCCTTCACTGTGTTCACCATGGTCGGTGAGCCGATGAACCTTGAATATCCCCGCTTCCTGAGCGCAGGCGACGAATTGCCGGACGGGCGCACCGTCAGCCGGATCAAGGCGGGCTATGACATCGAACTGGGCGGCATGGTCATTGTGCCGGAATTCCTTGCCCTGCTGCTGGCCCTGTCGCTCTATACGGCCAGCTTCATCGCCGAAATCGTGCGCGCGGGCATCCTTGCGGTGGCAGGGGGGCAGACCGAGGCCGCCAAGGCGCTGGGCATGAGCAATGGCCAGAACCTGCGTCTCGTGGTCATTCCACAGGCCCTGCGGGTCATCATTCCGCCGCTGACCTCGCAATACCTGAACCTGACCAAGAACTCGTCGCTTGCCGTCGCCATCGCCTATCCCGACATCGTGTCGGTCTTCGCGGGCACGGCGCTCAATCAGGTCGGACAGGAGATCGAGATGATCTTCATGATGATGATGGTCTATCTCGTCATCTCGCTGGTCACGTCGGCCTTCATGAACTGGTTCAACGACCGTATGCGTCTGGTCGAGCGGTGAGGGGAATCCGATGAGCGATACACATTCCGAAGTCTCCCGCAGCCTCGCCTATATCCGCACGGAAGAGGCTCCGCTGCTGCCCCCGCCTGCCAGCGAGGTCGGCTTCGTCGGCTGGGCGCGACAGAACATCTTCGCCTCCATGAGCGATTTCAGTTCGGTACGTGCCGCCCTCGGGTCGATCGTGATGATCATCCTGACGGCTGTGGTGTTCTACTGTGGCATCATGCTGACCTGGGGGATGGTCAAGTTCACGCTGATTGATGCCGTCTGGACCGATCCCGAGGGCCTGAAACGCGCGATCTGCACGACTGTCGCACAGGGCGGGCCGCATCCCGAGGGATGGTTCGGGGCCTGCTGGCCCTTCGTGGACGCCAAATGGAAGCTGTTCATGTACTCCTCCTATCCGACGGAGGAGTTGTGGCGGGTCAACCTGACCTTCCTGCTGGGATCTGTCGGGGTCGCCTGGCTCGTTTCCGATGCCGTGCCGCGCCGGTGGTTCTGGGGCCTCGTCATGCTGGGCGCGGGGATTGCGCTGGCATGGTGGGCGTCGCAACCGATCCCGAATGACGGGGCCGCGCTGCTGAACGACCGGGACGTGATGACCCTCAATCCGGCGAGGACGGGATGGGTTCACGATACGGAACTCTACAAGGTCTTCACCGCCTTCCCCATCGGGGCCTGGATTCTCATGGCGGTCGGGGTGCTCTACCTGCTGCTGTTCAGGCCGGTCGGGCGGGCGACGGTCGCGCTTATCATGCTGGGCGTATTTCCCGTCATCGCCTTCATCCTGCTTACCGGGGGTGATCTGGAAGGCGGGACCGGCTTCTGGATCAATCTCGGGCTGGTCGCGGCTTTCGGGCTGATAATCTGGCTCATTGCGCGCCTCTTCGGTGAGAACGGTTTCGCGGCCACGCTGATCGCGCTTTGTGCGCTGGCCGTCGCCGCCTTGCTTCTCTACGGCATGTTCGAGCCGCTCACGGGTCTGACCCTGTTCGATTTCGAGCGGACCGGTGCGGGCATGGTCATCAACCTGCCGATCCCGGCGGATACGGCGGGTATAGTGCAGAGCGGCCTCGGCTTGCTTGCCGTTCTGGCCTTGCTGACGCTGGGCGGAACGCTGGGGACGGGGCTGCGTGTTCTGTTGGCGATCCCCGCGATCCTGATGATTGCGGGCGGTTATGGCGAGGCGGGAACGGCCTCGCTGCCCCTGCCGGTCGGCTGGCTCATCTGGCTGTTGCTGGCGCTCGGCCTGCTCGGGTTTCTTGTGATGACCGTCGCGGGACTGTCCCGCAGCGAATGGCATTCGGCGATGTACGGCTTCGGGCGGGGCATGGGCTGGACGCTGTTCCTGTTCGCCCTGATCGTCGGGGTGGTCGCCTTCGTGGGCGGACACTGGTTCGTCGATCTGATCGAGCTTGCGGCCCATGGAAAGACCGATACCTTCCTGTCGGAGCCGCATCTGCTGCACCATAACGGCGAGGGAGCCGCCGATTTCGAGATCGAGCGTGAGCTGTGGCCCCTGCCGGTCGTGGAAACCTCCGTCTGGGGCGGTCTGCTCGTCACGCTGGTGGTCGCCATTGCCGGGATCGTTGCATCCCTGCCGCTCGGTATCCTTCTGGCGCTCGGTCGCCGGTCACAGCTTCCCGCCGTGCGGATGCTGTCGGTCGGGTTCATCGAGTTCTGGCGCGGGGTGCCGCTCATCACCGTTCTGTTCATGTCCTCCGTGATGCTGCCGCTGTTCCTGCCCGAGGGGGTCGAGTTCAACAAGCTGCTGCGCGCCCTGATCGGCGTGGCCCTCTTCGCCTCGGCCTATATGGCCGAAGTCGTGCGCGGCGGGTTGCAGGCGATCCCGAAAGGGCAGTACGAGGGCGCGGACAGTCTGGGCCTCGGCTATGGCCAGAAAATGCGCCTGATCGTCATGCCCCAGGCGCTGACCCTCGTGATCCCCGGTATCGTGAACACCTTCATCGGCCTGTTCAAGGATACCACGCTGGTGCTCATCATCGGTCTCTTCGACCTGCTCGGCGCGGTTCAGGCGGCGAATACCGATGCGAACTGGGCCTCGCCCGTGCAGCAGACGACGGGCTATTTCGTCGCCGCTGCGATCTTCTGGATCTTCTGCTTCGGCATGTCGCGCTATTCGATGTTCATGGAAAACCGCCTGCGCCGTGGCCACGCGAGATAAGGAAACCCGATTATGACAATGACAGACGCCCATGCCGGTGTAGATCGGTCCCGGATGCAGGTCAGCGATGACGTCGCCATCGAAATCCGCAATATGAACAAGTGGTACGGCACCTTCCATGTGCTGCGCGACATCAACCTGACAGTGAACCACGGTGAACGGATCGTGGTATGCGGCCCGTCGGGGTCGGGTAAATCGACCCTTATCCGCTGCATCAACCGGCTGGAGGAACACCAGCAGGGCGATATTATCGTGGACGGAATCGAACTGACCGGCGATCTCAAGAAGATTGACGAAATCCGGCGCGAGGTCGGCATGTGCTTTCAGCACTTCAACCTCTTTCCGCATCTCACGATCCTCGAAAACTGTACCCTCGCGCCGATCTGGGTCCGCAAGATGCCCAGGAAGAAGGCCGAGGAAATCGCGATGCATTTCCTCGAACGGGTCAAGATCCCCGAACAGGCGCTGAAATACCCCGGTCAGCTTTCGGGCGGACAGCAGCAGCGCGTGGCCATCGCCCGCTCGCTGTGCATGAATCCCAAGATCATGCTGTTCGACGAGCCGACCTCGGCGCTCGACCCGGAGATGATCAAGGAAGTGCTCGATACGATGGTCAGCCTCGCGGAAGAGGGCATGACCATGATCTGCGTGACCCACGAGATGGGCTTTGCCCGCCTCGTCGCCAACCGTGTGATCTTCATGGATGAAGGCCAGATCGTCGAGCAGAACGAGCCGGAAGAGTTCTTCACCAACCCCCGGAACGAGCGCACGCAACTGTTCCTGAGCCAGATTCTGGGGCACTGACGCGCTCTTGCGGCAGCGTGTAGTTCAGAGGTGCTCCTGTGGGCAAACCCTTGCGGGGGACACTCCTATCGCGTCTCGATCCTGACCCTGTGAACCGGGTCTTCGGGCATGGTGCGGGTCAGGTCGATATGGAGCAGGCCGTCGGCCAGCGACGCGCCGCTGACATCGACGCCCCTTGCGAGGGCAAAGCTGCGCTCGAAGCTGCGCGCGGCGATTCCCTGATGCAGATAGATGCGCGCGCCGCGATGTGTCTGCCGGGAACCCCGGATGACGAGATGCCGGTTCTCGACCGTCACGGACAGGTCCTGCGGTCCGAATCCGGCCACGGCCAGGGTCACCCGCCAACCGTTTGTGCCGCTTTCCTCGATATTATAGGGCGGATATCCCGACCCTTTCGATGCGCCGTCGATCAGACGCTCGACTTCCTCGAAGCCGAGGAGAAGCGGGTTGCCGGTGAACGGGTTGCGCGTCATGGCGCTCATTCCCTCGCATGGCTTCCTGTTTGGGAAGCGGAGATGTTTCTGTGTATAACGCAGGATTGAAACCGTGTCGCTTTGTCCCTTCATACTCAGTGACTAGATCCTTATGTGACCCTTTCCTTGACGGAAGCCGCCCATGAAACGCCTTTTGGCTCTTCTGCTCGCTTTAGCACCGACCGCCGCCGTGGCGGAACCGGCCACCCTTGCCCGTGTGGATACGGAATTCGTGAAGTCGGGGATCGTGGCGGAGGACGCGGTGGTCGCGCCGGGCGCGCCCTCGCGTCTGGCGCTGGCCATGGATATCGAACCGGGCTGGCATACCTACTGGAAAAATTCCGGCGACAGCGGACAGGCCGTCGAGGTGACCTGGACAGTGCCCGACGGCGTGGAGATCGGGGCGTTCAACTGGCCCGCCCCGCATCGTCAGCCCTTCCCGCCGATGATGAATTACGGCTATTCCGACCGGGCCGTCTTCACCATGCCCCTCAGCGTGCCCCAGGACTGGCCCGCCGGAAAACCCGTCGAGGTGACGGCGGATGTGTACTGGCTCGTCTGCGAGATGGTCTGCATCCCCGAGCGTGGCGAGGCATCCTTTTCCATCCCGACCGGCGAAACGGCAGTATCGAACACGAGCGCCGCGCCGCTGTTCCGTGAAGCGGCGGACATGCGCGCTACGGACAGCCCGTTCGAGGCCCGCTATGATTATGACGGCACACATCTCACCCTGCGCTTCGACGGCGAGGGATTCGGTGCCGACAGGCTGGAGGATGTTTATTTCTATCCCTCCGAATGGGGCCTGATCGACCATGCCGCCACGCAGGTCGCGACGACGGACCCGAAGGGCCTGACCCTCGTGATCCCCAAATCGACCGAACAGGAACCGGCCCCCGAAGGAACGATCCGGGGTGTGCTCGAACTGGTCGAGCGGACCGGGGGGGAGGGGACGGCAACCCTGTCGCTGGCCGTCGCCTCCGAACCGGGAAGTGTCAGCGGGGCCGGATTTACGGGCATAGCGGCCAGCACCCTGTCGCTGCCCATGGCGATCCTGTTCGCCTTCGTGGGCGGGTTGATTCTGAACCTGATGCCCTGCGTCTTTCCCGTACTGGCGCTGAAAGCCATAGGTTTTGCGGGATCGGCTCATGAGAGCGCGGGTAAGCGGCTGTCCCATGGCATCGCCTATACGCTGGGGGTGCTGACATTATTCGTGGTTCTCGCGGGTGTCCTCGTCGCCCTGAAGGAGACGGGGGCGCTGGTCGGCTGGGGATTTCAGCTACAGAACCCGCTGATCGTCGCGGGGCTGGCCTATCTGCTGCTGGTGGTCGGTCTCAATCTTTCCGGGGTGTTCGATGTGAGCGCCTCTATGGCCGGGGCAGGCGAGGGCATGACGTCGGGCGGCGGCGTGACGGGCGCCTATTTCACCGGGGCGCTGGCCGCTGTCGTCGCCACGCCCTGCACGGCCCCCTTCATGGCGGCGGCACTGGGGGCCGCGCTGACAATGAGCACCCCCGCCACCATGGCAATCTTCATCGCGCTGGGCTTTGGCCTTGCCGCGCCGTTCCTGCTGCTGTCGGTCCTGCCGGGGGTGGCGTCGCGGATGCCGAAGCCGGGCATGTGGATGGTACGGCTCAAGGAATTGCTGGCCTTTCCGATGTATGCGAGTGCGGCATGGTTGCTGACCGTGCTCGGCACGCTGGCCGGTCCCGGCTCGATTCTGATCGCGCTGATGGGTGCGGTTCTGGTGGGCCTCGCCGCATGGGCATTCGGTGTGGCCCAGCGCAGTGCCGGGCGGGGCAGGGTGCTCGGCTACGGCACATCCGCCGCCGCACTTGCCGCCGTCGTGGCCCTGTGCCTGCAATTCACAATCGTGCAGCCGTCGGACAGGGGGGGCATCGCAGGCTATGCGGGGCCGGTCGAACCGTTCTCCGCCGCGCGGCTCGATGCGTTGCTCGCGGCGGGGGAGCCGGTCTTCGTCAATATGACCGCCGACTGGTGCATCACCTGCAAGGTCAATGAGAAGGTGGCCTTCGGTGAGGGATTCCAGACGGCGCTGGAAGAGAACGGCGTCACCTATCTGGTCGGTGACTGGACGGCGCGTGACCCGGAGATCACCGCGCTGTTGCAGAAATTCGGGCGGGTGGGCGTACCGCTCTACGCGATCTTCCCGCGCGATGGCGATCCGGTCCTGTTGCCGCAGATCCTGACGAGCGATCGTATCGTGGAGGCCCTCGGAAAAGTCTGATCGTTTCGTGCAGCCGCGCCTGCGCGCAATCTTCGCAGTGGCGGGGATGCCTCAGAATGCTATAAGACAGGTATCGTTATGGAACTCTGGAGATAGTTGATGTCCCGTCTCACCAAAGTCGCTGCCCTCGCTCTCGCAACTTGCGTCATGGCGTCGCCTGCGCTCGCCGAGGGCGATGCGAAGAAGGGCAAGAAGGTCTTCAATAAATGCAAAGCCTGCCATGTGGTCGATAAGGAAAAGAATCGCGTCGGCCCGCATCTCGTCGGACTGTTCGGTCGTAAAGCCGGTACGCTTGACGGGTACAAGTATTCCAAGGCGATGGTCGAGTATGGCGTCGAATGGGACGAGGAGACCCTCGCTGAGTACCTTGCCGCGCCGAAGAAGGTCGTGAAGGGTACGAAGATGGCCTTCGCCGGCCTGAAGAAGGAGAAGGACATCGACAATATCGTCGCCTATCTCAAGGAAGCGACCGCCAAGGAGTGACGGATCGTCCCTTAGACCCTGATATGGACCCGGCGGAGCCTTTTCCGCCGGGTTTTTTCATGCCTTTACGCCCTTTCGGGCAGGCCGTCGTTGCGCCGTTTTTCCCGGCGTCGTATGAGTATGAACGATTTGTGAATACTCCCGAAAGCGGCGGTGATCCTTGAGCGACGAGAACGACGACGCAAACGGCGAAGACGCCGCAGGCAGCCCCCCTGCGAACGTCCCTCCTGCGGAAGGGCCGCTGCGCGCGCCTTTCGACGGACCCACGATTTCGGTCGAGGACGAGATGCAGCGCAGCTATCTCGATTACGCGATGAGCGTGATCGTGAGCCGCGCGATCCCCGATCTGCGCGACGGTCTGAAACCCGTCCATCGCCGCATTCTCTACGCGATGGATCAGGCCGGGTACGAGTACAACAAGCCCTATCGCAAGTCGGCCCGTGTGGTCGGCGACGTGATCGGTAAATACCATCCCCATGGCGAGCAGGCGGTCTATGACGCCCTCGTGCGGATGGCACAGGATTTCAGCATGTCGATCATGCTGCTGGACGGACAGGGCAATTTCGGCTCGATGGACGGCGATCCGCCCGCCGCACAGCGTTATACCGAAGTCCGCATGGCCAAGATCGCCACTGCGATTCTGGAGGATCTCGACCGCGATACGGTGGATTTCCAGGCCAACTATGACAATCAGGATCGCGAACCGACCGTCCTGCCCGCGCGCTATCCGAATATCCTCGTGAACGGCGCGGCGGGGATCGCCGTGGGCATGGCGACCAATATCCCGCCTCATAACCTGGGCGAGGTGATCGATGCGACGCTGGCGCTGATCGAGAATCCCGATCTCGAAACCGCCGATCTGATGCAGTATATTCCCGGTCCCGACTTTCCGACCGGCGGCCTGATCCTCGGTCAGAGCGGCGCGCGCAAGGCCTATGACGAGGGGCGCGGCTCGGTCATCATGCGCGCCCGGACGCATATCGAGGAAATCCGCAAGGACCGCTGGGCGATCATCATCGACGAAGTGCCCTATCAGGTAAACAAGGCCAATCTCGAAGCGCGCATCGCCGAACTGGCCAAGGAAAAGAAGATCGAGGGCATCGCCCACGTACAGGACGAGAGCGACCGTCACGGCGTTCGCATGGTCGTCGAACTCAAACGCGATGCCACGGCTGAGGTCGTACTGAACCAGTTGTTCCGATTCACGCCCATGCAGACCAGCTTCGGTGCGAATATGCTGGCCCTCAATGACGGGCGCCCCGAACAACTGACACTCAAACGCATCCTGAGCAGCTTCCTCACCTTCCGCGAGGAGGTGATTGCCCGGCGCACGGCCTTCGAGCTGAACAAGGCCCGTGAACGCAGCCATGTTCTGTGCGGCCTCGCCGTTGCGGTCGAGAACGTGGATGAGGTGGTCGCGCTGATCCGTGGCTCGCCCGATCCCGCCACGGCGCGGGTGCGCCTGATGGACCGCGACTGGCCCGCCGATCAGATCGCGGAATATATCCGCCTGATCGACGATCCCGACCATACCATTGCCGAGGACGGCACCTACCGCCTCTCCGACATTCAGGCCCGTGCGATCCTCGATCTGCGTCTGCAACGCCTGACGGCCCTGGGCCGCGACGAGATTACCGACGAGCTGAAGGTGCTGGCCGCGAAGATCAAGGATTTCCTCGATATCCTGCGCTCGCGGGAGCGTATCCTCGCGATCATCTCGGAAGAGATGCAGTCCGTGCGGGACGAGTTCGCCGTGCCGCGCCGGACGGAGATCGTGGAATCCCTGGGCGATTTCGACGACGAAGACCTGATCGAGCCGGAGGAAATGGTCGTGACAGCGACCCATTCCGGCTATCTCAAGCGCACGCCGCTGGCCGAATACCGGGCGCAGCGGCGCGGCGGCAAGGGCTTGTCGGCCATGTCCACCAAGGACGAGGATTTCGTCACACGGCTGTTCTCGGCCAATACGCTCACACCTGTTCTGTTCTTCATGACCGACGGGATCGTCTACAAGCTGAAGGTCTGGCGTCTGCCGCAGTCGGGGCGGGCCTCGCGCGGCAAGGCGCTGGTCAACCTGCTGCCGATTCCGCAGGGCGTCTCGATCGCCGCGATGATGCCTATCGACGTGCCGGAGGACGAATGGGACAAACTCCAGATCGTGTTCTCCACCTCCGACGGCGGGGTGCGGCGCAATGAACTGAGCGATTTCGTGAACGTGAAGGCCAATGGCAAGATCGCCATGAAGCTGCCCGAAGGGGTGCGCCTCATCAGCGCGTCGATCTGCAACGAGAACAGCCACATCCTGCTGACCTCGGCGCTCGGCAAGGCGATCCGCTTCCCGGTGACGGAAGTGCGCGTCTTCAAGGGCCGGGACTCGACAGGCGTGCGCGGCATGAAGCTGGCCGAGGGCGACGAGGTTGTCTCGATGGCGGTGATCGAGGGCGTGGACTGCACGGTCGCCGAGGCACGCGCCTATCTCAAGATGCGCCGTGCGATGGCCGGAGACGATGCCGCCGACCTGCCCGAGGATGATGGTGAGGGTGACGAGACGACCATCACGAACGAGCGGTATATCGAGCTGTCGGCACAGGAGGAGACGGTCCTGACCATCGCGCAGAACGGGATCGGCAAGCGGACCTCGGCCTTTGAATACCGGGCGATGCACCGGGGCGGACAGGGTGTTACGGCCATGTCGCTGTCGGCGAACAGCCGGTCGGGTGCCACGCGGATCATCGCCTCCTTCCCTGTGGATGAGGGCGATCAGGTGATGCTGGTGACCGATGGTGGACAGTCGATCCGCTGCGGTGTGTCCGATATTTCGGTTCGCTCGCGCGGCGCGGGCGGCGTGTGGATGCTGCGGACGGGCGACGAGGAACGGGTGGTCTCGGTCGCACGCCTCGCCGAGCAATCGGGCGAGGATGAAGACGACAGCCCGGACAGTTCTGACAGCCCGCCGGAGGGCGATGCCCCGGACGAGACATGAAAAAAGGGCCGGAGAGCAATGCTCCCCGGCCCTTTTTCAGTACCGCCCTGTGGCGGTCGGTATCAGTGCGCCGCTGCGCCGGTTTTCGTGCGGCCCTTGCCCGGCATTCCGAAAAATGCGGCGGTCTTGACGTCGAATACGGGCGTCTGACCGTTCACGCAGCCTGCCTGACGCAGCAGGGCATAGCCGTGCCAGCCGGACCAGATGCCCGTGACGATACGCTCGACTTCCTCGGGCGAACGCGGCTCCTTGACGAGGCTGGAGACAGCATCGCGCAGGGGCTGGAGAGCGACTTCGAGGCTTTCCAGCGCCGTATCGGGAATGCGGCCTTCTTCCGCGCGGAAGGCGAGGCGGAATTCATCGGCTTTCTCATCGGCGAAGGCGACATAGGCCGCGCCGAGTGCCGCGATGGTCTTCTCCGGCGTGTTGCTCTTGTCCTGTGCGGCGGCAAGATCGGCGGAAAGCTCGTTGACGGCCTGCGACTGGAGATAGGCGATGATGTCGGCCTTGTTCTCGAAGTAGGTGTAGAGGCTCATCGCGCTCATTCCGACTTCTTTCGCGATCCCCCGGATCGTGACCTTTTCCGCACCGTGCTCGTCCATGATGCGCCGCGCGGCGGCGGCGGCTTTTTCACGGACGACGGATTTTTCGTCTTCTGTCAGTGGCTTGCGTGGCATGATTGGTCCCCCAGAGACACTAGTTGTTGGTCTGCCGCTGAACCCCCCGGTATCGCGGCGTGGGGACAATATGCCGGGGAACGGTGTTGATTATCTTAAGTCAGACGAGTAACGCTGTGCGGAAATAGGAAGACTTGTAGGGATTTCTGGTAATTATTGCGTTTACCATGTGTATCTGTGTGCGGGTCATGGGTGGAGGGCAACAAAAAAGCGGCTCTCGCCGCTTTTCGTATTCATCGTTACTGTGGTATTAAATCGCTCATGATCCGTTCAGCCGGATCGCGATGGATATCAGCGTTTCAGCCGCCAGAGCAGAGGCAGAATAGCCGCCGCCAGCGCCAGCTTGAGTGCATCCGCGATCAGGAAGTTGGTCATGCCGACCTGTATCGTCCATTCCCAGCCTTTGGTGCCGGCATAGAGAGCACCGAGCCACAGGACACCGGGGATGTAGATCAGGGCATTGCCGATCAGCATCGCGCCCGCCATCTTCGGCACCGAGCGATCCCAGCCCGCCTCCGCCAGCTTGCCGAGAACAAAGGCCGCGAGGACAAAGCCGACGAGGTAGCCGCCCGTGCCGCCGGTCATGTAATCCCAGCCATACGCTTGCGCCGAACTGCCGGTGAAAATATCGAAGCCGAGCGCGCCGACCAGCAGGTAGCCGAGCATGGTGGCCGCGCCCAGCGTACCACCATAGGCCGCGCCGACGGTCAGGACCACGAAGGTCTGCATCGTCATGGGAACGGGCCAGAACGGCACTTTGATCTTGGCGGCAATGGCCATGGCGATGATGCCGACCACGACGAGCAAGGCATTGCGGAGAAAGGTGTCGCGACCGGCGGTCGTGGGCCAGTACGCCTGCGAAAGGGTCGATGCGGGTGCGGCCATGGAAAATCCCCCTGAAAGGCTGCATTCAGTCGCGCGAAGACTGCACCGGATGGACCGGACGATGCAAGCGCGTGAACACGCTTTCGAGCGTGTAATCCTTGCGCGGGCCGGTAACGTGCCACGTCTGCCACCAGCAATCCGGCGTCTCGAAACGATAGGCAACGCGGTAGAGATCGGGGGGGCAGTCATGGACCGCCCCGGCCCGGTGGCCGTCGAGCACGACGCGGTGAAAGGGGCGTCCGTCCGCGAAGGCGACGTCGGCATGATCGGGCGCGCATTGCCAGTGATGCGACTGCGTGGCCCGGATGGTCCTGTTGCCCGTCACCAGCGTTCCCTCCTCGCGGTAGAGCAATGCATCGGTACCGGTTTCGACAAAAACAGCCGTTCCGTCGAAGGATTGAGGAAGCGTCGTCCGCCGATCCTCGATCCGGCGGTCGATATGCCAGGGTCCGGCGAGATAGGCGCGCAGGGACATTCCGAACAGGCTGGACATGATCGCGACCCCGGACACGGCACTCAGGGTGGTGTATAGCGCATCCGTCCCGAATCGCACGAGAAGGCTTTGCCCATGATCCCCCGCTATTCCCGCCCCGAGATGACCGCGATCTGGTCGCCCGAGTCGAAGTTCCGCATCTGGTTCGAGATCGAGGCCCATGCGGCGGATAAAATGGCCGCTCTGGGTGTCATCCCGAAAGAGGCGGCGGAAAAGGTCTGGACCGCGAAAGATGTCGAGTTCGATATCGAGCGCATCGATGCCATCGAGCGGGAGGTGAAGCATGACGTGATCGCCTTTCTCACGCATCTGTCGGAAATCGTGGGGCCGGAGGCGCGGTTCGTCCATCAGGGGATGACCTCGTCGGATGTGCTGGATACCTGCTTCAACGTGCAGCTCGTGAAAGCCAGCGATCTGCTGCTGGCCGATCTCGATAAGCTGCTCGCGGCGCTGAAAACCCGTGCCTATGAGCATAAGGACACCATCACCATCGGGCGCAGCCACGGAATCCATGCCGAGCCGACGACTTTTGGTCTGAAACTGGCGCAGGCCTATGCCGAGATGGATCGCAATCGCGCCCGTCTGGTGGCGGCACGCGAGGAAATCGCCACCTGCGCGATATCGGGGGCGGTGGGAACGTTCGCGAATATCGATCCGGCGGTGGAGGCGCATGTCGCCGCGAAGCTGGGGCTGGAGGTCGAGCCGGTCTCGACGCAGGTGATCCCGCGCGATCGTCACGCGATGTTCTTCGCGACGCTGGGGGTCATCGCATCCTCGGTCGAGCGGATCGCGACGGAGGTGCGTCACCTGCAACGGACGGAGGTTCTGGAGGCGGAGGAATATTTCTCGCCGGGCCAGAAGGGATCGTCGGCCATGCCGCATAAGCGCAACCCGATCCTGACCGAGAACCTGACGGGGCTGGCGCGCATGGTCCGCAGCTATGCCATGCCCGCCATGGAGAACGTGGCGCTGTGGCATGAGCGGGATATCTCGCATTCGTCGGTGGAGCGGATGATCGGGCCGGATGCGACGGTGACGCTGGATTTCGCGCTCGTGCGCCTGACCGGAGTGATCGAGAAACTGCTCGTCTATCCCGAGACGATGATGACGAATATGAACAAGTTCCGGGGGCTGGTCCATTCGCAGCGGGTGTTGCTGGCGCTGACGCAGGCGGGGGTGAGTCGCGAGGACAGCTATCGTCTGGTGCAGCGCAATGCGATGCGGGTGTGGGAAGAGGGTAAGGATTTCCTGACCGAACTCAGGGCCGATGCGGATGTGACCGCCGCGCTGGACGAGGCCACGCTCGAAGGGCTGTTCGATCTGGGGCATCACACGAAGCATGTGGACACGATCTTCGCGCGGGTGTTCGGGGAGTAAGAGCCGGGGCGCTGGCGGGGTGCGCCCTGAACACGGTGTGGGCTGTGGCCCACAAACCCGGCCCCTCCCGATTGCACCCTGCGCCCCGCCATGCCATACCGCAGCCGCCCGCCCGTAGCCCAGAGTCCCCGACCCATGCCCGATCTTCTGCTTGAAATCCTCTCCGAAGAAATCCCCGCCCGGATGCAACCCGGTGCGCGCGACACCCTGCGCGATATGGTGACGAAGGGGCTGAAGGATGCGGGCATCGACCATGGCACCCCGGAGGTCCATTCCACGCCCCGCCGTCTCGTGCTGCACGTTCCCGGCCTGCCCGCCCGCACCCCTGATATCGAGGAGGAGCGCAAAGGCCCCCGCGTGGATGCACCCGAAAAGGCGCTGGAAGGTTTTCTGCGCTCTACCGGTCTGACCAGAGATGAACTTGATATTCGCTCCGACAAGAAGGGCGATGTCTTCTTCGCCGTGATCCCCAGGCCCGGCGTTGCCACCTCGGAGGCCGTCGCGGCCCTGATACCGGAGGTGATCCGCAGTTTCCCGTGGCCCAAATCCATGCGCTGGGGCACGTCGGACCTGCGCTGGGTGCGCCCTCTCACCTCGATCCTGTGCCTGCTCGATGATGAGATCGTTCCCGTCGAGATCGAGGGGTATAGCGCGGGCAACCGGACGTGCGGTCATCGCATGGTCGATCCTCAGCCGTTCACCGTCACCGGATTCGATGATTACCGGGCGGGGCTTGCGGAACGGGGCGTCACGCTCGATGCGGAGGAGCGTGCGGCCACCATCGACGCCCTTGCGAAGGCTCTGTGTGCCGAGCGCGGTGTCACGCTGCTGGAAGACCCCGCTCTCCTGCGCGAGAATGCGGGGCTGACCGAGATGCCCGTTCCTCTGATCGGCGAGATCGAGGAGGAATTTCGCACTCTGCCCGCCGAAGTCCTCCAGACCTCCATGCGCGAGCATCAGAAATTCTTCTCCGCCGTCGATGCGGGCGGCAATGTCACCCATTTCGTGCCGGTCGCCAATATCAAGACTGCCGATGACGGTGCGACGATCATCCATGGCAATGCCAAAGTGCTGCGCGCCCGCCTCGCCGATGCGAAATTCTTCTGGGAGAATGATCTGCGCGCCGTGCAGCGCGAGGGCTTTGCGGGCATGGCCGCCCGGCTGGCCAGCGTCACCTTTCACAATCAGCTCGGTACGCAGGCCGAGCGCATCGAGCGCATCGCCGCTCTGGCGCAGCAATTTGCGGGGGTGACCGGGGCGGACCCTGCGGTCTCGGTCGAGGCCGCCCGCGCCGCCAAGGCCGATCTGGCCTCCGAGATGGTCTACGAGTTCCCTGAACTTCAGGGTCTGATGGGCCGCTACTATGCGGGCGCTGCCGGTCTCGATGCCCGTATCGCCGCCGCCTGCGAGGACCATTACAAGCCCCTCGGCCCCTCCGATACGGTCCCCGAAGAGCCGGTTTCCGTGGCCGTCGCGCTGGCCGATAAGGTGGATATGCTGGCCGGTTTCTGGGCCATCGGCGAAAAACCTACCGGCACGAAAGACCCCTATGCCCTGCGTCGGGCCGCACTGGGCGTCATCCGCCTCATTCTGGATAACGACCTGCGGTTCCACCTGTCCGAGGCGGTCGGCGTGGCCATCATGCGCCATGTCTATCTGATAGGACAACGCGATGCGAAAGCCCTGGGTAAACCCCTGTTCGATGCTATCGAGAACCTGTCGGGCGGCGAGGATATCGAGGCGCGCCGCGCCATGTTCGACCAGCTCATCAA
>CAKZUT010000077.1 GCA_937922185.1 uncultured Neomegalonema sp.
GTTTCGGCGCGGCGCGGGTCCGATGCCAGCCATGTGTCAAAGCGGTCCCGCAGACTGCCCTCCACGAGACGCGCAGCATCCGCAGTGGACAGCTTTTCCTTGGTCTGGCCCTGAAATTCCGGGTCGCGCAGGAAGACGGAGATCAGCGCGCGGGCATCGACCATCACGTCATCGGCAGTGATCTGCGCGGCCTTCTTCGTTCCGGCCATCTCGCCGTGGGCACGCAGGGCGCGGGTGAGAGCCTGCCGCAAGCCGATTTCATGGGTGCCGCCCTGGGGCGTCGGGATCGTGTTGCAATAAGAGGAGACGGCCCCGTCCACAGCCTCGGACCAGTGGATCGCCCATTCCACCGCCCCCGGTGTATCACCGAATTTCTCGGCGAACTCCGCCCGGCCCGCGAAAGGCTCGTCGGAAAGGGTAGGCTTGCCGTCGAGATCGGCGGCCAGAAAATCGGCAAGGCCGTTCGGAAAGTGGAATGTGGCCTCGGTCGGGGTTTCGTCGCCGGCACCGATCAGCGACGCATCGCAGCGCCAGCGAATTTCGACGCCCCGGAAGAGAAACGCCTTTGATCGCGCCATTCTGACGAGCCGGGCAGGGCGAAAACTGGCGCGTTCGCCGAAGATTTCGGGATCGGGCGTAAAGGTGAGGGTCGTGCCGCGCCGATTGGGCGCTGCGCCGCGTTCCTCCAGCCCCGTGACGGGAAGACCGCGCGAGAATTTCTGACCGTAGAGGCGCTTTTCACGCGCGACTTCCACGTCGAGAGTGTCTGACAGGGCATTGACGACCGAGACGCCGACGCCGTGCAGTCCGCCGGAGGTCTGATACGCCTTGCCGGAGAATTTGCCGCCCGCATGAAGGGTCGTGAGGATGACCTCAAGGGCTGATTTATCGGGAAAACGGGGATGCGGATCGACGGGAATACCGCGCCCGTTATCGCGCACCGTGACCGAACCGTCGGCATTCATCGAGACATCAATCCGGTTCGCATGGCCCGCCACCGCCTCGTCCATGGAGTTATCGAGAACTTCGGTGACTAAGTGATGCAGCGCCCGCTCGTCCGTGCCGCCGATATACATGCCGGGGCGTTTCCGCACGGGTTCAAGGCCTTCGAGAACCTCGATATCATCGGCTGAATAGGCTTTCGATGCCGCGTCGTTTTGCTCGAAGAGATCGGAGGGCATGGCGATGGGGCGTCCGGTCCGTTTACGGGGTTTACGCGCTCCATAGCCCGGTTCGGCCTTCTTGGGAAGCGGGGCCTTTCCCCGTACGGTACCGGCCATCGATCAGGCCGCGATATCGTCACAGGCGTCGCCGCAGACATCACCCTCGTCAATCAGTTCATAGTCGTATTCCGCTTCTTCCGCACGTTTCTCCGCGCGGCGGATGGTCAT
The DNA here is from genome assembly GCA_937922185.1 of uncultured Neomegalonema sp. GTDB lineage: Bacteria > Pseudomonadota > Alphaproteobacteria > Rhodobacterales > Rhodobacteraceae > JAHDDY01. Next base: position 1,392 of record CAKZUT010000077.1, read on the forward strand.
GGCGCGCAGGGCTTCACGGGCGGCGTAGGCGCGGTCTTCGGGGGCATGGGCATTGCCGCGCCAGCATGAGCGCTCCAGTTCTGTTTCCGCCCGACGATATGCCGCCGCAGCCAGCGTGACGCGCGTATCGGCACTCGCGAGGTCGGCGCGCAGGGCAGTGCGATAGTTATGGCCGTGTTGGTCCTGCATCGTTCTCTCCTGTGTCTTGTTTGTTCTCATTGCCACGAGAATCAAAAAAGAACAAGAGGGCAACTGAATATTTCCGACTCGCCCGGAACGATTTTGCGGATCAGGAGGCTATCGCATGGGCGGCGAGGGCGTCGTAATGGGGTCGGCAGATCTCCGCGAGAGACGCGAGATGTCCGGGCAGCGGTCGCGGGGGGCCGGGCGGTCCGAATCCCGTGGATGTCTGCACGGAGGCATACCAATGCGCGGCCCATACACCGTCATCCTCACGCAAGCCGGCGGGCCATGACAGCATCGCGGGGTCAAAGGGAATGGACAGAGCCGTACACAGAGCGTGCAGCGTGGCTTCGGGTGCGGCAAGCACCGTATCGCTGTCGATCACGGGAGGGGCTTTGCCCTGTAATTGCGCGATTCGGTCGAACAGTTCCGCCTGACGGGCGAATCCCACATCATCGATGGTCGGGTTCGCGCGGCGATCATGATAGGAAGCCAACACCGCTTCGGGACGACGAATCAAAAAGAAATTGCGCGCTTTAGCGGTCCAGTCGAGCGGGATTTCGGGCTGCATATGCACGGTCATGTGCTTCTGGAACCAGAATGTGGGGGGCCGACCATGCCGATTGGCGTGCGTCGGCACGTTCAGGCAGGCCGCGATCACCGCATCGGCATCACGCTCTCCCGCATCGATCACGGCATCGCGCATGGGATGATCGAGGCCGGTTGTGGCGAGGTAATGGGCGTAGAACGGTTCGTCCCATACTGCCGTGTCCGCACGGTTTTCAAAGGCGCGCATCATGGCGGTCGAGATATTTCTTGGGCCTGACCACATCGCGATGATAGATTTTTCGGACATTGTACCCCGTTCTTCAGGTGTAAGCAGGCGGGATAACTATGTCGTAGCCTCGCGCAGCCGTGATTCGCACGTGTGAGGTCGGCACCTTAAATCCTTACCAACCCGGAGGAAATCCGTACCTCTTGCAGGAAGGCTGCTTCGTCATGTTCGTTTCGACACCGCCATCGCTTCGTGTTCTCGCCCTTTCCGTCGCCCTGTTGTGGAGCAACGGAGCGCAGGCAGAGAATACGCTCGTCGTCGAACTCTACACATCGCAGGGATGCAGTTCCTGTCCGGCAGCAGACCGGATGCTGTCGGAGTTGCGTGAGCTTCCGGGGATCGTCCCGCTGACCCTGAATGTGGATTACTGGGATTATCTGGGGTGGAAAGATGATCTGGCCTTGCCGGGCAATGCCAAGCGACAGCGCGCCTATGCGCGCGCGCAACGGTCGCGCAATGTCTACACGCCGCAGATGATGTTCGACGGCAAGATGGATGTCGTGGGCAGCCGCAAGCGGCAGGTCATGGCGGCGGTCGATGCCTATGGTGACGAGCAGGACACGGTTTCGGTCTCGATCACCCCGACCGAGGACGGGCGATACCGGGCGCAGGCTCCGGCAACGGCGGACTTGCCTGCGGATACGGTGATCTGGATCGTCGGATATGACCGCGATATCACCAAGGCTATCGGAGGGGGCGAGAACCACGGGCGGACCGTGACCTACGCGAACGTCGTGCGTGAATGGCGCGAGGCGGGCCGCTGGGATGGTGTCGGTCCCCTCGACATTGCCTTCGAGCCGCCCACGGGCGAAGGGGGTGCTGTGGTTATCGTGCAGCAGGGGCGTGTCGGCCCGATCCTCGGAGCCGCGCAGACGACCTACTGAGAGGCGTTGCTATCGCCGCCAGCGATTATGCAGCCAGAAATACTGTTCCGGTGTCTCGCGAATCCATGATTCAAGGCGCAGATTGACCTCGCGCATCGTGTCGAGAGCGGCTGTGTCGCCGGATTCGGGGATGAGGGGTGCATCGAAGGTCACGTCAAACCTGCTGCTGCGACCCCGCCGGATGCCGCGCACAGGCAACAGCGCCGCACCGTACTCATGGGCTATCTCCGCCGGGGCAAGAGCGGTTTTAGCGGGATGACCGAAGAAGGGCAGCATCGGCGCGCCGTTGAACCGCTGATCGCAGAGGATCATCGCGGCCCCCCCCTTGCGAATATGGCGGAGCAGACCGAGTGTGCCGCGCTTGCCTTTGTGTAGGATCGGGGCATCCAGCACAGCCATGGCTCTTCGGGCTTCCGCGTCGAAGGGGGCATCGTTGAAACGGCGGTAGATAATGGCCGCTGGCCAGTCCAGCCGGGCGCAGGCCGCACGTACGGTTTCCCAGTTTCCAAGATGCCCGGTCACGAGAATAGCGCCACGACCGGCGGCGCGGGCAGCTTGCAGGTGGTCCTCGCCGGTAATGGTGATCCGGTCGGGATCGTCGCGCAATTCCGCCAGATGCAGGTATTCCACTGCGGTGCGGGCCAGATTGTCGGCCATGCCGCTGATGATGTGTCGCCGCTCGGTGTCGCTGATATCAGGTAATGCGAGGGCGAGATTCGCCATGGCGCGCTTTCGCAACGCGGGAGACAGACCCCGACCCACGGCAGCCGCAAATGCAGCGCCCCCGTCGAGGTTTATTCCACCGAAGACAGTGCGAACGGCGCTCAGACCGGCACTCTGAATGCGGTGGCGGAATGATGCTGTCATCGGTAGGGGGCATCCTTCGCCTGATCGGATGCCCCGGCAATAGCCGGGGCGCAGGGCGGATCAGGCGCGCGGCCCGACGACCATGACCATCTGGCGACCTTCGAGTTTCGGCATCGATTCGACCTTGCCAATATCCTCCAGATCGTCGGAGACGCGCTGGAGCAGGTCACGACCGAGTTCCTGATGGGCCATTTCCCGGCCCCGGAAGCGCAATGTGACCTTGAGCTTGTCGCCATCTTCCAGAAACTTGCGCGAATTTCGCAGCTTCACATCGTAATCATGCGTATCGATGTTGGGCCGGAATTTCACTTCCTTGAGGTCGATGGTCTTCTGGGTCTTGCGCGCTTCTGCGGCCTTTTTCTGCAACTCGTACTTGTACTTGCCGTAGTCGAGAATTTTGCAGACGGGCGGATCGACGTTCGGGGACACCTCTACGAGATCAAGGCCGACTTCGACGGCAGCCTCCCACGCATCGCGGGGATTCATCACACCGAGGTTCTTGCCCTCATGATCGATCACGCGCACGCGGGGGGCGCGGATATTCTGATTGACGCGGGGGCCGGTATCACGGCTGGGCGGCGCCAGATTTGGACGACGGGCTATCGCTATTCTCCATTGTAGTTCACGCGGCCATGCCCCGGTCGGGACGTGGCCTGTAAAACGGCCTTCAGGAAGGCCATTCAGTTCTTATACTGCGAAAAAGGTGAAAAGTCGCGCCATTTCCGGTCAGAACATACGAAAAACGCGAAACTGCGGGAAGGGGCGTGGCGATTTGCGTCACTTTAAGGTTTCGTCCGGGTTTTTTGCTACAAGTGCTGCGTAACGCATCCCCTCTTTCGATACGCAGGATATGAGCATGACACGACCCATCCGCAAGGCCGTCTTTCCCGTCGCAGGGCTTGGCACCCGTTTTCTGCCCGCCACGAAGGCGATGCCGAAGGAGTTGCTGCCCGTGGTGGACAAGCCCGTGCTGCAATACGCGGTGGAGGAGGCCAGAGCCGCCGGGATCGAGGAATTCATCTTCGTCTCCTCGCGCGGGAAGGGGATGATGGAGGATCATTTCGATTCCCATCCCGAGTTGCAGGCCGCACTGGAGCGCAAGAACAAGACGGAGGCGCTGGAAGCCCTTCACGGCTCGACCCTGCCTTCGGGGAGCATGACAATCGTGCGGCAGGGCCAGCCCCTTGGCCTGGGCCACGCGGTCTGGTGCGCGCGTCATGCCGTGGGAGATGAGCCGTTCGCTGTGCTGCTGCCCGATGAGGTGGTGCTGGACCGGTCATGCATAGCCGAACTGGTGGAGGCCCATGCGAGGATCGGTAAGGGGCATGTGCTGGCGGTGCAGGACGTGCCGCGCGAGAAGACATCAATGTACGGCATTCTCGACCCCGACGGAGAAATGACGGATGGCGTCTTCCGGGCGAAGGGGATGATCGAGAAACCCGACCCGGACAGCGCGCCCTCCACCTATGCGGCGACGGGTCGATACGTGCTGGAGCCGTCGGTCTTCGCTTATCTGGACAGACAGGAGAAAGGCGCGGGGGGTGAAATTCAGCTTACGGATGCCATTGCCGGGACGATGGATAATGCACCGCTCTATGGCTGTTCGTTTACCGGAAGGCGGTATGATTGCGGTGACAAGCTCGGCTTTCTGATGGCGAATGTCGCGGCGGGACTGGCCCGTGAGGGCCTCGGCAACGATCTGCGCGCCTTCCTGCGCGATCAACTCGATGGAGATGCATAAGATGGCACGAATCGTACCGGCGGTGATGTGTGGTGGCAGTGGTTCTCGTTTGTGGCCGATGTCGCGGGCGCTCTATCCGAAGCAGTTGCTGCCGCTGACAAGCGAGCGGACGATGTTGCAGGAGACGGTCGCGCGGGTGTCGGATACGGCGCGTTTCGCGGCACCGATCCTGATATGCAACGATGAGCACCGCTTCCTGATCGCGGCCCAGATGCAGGAGGTGCAGGCCCCCCATGGCGGCATTCTTCTGGAACCGGCAGGGCGCAATACCGCTCCCGCCGTGGCGCTGGCCGCATTGCACGCGATGAAGGACGATCCTGACGCGATGTTGCTGGTGTTGGCCGCCGATCACCAGATCAAGCGGACCGATGCTTTTCTCGATGCGGTTGCCGCCGCCGCCGAAGCGGCGCAGGACGGATATCTCGTGACTTTTGGCCTGCAACCGGGCGCGGCGAGCACCGGCTACGGCTATATCAAGATCGGCGAACAGTCGATTACGGACCATGTGCGGAATGTGGCGCAATTCGTGGAAAAACCCGATGCGGCGACGGCGGAGCGTTTTCTTGCGGAAGGGGGGTATCGCTGGAATTCCGGGATGTTCGTCTTTTCCGCCGCACGGTATCTGGAGGAACTGGCCCGTCACGCACCCGATATCCTCGAAAGCTGTCGCATGGCGATGGAGGGCGCGCGGGAGGATCTGGATTTTGTCCGCCCTGACGAAACCGCCTTTCTCGGATGCCGTTCGGACAGCATCGACTATGCGGTGATGGAAAAGAGTGAGCGGGCGGCGGTGATCCCCTGTGATCTCGGTTGGTCCGATATCGGATCGTGGGAGCAGCTCTGGGAAGTCGGCGAAAAGGATGCGGCGGGCAATGTCACGCAGGGTGACATCCTGCTCGAAGGGGTTTCCGGCTCCTATGTCCGCAGCGAGGACAAGCTGGTCGCCGTGATCGGCATGGAGGATGTGGTCGTCGTCTCGACCGCCGATGCCATGCTTGTCGCGCCCAAGGATCGCGCACAGGATGTGAAGGCCGTCGTGGACCGCCTGAGAAGTGAGGGCCGCGAGGAACACAATACCCATGTGCGGGTATACCGTCCCTGGGGGTTCTACGAGGGCATTCATCTCGGCGACCGGCATCAGGTTAAGCATATCTCGGTCAATCCGGGATCGGTGCTGTCTCTCCAGAAGCATTTCCATCGCGCGGAACACTGGGTCGTGGTGCGCGGCACGGCGGTTGTGACGCGCAATGACGAGGAATTGCTGGTGACGGAAAACGAGTCCGTCTACCTGCCTCTGGGATGCATCCATCGCCTGCGGAACCCCGGTAAGGTGCCCCTCTCCATCGTCGAGGTGCAGACGGGGGCCTATCTGGGCGAGGATGATATCGTCCGGTTGGAGGATGTGTACAACCGCGCGGGATAAGGGTCTCGAACACTATCCCCGCCTTGCTGCAAGGGCAGGGCGGGGAAGCTCTGATATCTGTTCCCGCCCGTCAGGCGGCGCCGGAGCGGCGTTGAACGGGATTGTTCTTTTCCAGAACCGATCCCGTGAAGCCCCCGGCTTTCTGGATCGACGCGACGCTCGGCTCATCCACGTCCCATATGCCCAGGAAGACCGCATCGCGCCCCTCGCCGCTCTGCCCGACCACTTCCGGCGACCACCCGCTGCGTGAGTAGATGCGGATCATGCGACGATCAAACACGCCCACAACCTGTTCGATGCCCGCTTCTATCCCCGTCTCGACCATGCCGCAGAACAGCTCGGTCGTGTGTTTCTGAACCCCGTGCGGGGTCAGATTGGTCGTTGCCTCGCTGTCCACGCAAAAACGGGTGCATTCCCAGATCAGCGGGGACTCGATCACCACGCCGTCGAACAGGGCCGTGAAATGATCGCGCAGCATCGTCTCGCCGGTCGTCGGTAACAGACGGCATGACCCCTGATGGTGGCCGTTCTCGTCCACGGCCACGACGTAGAGCGGGTCCAGCCTGTCATACTCGTCCAGCTCCCGCCCCTGCGCGTCTACGGTGACGTCCCAGTTCAGGCGGTCCTTGAACAGCCGTTTGCGGGCGCGGAACATTTCCTGAAGCAGCAGCGCGTTCGCGTCCGCATTCTTGCGCGTAATAAGACGTATCATCGGTAGAACCCCACAGCAATTAAACGCTATGGGTGCATTCGATACACGGCGCTCCCAATAAGAGCAAGTATTTTAAATAGTTACACTTTTTAAGTGCATACTACGTAGGCGGAAGAATGAACCCATGGCCGATAGCGATGGTAACGGCGTGGGTCCGATTGAGGGCGTGCAGCTTGTATCGCGAGGTTTCCAGAAAGGCGCGCACGGTCCGTTCCTTGATGCTCAGTTTGTCGGCAATGGCATCCGTACTCAGTCCATAGGCCACGAGTTGCAGGACCGCCCGCTCACGCGGAGACGGGGGAATGATGTTCGGTTCCGGTTCGTTTCTTTCGAGGGTCACGATACTCTGGTGGATATACCCCGCGATCCTCTGGAAATCGCCCATGTAACTGCCCAGAAACATCGACCAGTCCCGCTCGTTCTGAAAGCTCGTCACGGAAAGGATCGCATGTTCGCCGCCGATTCCCCGGATCGGGACCGACATGCCGCTGAGGCCGATCTTGTGTTCGAGTGCCTCACCCAGAAAGCGGCGCCGGGGCTTGCTGTTCCAGTCGAGCGAATTCCAGTTGAAGGGCACCAGACCCCCCACTCCCGCCTCAATGACGGGATCAAGCGCGAAGTAGCCTTTCTCGAAATACCGAGCCACCCAGTCATCGGGATAGGTATGCCGCAGATAAGGCTCGTTTTCGGTCAGGCCCCGTACATTGATGGCGTGATAGACCAGATGGGCGATGCCGTATTTTTCACGAACGATATCGAGAAAACCCTCGATATCTTCGGGAAGGTCATTCTCATCGAGCGAATTCAGGAAATCGCGACTGCCTACGATATCTGTCATCGGTTCAGGCTAATGGACTGTGGATGAATCCACTACCCCGTGTATTGCAATCTCATGATCGTTTTCGATGCTGCGGGCGATACACGGCGCTTCCCGGCGCGCGGCGGTCAGCGCGAGATCGAGATACTCGTGTGTGTACTGATATTTTTCGGGGCACATCATCTGTTTGAGAAAGTCGATCTGCTGCATCAGCACGTCGTACTCGGCTGGTTTTCTTTTCATTTCATTTTCCCCTCACAATCCTGTGGCTCAGGCAGGAAAGGCCGGATACGGAGAGGATGCAAACCGTCTATTTTTCCCCGTCGTTTCCGACGGGTTTTAGGCTTATTTTCTCCCCATACCGGCGAAAATTGCGCTCATTCACCACCAGTACGCGCAAAAAAGAACGAATCAGGGGTGATTTAAAGGCCCCGATCATGGGGCCTCGGGGGCGGTGATTCTTCGTTGAAACGGGTGCATGACCCTTGCCGGACCAAGCCGGTATTATTTCAGAAGTTGCCTTCCGGTCTCAGGTCGCCCATTTGGGTTGAAAACCAGTCGCCGAACCGGAGCCATGCCAGTGACCGATCTCAATGCCCTCTGCGAACGACTGCTCGATCTCTGCCGGAAGGCGGGGGCGGATCAGGTATCGGCTTCCGCAGCCATGTCTGAAGGGATGCAGGCCTCTGTTCGGGATGGTGCGGTCGAGGATATCGGACGCTCGGAGATGCTCGATATCGGGGTGCGGGTGCTTCTCGGAAGCAGGCAGGCCTGTGTCTCCGCCTCCAGCCGCAGCGAAACCGCGCTCGTCGAAATGGCGGAACGGGCCGTTGCCATGGCCCGCGAGGCACCGGAAGACCCCTATTGTGCCCTTCCCGATATCTCTGCGGCCAGACTGCCTGACCTCGATCTGTGCGATCCGGCACTGGCCGATGCGGATCGGCTGCGCGAGGATGCCCTGACGATAGATGCCGCTGCCCGTGCCGTTCCCGGTGTCGCGAAATCGGAGGGATCGACGGCGAGCTGGCGGCGGAGCGAAATTGCGCTTGTGATGTCGAACGGGTTCGCCGGGACACGAAAGGGCAGTTTCTGGAGTGCCTCCTGCTCGGCCATTGCGGGCGAGGGGCTGGGGATGGAGCGCGATTACGCCCATGACATGGCCCGCTGGCGCGACGACCTGCGCCCGCTGGAGGGGATCGGCCATGAAGCGGGGGAGCGTGCGGCGCGGCGGATCGCTCCGCGCAAGGCTCCGACAAAATCGGTTCCGATGATCTTCGATCAGCGTCTTGCATCATCCATCATCGGCCATTTTCTCGGCGCGATAAACGGTGTCGGGGTGGCGCGGGGCAGTACCTATCTGGGCGACAGGCTCGGAAAGCATGTCTTCCCCGCAGGTTTCACGATCACTGACGATCCCCTGATGTCGCGCGGCATCGGCTCGCGCCCCTTCGACGGGGAAGGGCTGGCCCCCGCCGCGCGTATGCTGGTTGAGGACGGTGTGTTGCGAACCTGGCTGCTGGATTGCAGTACGGCGCGCCAGCTCGATCTCGTCTCCACGGCCAGCGCCTCTTTCGGTGTTGGCTCACCCCCCCGGCCCTCTCCCTCGAATGTTACGCTTTCGCCGGGCGCGCGTACTCCGCAGGAGATGATCGCCGGAATAGAGGAAGGCTTCTTCGTGACCGAGATGCTGGGGGCGAGTATCAATTCCAATACCGGCGATTACAGCCGGGGCGCGACCGGCTTCTGGATCGAGAAAGGCGAACTGGCCTATCCCGTGACCGAAGCCACGGTCGTCGGTAATCTGATCGAGATGTTCGGCGCGGTGGAAGCGGCCAATGACATGCCGGTCAATCGCGCCCTCACTGTACCGACCCTCCTGATCGAGGGCTGTCATGTCGCCGGTAACTGACGCGACCGCATCGGAGATCGACACCCTGCGGGAAGCCGTGGCGGAGGCGGGCGCGCTCGTCATGCGGTATTTTGGCCAGGACCCCGAAACCTGGGACAAGCCGGGGGAAGGCCCGGTCAGTGAAGCCGATCTTGCGGCAAACGACCTGCTGCGCGCGCGGTTATGCGGTGCGTTTCCGCATCATGGCTGGTTGTCGGAGGAAAGTGCCGATGATGAGGCGCGCCTGTCCTGTGAGCGGGTATGGATCGTTGATCCCATAGACGGCACCCGCGCCTTCATCGACGGGCAGAAGGAGTTCACCGTCTGCGCTGCGCTGGCGGTGCGGGGGATGATCGTGGCCGGGGCCGTGCTGAACCCGGCAAAAGACGAATATTTCTTCGCTGTCCGGGGCAAGGGGGCCACCCGCAATGGCATAAGGCTGGATGCAGGCCCTGTCCCGTCCTTCGGCGATGCCGGTATCCTGTCGCGTCGGTCTGTGCTCGATGCGGCGAAATGGCAGGGCGCGGCCCCGACCGGCAGGCATGGCTATGTCAATTCCATCGCCTATCGTGTTTGCAAGGTTGCAACCGACCGCTGGGATGCCGCCATCGCCCTCAATACGCTCAGCGAATGGGATCTGGCCGCCGCGCAGATCGTTCTGGAGGAGGCCGGCGGGCGCATGACGGACAGGGCCGGAGGCTCGATCCGCTACAATTCCCCCGATACCCATGTGCGGGGCGTCGTTGCCGCCATGGAGCCGCTGCATGGCGATATCGTCAGCCGACTTGTGCCCGCCGAAACAAAGGGCCTGTAGCCCCTATCGCTGCCAGAAGCGTGGCATGAAGAGGACGAATACGCTCAGCAATTCCAGCCTGCCGAGAAACATGGCGAGCGTCAGCACCCATTTCGCATTTGTCGGCAGTTCGGCATAATTGCCTGAAGGGCCGATGATCGGTCCCAGTCCCGGCCCGATATTGCCCAGACAGGCCGCCGCCCCTGACAATGCCGTCAGAAGATCCAGACCGATCATGCTCAGGATCAGAACGAGCAGGCCGAGTGTTGCCATGAACAACAGAAAGAACGCCATGACCGACGAGAGGATATCCTCGGATATCGGTCTGCCGTCATAGCGGGCGCGCGGTACGCTGGAGGGATTCTGGATCAGCTTGATCTGCGCCCGTACCACTGCCGTCAGCACCTGATAGCGGAAGACCTTGACCGAACAGCTGGTTGACCCGGCACAGCCGCCGATCATCCCGATGACGAAGAACATCATCATCGGGAACGGCCCCCATAATCCGTAATCCTCCGTCGCATAGCCCGTGCCGGTCATGATCGACACCACGTTGAACAGCGTCGTGCGGAAGGCGTATTCGATATCGCCGGTATCCTGCCATCGTCCGAAGGCCAGAATGACCACGAATAGCAGGATCAGCTTGAAGAACATTCTCACCTGCGGATCGCGAAGCAGGGGCCTCGGCGCGCCATGGGCCAGTTGGATAAAGCGCACATAGGGCAGGGCGGAGGCCATCATGAACAGTGCCGCGAAATAGTGGATGGACGGATTGTCGAAGGCTGCGAAGGATGTGTCATAATTGGCCAGTCCACCCGTCGCGATGCTGGTCATTGCATGGACGAGGGCGTCGATAGGCTTCATGCCGCAGGCCGCATAGACCAGCATCGCCATGACCGTCAGGCCGAGATAGATATAAAATAGCTGTTTCGCGATCTGCGCGGCCTGCGGCAGGATCTTGCCGAAGGTGTCGAAAGCCTCCGAGCGGAACAACTGCATCCCCCCCACCCTCAGTTCGGGCAGGATCGCAATCGCGACGACAACGATACCGAGGCCGCCGAACCATTGCAGCAGGCCGCGCCAGAGCAGAGTGCCGGGCGGCTTCTGTTCCAGCCCTGTCATCACGGTCGCGCCTGTGGTGGTGATGCCCGACATTGCCTCGAAGAACGAGTCGGTGAAGCTCATCTCCATCGCGCCGATCATGAACGGCAGGCTGCCGAACAGCGGCAGGACGAGCCATGCAAGCACGGTCAGGATGAAGGTCTGCTGTATCGACAGGCCCTCCTTGCGCCCGGACGCGCAGGCCGTCATCAGACCAAGCCCCGCGAGCACGGTGATGAGCAGTGCGATCCCGAAGGTGCGCCATTCGTCATGCCCTCCCACGGCATCCACCGTGAGCGGCCCGAGCATCGCCAGCCCCAGGACGACGACGAAGAGGCCGATGACGTATCCAACAGGGCGCATCGCGAACATGCGCCGGACCTTGGGCGGGGCCGGGGTTGGTGTCAACGCATGTGGTGCATGAGCTTTCATGTCGGGTTCAGACCCTCGCTGTTCCGAAACGATTCCGTGCCGCTTCGGGACGCCGCACAGGCCATGGAGCAAGGGCGATCAACGGGATTTTCCGTGCATTTCCGGGCCTGCCGCAGGGTGGCCTCCGATTTGCAGTCGATGACGCAAACTCCGATTTGGTACGAAAGGCCGGAACAGATGTTGAGCGCATTGCTTTCGAGAACCTTGCTTTCGGGCATGAAGTCCACGGGCACTTTCGCGTCCCGCTTTCTCCGCGAGAAAGGCGGCTCGATAGCGATGATGACCGGGATCATGTTTCCGGTACTCATCATGGCGGCGGGTGGGGTAACCGATATCGGTCGTGCCTATGCTATCCGCGCCAAGGCCCAGAAGACGCTGGATGCAGCGGTTCTGTCCATGGCCCGCTCCAGCCTGACCGACGAGGAGATCGAATCCGAGGGTGCCGATATCATCGAGGGCTGGTTCGCGAACCGCGATATGAAGGGTGCGCTGGAAAAGATAAGGGTCTCGTCCGCCGAAGAAGGAAGCGATCCCGGTGATCCGAGCGAGTTGACAGCGACGGCGACGCTCAGGAGCAAGATCTATTTCCTGTCGATCTTCGGCACTCAGACGCTTGATGTGGGGATCAGTTCCACCGCGCGCAAACCGAATCCGCTGCCCTATGAGATATCCCTGGTTCTCGAC
>CAKZUT010000078.1 GCA_937922185.1 uncultured Neomegalonema sp.
ATCATCGGCGGCGGCATGGCCGGATCAGAGGCCGCATGGCAGGCCGCCGAACGCGGGGTAAAGGTGGTGCTGCACGAGATGCGGCCCCATCGGAAAACCCATGCACATCAGACAGAGGGGCTGGCCGAGCTGGTCTGTTCCAACTCGTTTCGCTCGGATGATCACGAGACGAATGCCGTCGGCCTGCTGCACCATGAAATGCGTCAGGCCGGATCGCTGCTGATGCGGATGGCCGATGCCAATGCCCTGCCTGCCGGGGGTGCGCTGGCTGTGGACCGGGATGCCTTCTCGGCGGCGGTGACAGAGGCGCTGGCCGCACATCCCAATGTCACGCTGGAGCGGGGCGAGGTGGAGGGCCTGCCCCCCGCCGAATGGAAGAATGTGATCATCGCGACCGGGCCGCTGACCTCGCCTGCTCTGGCGGAAGCTATCGGTACGCTCACAGGGGCGGAAAGCCTCGCCTTTTTCGATGCGATTGCGCCGATCATCCATGCCGACAGTGTTGATCTGTCGAAGGCGTGGTTCCAGTCGCGTTATGACAAGGGCGACACCGAAGCGGAGCGCACGGCCTATCTGAACTGTCCGATGGATCGCGAACAATACGAGGCTTTCATCGACGCCCTGCTTGCCGCCCCGAAGACAGAATTCAAGGAGTGGGAGCAGGATACTCCTTATTTCGAGGGCTGTCTGCCCATCGAGGTCATGGCCGAGCGAGGCCGCGAGACATTGCGTTACGGGCCGCTGAAACCCGTGGGCCTGACAAATGAACATGACCCGACCGTCAAGGCCTATGCCGTGGTACAGCTTCGCCGCGAAAACGCGCTGGGTACGCTGATGAATCTGGTCGGCTTTCAGACCAAGATGAAATACGGTGCCCAGACAGAGGTATTTCGCACGATACCCGGACTGGAAAATGCCGAGTTCGCACGGCTGGGCGGCATCCACCGCAATACGTTCATTAATTCCCCGATCCTGCTGGATGGCACCATGCGCCTGAAAGCCGATCCCCGCCTGCGGTTCGCGGGGCAGATCACCGGGGTTGAAGGCTATATCGAATCGGCGGCTATGGGCCTTCTTGCCGGACGGTTTGCCGCCGCCGATGCACTGGGCGGAATGCAGGACGTGCCGCCGCCGGATACCTCGCACGGTGCGCTACTCAATCATATCACGGGCGGAGCCGAGGCCGAGACGTTCCAGCCGATGAACGCCAATTTCGGACTGTTTCCGCCGCTTGAGGATGGCGTGCGGAAAGGGCGCAGGGGCAAGAAAGATCGTCAGCGCGCCTATACCGACCGGGCAAAGGCATCCTGGGCCGCATGGCTGGAAGAGCGGCGCGAAGCGGCATGAGCGGCGACGACTTTTTCGACCATGCCTATGGCCTCGAAACGGCGGAAGAAACGGCGGCGCATTATGCACGGTTCGCCGCGACCTATGAAACGTCGATGCGCGAGAACGGCTATGCGACGCCGGCACGCTGTGCCGCGCTGATGCGCGACGCGGGTGTGGAAACCAAAACGCCTGTCCTCGATATCGGATGTGGCACCGGTCTGAGCGGAGAGGCGCTGCGGAGCGCTGGGTACGAGGTGATGGACGGCACCGATTTTTCCGCCGAGATGCTGACCGTCGCGCGGAGCAAGGGCCTTTATCGGTTGCTGGTTCAGGGCGGGTTGGACGCGCTACCCGAGGCGGCCCGATACGGGGGAGCGAATGCGGCGGGTGTTTTCAGCCCCGGCCATGCGCCCGCCAGCCTGATTGATGACGTTCTGGAGCGGCTTGAGCCGGGCGGTGTGTTCGTTTTTTCGCTCAATGACCATGCCGTCGCGCAGGGCGATTATGAAGGCCGGGTCCATGAACTGCTCGATACCGGCAGTGCGGACCTGCTATCGCGCGAGTACGGCGAGCATATGCCGGGACAGGGTGTGCAGGCCTGGGTTCTGGCACTCCGCAAGCGGTAGAATCACCAGCGCCCCGTGATTCCGCGCCACAGGTTAGACAGGTTTTCACGGAACGGCGACGGTCGTGTTCCGATCAGCGCAGTGATCATGCCGGGGTCACGCCCGATACCGGCGAGGAAGCGGTCGGCGACCGGAACTTCGAGAAAAGCGGGCGCGCAATGGCCCGGCACCTCGCTTCGCGCCCTGCGCGCCGAGGCAATAGAGGCCCGCGCCGTCGAAGCGAGGTTGCTGACACAGGCGGCAAAGCCGCTGTCATGGCCACCATCGCGCAGGGTTTTCCAGTCGATATCGCCGGGGAGCGGCTTGCCCCCCTGCCCCGCCAGAACCGGCACTGCGTCGAGATACCGGGCAATTGCGATGCCCTGTCCGGCATCGAGAGCGGGAGTTTCCGCCCCTTCCCCCAGTGCCCGCATGGCCAGCACCGTGAGCGACCCCGCCGTATCACGCAGATATGCGATCAACGCCTCCATTTCGGTCGGAAATGCGGGATCGAGATCCTGCGCGCGGGCATCAATCAGGGCATCGAAAGGGGCGCGGGGGAGTGCTGCCGACCGGATGACGGCGGCGAGCGGCTCCACGACCTCATGGCGTCGCACGGCACCGTCACTGAAGGCCATGTCCAGACTGTCCCGCCACCACTGCAACCGGATTTCCCCGATCATCGGCTCGGAGACCATCGGCGCGATCTTCGCGATTTCGAGATTGAAGGCATAGAGGGCGAACAGCCCTTCCCGTGCGTCCGGCGCTGCGAACAGGGCGGTGCGAAAGCGCACGGGATCGCCCTTTCGCACCATCTCGCCACAGGGCGACAGGCCGCTCACTCTGCGGCGATCTTTGAGGCGACCGGCGCGCCGTCGCGGACCAACTTGTAGAGGATCGCGTCTTCCAGTGCCTGAAACGACGCATCGACGATATTGGCGGAGACGCCCACAGTTGCCCATTGCGCCCCATCCCCGTCGGTACTGACGATCAGGACGCGGGTGACGGCTTCGGTGCCCTTGCCGATTATCCGCACCTTGAAATCGACCAGCTCAAAATCTTCCATGTAACGCTGGTATTTGCCCAGGTCTTTCTGGAGCGCGCGGCTGAGAGCGTTGACCGGCCCCTGATCGTGCTGGCCGACCGGATCGAGGCTTTCGGAGGCGGAGATATAGGTGTCGCCGTCCACGCGCACCTTGACCACGGCCTCGGAGGCGGTGACCTCCTCGCCGCGCGCGTTGAAACGGCGTTCGACAGTGACGCGATATCGCTCCACAGTGAAATAATCGGGCATCTGGCCAAGAAAATTCCGTGCGAGCAGCACAAAACTGGCCTCTGCGCTGTCATAGGCGAAACCCTTCTCCTCCAGCCTCTTCACCTCGTCCAGCAATCGGGCGAGGCGGGGATCATCCGTGCGGGCGTCGATCCCCGCTTCGGACAGGCGCTTGAGCAGATTGGAGCGGCCCGCCTGATTGGACATCGGGATGATACGCTCATTACCGACGGATTCGGGGGGGACATGCTCGTAGGTCGTCGGGTCTCGCACGATGGCCGAGGCGTGAAGGCCCGCCTTATGGGCGAAGGCCGCTGCGCCGATATACGGTGCGTGGGGGTTGGGCGCACGGTTAAGGATATCATCCAGCAGATGCGAGATGCGGGGCAAATTGGCCAGGCCGTCGGCACTGACCCCCGTATCAAAGCGTTCCGCATAGGGCGATTTGAGCAACAGCGTAGGGATCAGAGTGACGAGATTGGCGTTGCCGCATCGTTCGCCGAGGCCGTTGAGGGTGCCCTGAATTTGCCGCGCGCCCGCGTCCACGGCGGCGAGGGTATTGGCGACGGCGTTGCCGGTATCGTCATGGGTGTGGATGCCGATGCGGTCCCCGCCGAACCGCGCGCAGACCTCTGCGGTGATGCTGCGTACCTCCGCCGGGAGAGTGCCGCCATTCGTGTCGCAGAGGACCGCCCAGCGTGCGCCTGCGTCAAGCGCCGCGCCGATGCAGTCGAGCGCGTATTCGGGATCGGCCCTGTAACCGTCAAAGAAATGCTCGGCATCGAACAGCGCCTCACGCCCCTGCGCGACGCAATGGGCAATGGAGGCGCGGATATTGTCGAGATTTTCCGCATTGGTGATCCGCAGGGCGGTTTCGACGTGGAAGACGTGGGTTTTGCCGACAAGGCAGACGGTGCCCGTGCCCGCGTTGAGGACGCCCGCCAGTGTCTCGTCATTTTCGGCAGAGCGGCCCGCGCGCTTGGTCATGCCGAAGGCGAGGAATTTCGCGCGCCGGGGCTTTGGGGGGTGGGCAAAGAATTCCGTATCGACGGGGTTCGCACCGGGCCAGCCGCCTTCGATGTAATCAATCCCCAGATCATCGAGGGCGGCGGCGAGGCGGTGCTTGTCGGCGGCGGAAAAATCGACGCCCTGAGTCTGCTGTCCGTCGCGAAGGGTGGTGTCGAAGAGGTAAAGGCGTTCTTTGGAGACGCTCATGGTGACTACTCGTGATATCGGCGGAGGGTATCCGGCATGGGGGTGCGCTCGATGGCGGCGGCGAGGTCGGGGGCATTCGGGGTGTCGAACTCGACCCCCGCGCCCGCCGTAATTCGCACCCCGATCCCGACCTGCGAGCAATACTGACCCACCCGGTCGCGGGGGCGGAACCCCTCGGAGGCAATGCAGGTTTCGAGGGCGCGCTTGACCCGCTCGATAACAGCCTCATCGCGCACGAGTTGCTCACGGGCGGCCTGGGCGGAGGTCTTGAAGCCGGGGTCAGGCATTATTTTTACCAGAGATTTTTCTAGAAAGATTAGAAATTTCTTTCTTTATTCCATCAAGATGTTTCTCTATTTTCTCAGTATTACGTGCAATCTTCTCGTGTTCGCTCTTAATGTCCATTGAGCCAGCAAAATCCTTAGAAGAAAAAATATACTCGTCCTCATAAAAAAAATTTAATTTATCTTTATAAGATACACTTATGATTACACCATCAATCAAATTATCTATTTCATATATGTTATCATCAAACCCAAGCCAATTACTAAGGGAATTTCCGGGATTTAAAGATTTTATTACACCATCGAATTGACCGAATCTTTTAGCATTAATGTTATCACTTTTCATTCCAG
>CAKZUT010000079.1 GCA_937922185.1 uncultured Neomegalonema sp.
CCCCCGCAACAGGAGGGGGAGGGACAAATCGAACTACCCGGCACTCAGGGCCGCCGGAATCAGAACGAGTGCTTGAAGACGAGACTGGCCGTATAGCCGCTCACACCGTTCTGTCCGACCACAGCGGAAGCGCCGAGATTCATCGACGTGCTGTGGGTCAGCTCCCTGACGACCGTGGCCGCGAGCAGGCCATATGAGTCGTCCGGGCGCGGCGCGGTCTGCACATTGAGCGGGACGCTGCCGACACCGAAGGGCACCTCGACATCGTCATCGTTGAAGTCATGCTCCCATGACGCGCGCAGGCCGAAGGTCCAGCCCGGCGCGGAAGGCGGACGGTAGAATCCACCCAATGCCACCGTCCCGCGATAGCCGACATATTCCAGATCCCCGATCGTCGCCTCGGTCGGCTCCAGCGTGCTGCCCCTGGAGTCTTCGGTGTAGCCGTCGATATCGACCCGCTCATAGGCAAAGCCGATGCTCGGATTGACGAAGAAACCCTTCCCGACCGGCAGAACCGCCCCCAGGTTCGCGCGGGCGATGAAATAGGTTCCGTCCGTATCGGCCTCGAAGCTCTCGGTGGCCAGCGTGTTGCCGTCCAGTCCCCGGAGATCGTAATTGCGTTCGATGTCGTAGATATCGATCAGACCACCGCCAAGAAAGCCATTGGCATAGACGCCGGGGATGATCTGCGCGACGCCGAACACACCGCCCACATAGAGCCGGGAGTCGAACCCGCCGCGACCCTCCTCGAACTCGACCTGACCGTGATCGATACTGCCGCCGATGCCGAGCATGACGTTGGGGGCGACCATGACATCGGCGGCGGCCTTGACCACCTGCGTCGTCGCGTCGAAACCGGGAACGACCTGCTGGGAATCGCTGTCGTAGAAACCCGCCTCGACGCCGCCATAGACCTCGACATTGCCGACGGGGCGGCGAATGCGTTCGCCGGTATCGTCATTGATGAAGAAGGCTCCGAGATTGAGACGCTGTTCCAGACCCAGCGATTGCTGGCGCAGGGCGGAGATGGTGGCGACGGGCATCACGCCGACCTGTCCGATATCCACCAGTGCCGCCGCCGCAATCTGTCCAAGGATGAGATGCGCCTGCGTGGAGGGGTGAACCGGGTCGGCAAAGACACGGACATTGCCGTCATTATTGGTGTTCACACCGGCGATACAGTTCAGCGCGGAGCCTGCACAGGCCACGGTGCCGCGCTGGTTGATGGCCGAAAACCCGTAGCGGGCCGGGTTATCCAGCACGGCGGACAGCACGGCATCGGAATCCACGAGGGTGACGCGGCCTCCGACACCATTGACCAGAATATCGTTATATGCGCCGGTCAGCCCCGACAGCAACGCGGAGCCTTGCGCTGAGGAGCCGGTTCCAAGGGGCGTATTGGCCCCGATATCGGGGACCGTGACGACCACAACATTCGTCGCGCCGCGATCCAGCACCCGTTCCACCTGCGTCACCATCTGCGTCGCAGCGACCCCGATCGCCTGTCCGGCCTCCTGCGGAGTGCGGGCACCGCCCCCGACCAGCGCCGAATTCGCCAGCACGTCATTCGCACCGGCCCACAGGATCACGAGATCATTGGAATCAAAGCGCCGGTCATTGGCCAGCAGACGATCAACCTGCACCGTTACCGGGGTCTGCGTAATGCCGAAAGGCGCGCGTTCGGCGTCATCGAGCGCCCGCTCGCCCACCCGCGCACCGCCCTGGGCGAAGTTCGTCCCGCCGACATTGATGTCATTGGCCAGAGCCGCGATGGGGGTGCCCGCCGCCGCCGGAACGCCGGTGATAAGATTGGGTTCGAGGGCGATCCCGAGTTCATCCGCGAGAACCTCGGCATAGGTGCGGCTGGACCCGTCCGCACGGTTATCCGTGAAACGGTAGCGGATGGCGGGAACCGCCTGCCCGCCCAGTGCGGCTCCGGCCTGTACCGCCTGTGAATAAGTGCCGCCGTCGCTCAGGCTGTCACCCACGACGAAGAGGCGGTCGAGGCGAAACTCCTGTGCCATGGCGGTCGTGGATACTGTCATGGCAAGCGCGGTGCTTGCCAGCAAGGCTCTGGTTCTGGAAACCATTCTGTTCTCCCGTTCATCCCGTCCTTTTCAGACGGATTATTGTCACTCGCCCCCGAGTGTATTGGGCGGCATACAAGCATGTGATGCCGCATACCGCCATTTTGTACAGATTAACGCTACGTCAGCAGGCAGATTATGCCGCCGCCTGTTGCGGCTGGAACCGCCCGTAGAACGTCTCGCCTTTATCGGCGATATCGCGCAGCAGGGCCGGAGCCGCGAAACGGTCTCCGAATTTGGCCTGAAGCGCATCGCACAGCGCCACGACAGTCTTCGGCCCCGTCAGATCGACCCAGGAAAGCGGCCCCCCGGACCACGGCGCAAAGCCCCAGCCCAGGATCGCGCCCACATCCCCCTCGCGGATATCGACCAGCACGCCCTCTTCCTTCGCGCGAATGGCTTCCAGCACCTGCGAGAGAATGAGGCGGTCCCTGACTTCCTCGAAATCGGGCTGATCCTCCGAGACGGGGAAATGCTCGGACAGCTCAGGCCAGAGCGCCTTGCGTTTGCCCTTCTCGTCATAGTCATAGAAGCCCTTGCCGTTCTTGCGTCCCGCACGGCCCTGCCCTTCAAAGAGCGTGGTGATGACCTCATCCGCGCCGGTACCGACATAGGCATCGCCCATCTGCGCCCTGGTGGCCGACATGATGCGGTGACCCAGTTCGAGCGAGGTCTCGTCCGTCAGTTGCAGCGGCGCGACCGGCATCCCGATCTGTTTCGCGGCATTCTCGATCAGGATGGGCTTCACGCCCTCGCTGACCATGATCATCGCTTCGTTGAGATACGGGATGATGCAGCGGTTGGCGTAGAAGAACCGGGCATCGTTGACGACGATCGGTGTCTTTTTGATCTGCCGCACGAAATCCAGCGCCTTGGCGACAGCCATATCGCCCGTCTTCTCGCCCTTGATGATCTCGACCAGCATCATCTTGTGAACCGGAGAGAAGAAGTGAATCCCGATGAAGTTGTCCGGGCGCGCGCTGGCCTCCGCCAGACCTGTGATAGGCAGGGTGGAGGTATTGGTCGCGAAGATGGCGTCATCGGCGATGACGGCTTCGACCTTGCGCGTGACCTCGGCCTTGACCTTCGGATCCTCGAAGACGGCTTCCACGATCAGGTCGCATCCTTTCAGCGCGTCGTAATCGGGGGTCGCGGTCACGCGGGCGAGGATTTCGGTCTTGGCTTCCTCGGTCACCTTCTTGCGCTTGACGCCCTCGTCCAGGAGTTCCTCGATAGTGGCCCGGCCCCTGTCGGCGGCCTCCTGATCGCGGTCGATCAGCACCACGTCGATACCGGAGCGGGCGGAGACGAAGCCGATCCCGGCCCCCATCATGCCCGCGCCGATGATGCCCACGGATTTAACCCTGGCGTCCGGCACATCGGGACGGCGCGCGCCTTTCTCGATGGCCTGCTTGTTGACGAACAGCGAGCGGATCATCGCCGCCGAGCGCGGGTCCATCAGGACGGAGGTGAACCAGCGCGCCTCGATCTTCAGCGCATTGTCCATATCGACCAGCGCGCCCTCGTAGACAGCGGAGAGCATGGCATTGGTCTGGGGGTAGACCCCGGCGGTCTTGCCGTGGGTCATGGCGACCGCACCGAGGAAGGTCGGGAAACCGGGGGCCGTATACGGTGCGCCGCCGGGCAGCTTGAAACCCTTCTGATCCCATGGCTTGACCGCATCGGACTCGGACGCGCCCTTCACCCATTCGACGGCCCGTGCGACGAGTTCATCCTGCGGGACCACCTCATCAATCAGCAGACCCGCCTTAGCCTTCTTCGGATTCACCAGCTTGCCCTGCAACAGGTAATCCGCCGCGCCCATGACTCCGAGCATCCGCACCAGCCGCGTCGTGCCGCCTGCACCGGGGAAGATCCCGACCAGGATTTCCGGCAGACCGATTTTGGCCTTTGGATTGTC
>CAKZUT010000080.1 GCA_937922185.1 uncultured Neomegalonema sp.
TGCCCGTCGGCGCGCAGGATCTCGATCTCCTGCATCTCGCCGGAGAGCGAGGCGGTCGCCTGCACGACACGTGGGTCTTTCTCGCGCAGGTAAGCATCAATCTCGCGCAGCAGGGCGATCTTGACGGCGAAGGCCGGTTCATCGAGCGGGCTGTCATCGCCGTAGAGCCTGCGGTTCGTGCGGGCGGGCGCATCGGCATAGGCCACATCACGCCCCGCCTTTACCGCCGCCGCCGCATCCGCCGCGCGCCGCAGCGCCGCGCCGGTCAGCTCATCCGAATGGGCATAGCCCACGGCCTCTCCCGCCACGACCCGCAATCCGAACCCCTCGGCGGCATCATAGGAGGCATTGCGGAGCCGTCCGTCATCGAAGACCAGCGATTCGCCCCGTCGCCGCTCGAAGAACAACTCGCCGTCATCGGCCCCGCGAACCGCTTCCGCAATCGTCCTTTGGGCGGAGTCGAGATCGATGTCACCGGCAAAGGGATCGAATGGCATGGGCGCGCTCCTGTCAGGTCGTTATGCCAGAGGTGGTGCGAACGCCCCCGAAAAGCAAGCGCGTTCATGGGCCGCAGAAGGCCCTCGGAGATCGGGCGGCACAGGGCGCGATACCTCCGTTTGCCCCGGTTGACCCGCCGTTACGGCACCTTTTCCGGGGCCGTTGTTTCCTGTACGCAGACGAACCTGTCCCCGATGCCAGTCCGAGGAATGATAACGATGTACGATGTCCCGCCTGCCGGTCCCTACCCGTTGATGTTCCAGCCGCTCGATCTGGGCTTCATCACCCTGCGGAACCGGGTGCTGATGGGGTCGATGCATCTGGGGCTGGAGGAGGCCGAGGGCGGTTTCGAGCGCATGGCCCGTTTCTATGCCGACCGGGCGCGCAATGGTCCCGGCCTGATCGTGACGGGCGGTATCGGACCCAACCCGGAGGGTGCGGTCATGCAGGGCGGCTCGATTCTGCATGACGAGGCCGAAGTGCCGAACCATCGCATCGTCACCGATGCGGTTCATGCCGAGGGCGGTGCGATCGCCATGCAGATCCTGCATACGGGCCGCTACGCCTATAACCCCGCACTGGTCGCTCCCTCGCCGGTCAAGGCCCCGATCAATCCGTTTCCTCCGAAGGAGCTGACCGGAGACGAGATCGAACAGCAGATCGCCGATTTCGTCCGCTGTGCCGAGCTGGCGCAAAAGGCGGGCTATGACGGGGTAGAGATCATGGGGTCCGAGGGTTACCTCATCAACCAGTTCATCGCCGAGCGCGTGAACCGGCGCACCGATCAATGGGGCGGCTCCTACGAGAACCGCATCCGCTTTCCGGTCGAGATCGTGCGCCGCACGCGCGAGGCCGTGGGGACCGATTTCATCATCATCTTCCGTCTCTCGATGCTCGATCTGGTGGAGGGAGGCAGTTCATCCGGGGAGGTGGTGCAACTGGGGCTGGCTATCGAGAAGGCCGGGGCGACGCTCATCAATACCGGCATCGGCTGGCACGAGGCACGGATTCCCACCATCGCCACCTCCGTTCCCCGCGCGGCCTTCACCTGGGTAACGGGACAGGTGCGCGCACATCTGTCCATCCCCGTCATCGCCTCGAACCGCATCAACATGCCTGCGGTTGCCGAGCAGGTTCTGGCCAGCGGCGAGGCGGATATGGTGTCTATGGCCCGCCCGTTCCTCGCCGATGCCGAGTTCGTGCGGAAGGCCGCCGAGGGGCGCGCCGACGAGATCAACACCTGCATCGGCTGTAATCAGGCCTGTCTCGATTTCATCTTCCGGGGCAAGATCACCAGTTGCCTCGTGAATCCGCAGGCCTGCCGCGAGGAGGCCTTCACGCCGCATCCTGTCGGGACGCCGAAATCCCTCGCCGTCGTCGGTGCGGGCATGGCGGGCCTGTCCTTCGCCGCCACCGCCGCCGAGCGGGGCCACAGGGTCACGTTGTTCGAGAAGGCGGCGCGGATAGGCGGCCAGTTCAATCTCGCCCGCCGCATTCCCGGCAAGGAAGAGTTCGACGAGACCATGCGCTATTTCGAGGGGCGGCTGGAGCGCGCGGGGGTGGATCTGCGCCTTGGCCATGCGCCCTCCGCCGATGAGCTGTCGGCCTATGATGAGGTGATCGTCGCCACCGGGGTCGTCCCCCGCATCCCGGACATCAGGGGGATCGACCACCCGAAGGTCAAATCCTACGCGGAGGTGATCGAAGGGGCCGATATGGGCCGCAGGGTCGCGATCATCGGCGCGGGGGGGATCGGCTTCGACGTGGCCGAGTTGCTGGCCCATGCGGGAACCTCCACCAGCCTTGACCGCGAGGCTTTCCTGCGTGAATGGGGCATCGACGGCACCCGCGAGGCCCGCAGCGGAATCGAGGGCCGGACCCCCGAATTCGAGCCTGCGGCACGGGATATCTGGCTGCTGCAACGCAAGACCGGCAAGGTCGGCAAGGGTCTGGGGCCGACGACGGGCTGGATTCACCGCATGAACCTGCTCAAGCGTGATGTGACCATGATGGGCGGCTGCGAGTATCTGGCGATAGATGATGCGGGCCTGCATCTGCGCGTCGATGGGGAGGAGCGCGTGCTGGAGGTGGACAACGTCGTCATCTGCGCCGGACAGATATCCGAGCGCGGCCTTGCCGATGCCATCACCGACAGGCCGGTCCACATCATCGGCGGCGCGGATGTCGCCGCCGAACTCGATGCCCGCCGCGCCATCGAGCAGGGCACCGAGCTTGCTCTCGCGATCTGAGGCTTCCGGTCTTCACGGGAACGGCATTTCCGAAGGGTAGAACTTGTTAACCGTACCATGGATAGGATTGTGCCGATCCGAGCGAAGAGAGGCCTCCCATGATCCGAGTCGTTTCCACCATCGTCTTGCTCGCGACCCTGGCCGGTTGCGCCAAGAGCGTCTCCTCCAGGGCCGAGCGCGTCTTCTATCGCGGCAACGGAACGGCGGAATGGGGCACTGTCTGCAAGCTGAACCGGCGCGGTTTCATCTGGCTGGGTGAGCGCGGCTATGTCTCCGTCGCCCATGTCACCGATAACGGAACGCCCGTCGTCGGCCCGAAGGACGCGGTTACGATTTCGGATCAGGCATCGGACTGGTCCTTCCTCGGTATCGATGCGACCAGGCTGGACCCGGATGATTACGCTCAGATGAGACCGGGCATGGAGGTCGAGATTCACGGCTTTCCCGCCCGCGACCGCGACGGCGAGGTTATCCCCGGCGTCGTCTATGCCGACGATCCCGAACCGCCGTTCTGGTGGGTTGAGCTGCGCGATTCGGTCGAGGGAATCGAGGCGGAAGGCGTGATCGGCGGCATCTCCGGGTCATGCGTTTTCGATGATGACAATGATTTGATCGCCGTGGTCCATGCCAACGGCTTCTCGATCATCGAGGGCACCACGAATACCTGGGCCAAGGTCGTGCCCGTGCGTGAGGCGATCCTTCAGGCGCAGGGCCGCCTGCCCCCGCGCCCTCGCCGCACGCTGCTCGGCATCCCGCTGCCGCAGTTGTTCTGAGAAAAGCGACCGCGTCCCGCAGCGACCGCCGGTGATCTCAACGTGCTTTAAGGGAATGTTATCCCTGTGGGTATTCAGTTGTACGACGCACATCCAGTACGGAGAGACCCATGAGAACGTCCATCCTCGTCGGAGCCACCGCAGCGGCCACCGTCCTTCTCGCCGGTTGCGCCACCGAAACCGTGCAGCCCGCTCCGGTCCAGCCCGTCGCGGCGACTGTCGCGGTCACTCAGACCACGGCCTGTACGCGCGGGGCCATCGACTCGCAACGGGTCTTCATCCTCTGCCCCGCCGAATCGGCCAGCCGGGAAAATGCGGCGCTGGCGATGAAACGCCCTGCTGATCTCAGTCTGGATATCGTCTCCATCGCCGATGATTACGGGATCGCCCGCCAGACCGTGACCGGCCTGGAAGCGGCAACCTATGCCCGCATCGTCGGCAAGACTCCCGAATCGGCCCCCCGCGATCCCGATGAGGCCGCCTCCGACGAGGCTCTCGTGATCGAAGGCCGCGAATTCCGCCGGGTCGCGCTGGAAACCGACAGAAGAAAACCCGTCGTTCTGTTCGTCCAGAAATAGGTCGGCCACCGCTCAGGCATGGCCGATGCCCAACGCCCTGCCCAGACGGCGCCGACCCGAGGCCCGCCATATCCTGAGCTGATCGGCCACCGGATTGCGGCCCGGAAAGGACGGCGTCGCACCCTTGCGCCGCAGTTCATGGTTGATCTGGTGCAGATAGCACATCCGTTGCGATGCGGCGGAGCGCCATGTGATGCTCAGGGACAGAGACGGCTCGTTTCCCAGTACCCGAACCCAGTGCGGAGCCAGTGGCGGCACGTAGATCGCGTCACCCGGCTCCATCGTGATCGCCGTGCCCCGCGCCAGCTTTTCCTCGCTGACGGGTAGATTTCGATGCGCGCCGCAATGGAAGGCCTCGATATCCTCCTGCGAGGCCAGATCGCGGTCATGCTGGGAATAGACAGTGAATTCCTTGCGGCCCTCGATCTGGATCAGGATGTTATGTTCCTCGTCGAAATGGAACGGCGTCACCGCGCCGGGGGACGAGATGAAGACGAAGGCTTCCCGGCGCAGCATGGGGCCGGTCTGGCGCATGACCGCCTTGCTCACCGTATCGAGTACCGTCTCCATCACCTCCCGGTAGGCCGGATCGCGCTCGATATTGCGAAGGACCATCCATGAATTGGCGGAGCCGATCTTCTCGATGGTCTCGGCGGCGGACAGGTCCGCTTCGGGCACGTTGTCTGGCGAGACCGAGATGGGCAGATCGCCGGGATTGAACTCCACGAGGTCGGAGGGCAGGGCATTGGCCAGCGAAACCAGCCGGGGCCGCGTGAGCAGGGGTGTCGCGCCGTCGAAAGACAGGGTTGCGGGCGCATCGGGATAGGATGCCTCGAAGGCGTCTCTGGCGATCAGATCGAACATCTCGTGTCTCCTTCAGGAATCAGCCGGAACGAGGACGCGCCGCTTGGCCCGCTCCACAATGGCGGCGAGGTCGAGCAGGGCGGCGTCGCCCGCATGACAGGTCGGGATATTGAGCCGGACCACAGGCAGGCGCTCCGGCCACAGGCGGTCCACTACCGGATGACCGGGCCGCGCGCAGGAATCCAGTCGCCTGGTGCCCGGCTCGTCCAGTGTGCGCCGGGTCGCCTCGATCAGCAGCCGCATCCCCGGTGAATACATGGCATGGCGCTCGTCATAGCTGGTCTTGAACGCCGCGAGATGCCGCCCGGAGCGCAGGGTGAACAGCATCGCGGTCATTTCCAGATCAAGGGCGAGGGCCAGGCACGATACCGCCCCTTCCCGCGCGCCCCGGCGCATGGCCTCGATGAAGAAGGCCCGCTCCGCCGCGCTGCGCGCCAGCGGCTCGCCATGGGCGGCGGTGGCCTTCCAGCCCGCATTTTCCAGATCGATGAAGTCTTCCGCTGCCTGCATCATGGCCTGTTCCGTGGTCGGCAGGTCGATGAAGCGTGCGGCTCCGAGTTCGCCGAACCGGCGTTCCTGTCGGCGCAGTTCCTTGCGTTTCTTGCCCGGCATCGCGGCGGCCATCAGAGTCTCATGATCGTGCCCCTGCGAGAGCATGGCCCGTTCGATCCTCATCTGCTCGCGCGGGGCGCGGCCCGCCAGCGCACAGGTATCCCCCACGATCCGCACCATGGCAGGGTCATAGGGCAGTTGCGTCAGGCGCAGGAACCGCGCGCCGAAGGGCCGGGTATCGAGCCAGTCCAGCACTGCGGAAAAAGCGGCCATCGCCCAGTCCCGCCGGAACAGCGGCGTCCCGTCATAAGCATGGGAATGCTGCCAGACGGTGACATGGCGCAGCGGCAGGCGGGCATAGCGCGTTCCGATCTCGAAAGGGAACAGGGCGATCAGTTCCCCGTCGGTGCGCCGGACCGTGCAAAGCCGAACCTCGCCATCGGGGTCCAGACAGTCGAGCGCCGGACCCAGAAACCACTCCGCGAAGAACGGATTGGGCAGGGCCAGATCATCGTCCAGCCCGCGCCATGCGGCCCGGAACCGGGCATCAATATCGCCGGGGGCCAGAACGGAAACGGTCAGGGTTTCCTCGCCGGGAAGGACGGCCATGCCGTCAGTATCATGGTGTCTCATGGGGCGCGCTCGTCGCGGTTGCCGGGATCGTTATCAACCTTTCCCTGCAAAGCCGGGGCCAGACGCCTATATTACCCGTGTATGAAAACGACGCCGGGAGATCCCTGTGATGAAACTGCCTGCCGCTCTCTTTCTAGCTCTCGCCCTGACCGGATGTGTCCAGCAGAGCGTTTCGCAATCGGTCATCGCCCGACCCCTGCTCAATGGCACGACGGTCGGTTGGCCGGATTACCCGATCATCGTGGAGGGGGCGGAATCCGTCGGCTCCAATCCTGTGACCATCGCGCAGAACCTGCGCTTTCCTGCCGGTCTGCGTGCCGATGCGACGTTCCGCGCGATTGCGCCGGGGCCGGTGCCGCCCACCCATGCCCATCTGCGTATCCAGCCGGGCCAGCCACTTGCCCCCGCGACCCTGACTTTCGTGCATGGCACGCGCCGCATCGGGGTCGGCACTTTCGCCATTCCGCCCGCCGCCTATAACGACCCGCAGGCTCTCGGCTCGGCGTCGGCCACGCTGATCAGGGATATGCTCAACGAGTCGCAGGAATCCCA
This sequence comes from uncultured Neomegalonema sp., assembly GCA_937922185.1. GTDB lineage: Bacteria > Pseudomonadota > Alphaproteobacteria > Rhodobacterales > Rhodobacteraceae > JAHDDY01. The sequence continues at coordinate 6,700 of CAKZUT010000080.1, forward strand.
GCGCAACGACCGCAATGGTCGCGTCAGGGTACATTGATCTGAAAGGGCGCGGGGCGCTGTAACGCGGGCGTCCGATGGAAAATCATGGAATGGCAGCGCGAGAAAAGCTGAAGGGCCACACTACATCTCCATCCACGACCCAGTAAATCAACCGATGGGGAACAGCCCGGATGTATGCCGTCGAAGTCCGTGACCATATCATGATCGCCCACAGTTTCCGGGGGGATGTCTTCGGCCCGGCACAGGCGCTGCACGGGGCGACCTTCGTGGTCGATGTCGCCTTTTTCCGCGATGACCTGACCGGGGACGGAATCGTCGTCGATATAGGCCGCGCCCATGATGCGCTGAAGGCCACGCTCGTCCCGCTGAACTATACCAATCTGGATGAGCATCCCGCCTTTGCGGGGAAAAACTCGACCACGGAAGTCGTGGCGAGGCATATCTTCGATGCCATGGCCGATGCGGCCCGCTCCGGCGCGCTGGGTCCGGGGGGCGACGGGATCGGGCGCATCCGCGTGACCCTGAGCGAGAGCCATGTCGCGCGGGCATGGTACGAAGGGCCGGTTTCGGCTTGATCGGTCTGGCCGTACCCGGTGATCTTGAGGCTCCCACGGGTGGCTATGTCTATGCGCGCCGGGTCATGGCCGAATGGGTGCGGCAGGGCGTGGCGCATCGTGCCGTGCCCCTGTCTGCCGCCTTCCCCGTTCCCGATGCGGAGGTGCTGCGCCAGACCCGCGCGCGGCTGGCCGAGGCTCCCCGTCCGCTGCTGATCGACGGGCTGGCCTACGGGGCCTTTCCCGCCGTGCTGGCTGCCGAGGCGGATGCGACTGTTCTGCTGCATCATCCTCTCTGCGACGAGACCGGACTGGATGCGGGCCGGGCTGCACTGGCCTTCGAGACCGAGCGTGCGGCCCTCGCCCATGCGCGCCATGTGATCGTTACCAGTCCCCTGACCGCCCGCGATCTGACGGCACGTTTTGGCGTAGCGGCGGAGCGCATCACAGTGGCCGAACCGGGGCTGGACCCTGCGGAGCCGTCTCCCCTGACCGGCGATCCCCCGCATATGCTGGCGGTCGGATCGGTGACGCCGCGCAAGGGGTATGGCTTTCTGGTCGAGGCGCTGGGCGCGTGTACCGATCTGCCATGGACCTGCACGATCTATGGCGCGACGGATCGCGATGACGGCGAAGTCCGGCGCATCATGGCGCTGATCCAGCGGGCGGGTCTGGCCGACCGCATTCGTCTTGCCGGGCCGGTCGCGCCGGAGCGCCTGTCCTGTGCCTATCGGGAAGCGGATGTTTTCGCCGCACCTTCATTGCACGAGGGGTATGGCATGGCGGTCGCGGAGGCGATGGCCCATGGCCTGCCCGTCCTCGCCAGTCGCGCCGGAGCGTTGCCCGAAACCGCCCCCGTTGCCCGGCTGGTGCCCCCCGGCGATATCCCGGCGCTGGCCGAAGCCCTGCGCGCCCTTCTGGGGGATGCGCCCCTGCGGCGGCGCATGGGGGCCGCAAGCCATGCTTTTGCCCGCGCGCGGCCCGGCTGGGATGAGACCGCGCGCATCGTGGCGCAGGCCCTGCGATGAGCGGTTTTTCCCCGGACTGGCTGGCCCTGCGCGAAGCGGCGGATGACCGGGCGCGCAATGCCGATCTACGCCGCGCTTTTCTCGATGCCCTGCCGCCTTCACCCGCGATCATTGATCTGGGGTCCGGCACCGGCTCCACGGCCCGCGCGCTCGGCATCGCGGGGGCGCGCTGGACGCTCACCGATAACGACCCCGCTCTCCTTGCCGAGGCCGGACGGCGGGTGCCGGGGGCGCTCATTCGGCAGGTCGATCTTGCTGCGGACCTTGACGCGGTGCTGGAGCCGGATGCGGATGCGATCACCGCCTCGGCCCTGTTCGATCTGGTATCCGAGGACTGGATCGGGCATCTCGCGCGCGCCGCCGGGGGGCGCATCGTCTATGCCGCGCTGACCTTCGACGGTACGGAGGCATGGACGCCGGATCATCCCGCCGATCTCGATATTGCCCGTGCATTCGATGCCCATCAGCGCCGGGACAAGGGTTTCGGCCCCGCCACCGGCCCGATGGGCGCCTCTGTTCTGGCCCGGACTCTGGAGGCGCAAGGCTATACCGTCACCCTGGCTCCGGCCCCATGGCGGCTGGAGCGGCACCGGGACGCGGCCCTGATGGACGCGCTGGCCGAAGGGGTGGCTGCGGCGGCAGAGGAAGCGGGATGCGACCGGCAAGCCGCGCGGGACTGGCTGTCAGCACGGCGCAGCGCGACCCGTTGCACCGTGGGTCATCTCGACCTTCTGGCCGTGCATGATCGCCGGATATCCTAGCTTTTATTGAGCCAGCTCGGTTTCCATTCCGTGCCGCCCTTTTCCGTCACAGGTTGTTCCGGTGCGGGGTCGGGGTTTGGCTGAGCGGCGGTCCGGGTGGTCGGGGCTTCCCAGAGCGTGGCGGTCTTCGCGGCGTCGCGAATGAGGCTGATATTGCGGCCATAGGGAGCGGGGTCCATCGTGGAGCCTCCCTTGAATACCGCTGATCCGGCGACCAGCACATCCGCTCCGACGGCGGCGACCAGTGGCGCGGTCCTGCTGGTGACGCCCCCGTCGATCTCGATATGTATCCGTCGCTCGCCGATGCGCTCGCGCAGGCGTCTGATCTTGTCGATCTGGCTGTTCAGGAAGCTTTGCCCCCCGAAACCGGGGTTCACCGTCATCACGCAGACCAGATCGATCTTGTCCATCACATAGTCGATGGCTGTCTCGGACGTATGCGGATTGAGCGCCACCCCGGCGCGGCACCCCAGATCGCGGATGGCCGTGAGGGTCCGGTCCAGATGCCGACATGCCTCCACATGCACCGTCAGGATATCGGCCCCGGCCTCTGCGAAATCCTCGATATAGGCATCCGGGTTCTCGATCATCAGATGCACGTCCATCACCCTGCGGATATGCGGACGCAGGGCCTTCACCGTGGCGGGACCGAAAGTGATATTGGGCACGAAATGGCCGTCCATCACATCGATATGTACCCAGTCGGCCCCCTCCTGTTCGACCGCCTCGCATTCAAACCCGAAATTCGCGAAATCGGCGGCGAGGATCGAAGGCGCGATTTTGATCTCGCGGTTGAAGAGGGGATAGGGCATGGGGCGATTTCCGGGGCAGTCTGAAGAGGATGCCCTCGCTCTATAGCCATGCATGGCGGAGCGGGCAAATTTTCGCACACGGAAATATGCGGGGAGCCTGCCCCGGCAGCAATGCGCGACCGTGCGGGTGATGCCGGGGGCCTTGCCGACGCTGCATGACATCTAGGGGCTGAGCGTGGACCGCGTCACGGATCGCAACCGGCGAACAGGTCGAACTGATCGCCCGCGCGGGGCGGGGGGCGGAACAGGTCGCGGCGCTGGCCCATGCGGCCCGTTTGCAGACCGAGGCGCCTGATCGCCGCCGCGAAGCGCGCGGCCATGAGCTGCGCGTAGGGTCCGGTGCCGCTCATCCGCTTGCCCCATTCGGCGTCGTAATCCCTGCCGCCATGCATGGTGTGGATATGGCCGAGGATACGGGACGCGCGATCAGGATAATGCGCCTCCAGCCATTCGCGGAACAGCGTCGCGATTTCGCGGGGCAGGCGCAGGGCGACATATCCGGCAGAGGTCGCCCCCGCATCGCGGGCGGTTTCCAGCAGCTTTTCCATCTCGTGATCGTTCAGCGCGGGGATCATCGGGGCGGTCATCGCCATGACCGGAACCCCCGCCCCGGCAAGCTGCTCCATGGCCCGGAACCGGGCATGGGGCGCGCTGCATCGCGGCTCCATCGCGCGGCTCAGGCGGTGGTCCAGCGTCGTCACCGACACCGCCACCCGCACGATCCCCATCCCTGCCGCCTCGCTCAGCAGATCGAGGTCGCGGGTCACGAGGGCCGATTTCGTGGTGATCGCGAAGGGATGCCGATAGGCCAGCAAGACCTCCACGATCTCCCGCGTTATGCGGTGGTCGCGTTCGATGGGCTGGTACGGATCGGTATTGGCCCCGAGCGCAATGGTCGCGGGCGTGTATCGCGGCCTGTCGAGCGCCTTCCGCAGCAGGTCGGCGGCACCGGGCTTGACCGTCAGCTTCGTCTCGAAATCCAGCCCCGGAGACAGGCCCAGATAGGCATGGCCGGGCCGCGCGAAGCAGTAGATGCATCCGTGCTCGCATCCCCGGTAGGGATTGATCGAGCGGTCGAAGGGCAGGTCGGGCGAGGTATTGCGCGTGATGATCGATTTCGCCGCCTCGCGGGTGATCTCGACCGGCAGGGGCGGTAGATCGGCGGCGCTGTCCCACCCGTCATCCACGATCTCGCGCGTCTGCGCCTCGAACCGCCCGGAGGTGTTCGAGACGGCCCCGCGCCCGCGACGACGGTTTTCGGCGATGGTGCGGATCATGATCGTTCCCCTCTTTCCGTCATCGTTATTGACTGGAACAAAACAAGTCAATAATAAGAACATATATCGCGTTCACCGAACGGGAATCACGTTCCGGGGGAAATCCAGATGATCCGCCTCTCCGTCATTATCCTCATTTTTGCCACGCTGGCCGCCTGTTCGGAGAGTGTGTCGCCAAGAGCTGAGCGCGTCTTCTATCGCGGCGGCGGCAGCGCGTCCTGGGGGACGGTGTGCAAGCTGAACCGGCGTGGATTTCTGGGCTTCGGCGAGCGGGGGTATATCTCGGTGGCCCATGTCACCGCGAACGGCACCCCGCTGGTCGGACCCAAAGATGCGATCACGGTGTCCGACGATGCCTCGGACTGGTCGTTCCTCGGTATCGACCCCGCGAAGCTGGATGCGGAAGATTATCCGGCGCTGAAACAGGACGTCGCAGTCACGATCCACGGTTTTCCGGCCCGTGACCGCGACGGCGAGGTCATCCCCGGCAGGCTCTATACCGATGATCCGGTGCCGCCCTTCTGGTGGGTGGAACTGCATGATTCCGATGACGGCATCGCGGCGGAAGGGGTTATCGGCGGTATCTCCGGCTCCTGCGTCTTTGACGCGGACGGTGCCCTGATTGCGGTGGTCCATGCCAACGGCTTTTCCGCCATTGAAGGCACGACCGGCACCTGGGCGAGGGTCGTGCCCGTGCGCGAGGCCATTCTTCAGGCGCAGGGGCGTCTCGCGTTTCCGCCCGTTTCCGCCCCGCTCCCCGCCTACCCCGAGGTCGCGCCGCCCGCTGTCGGCACCGGGCCGGTCTATGAGGAGATCGCTCCGGCCTATACCGCCGCCCCTCCTGTTTACGAGGAGGTTGCGCCGGTATTCGTGGACCCGCCGACCTATCAGGAAGTCATGCCCGCCTCCGCCACGACCCGTGCGCCCGCAGCCGATCCTGCCCTTCGCAGCTATCGCGTGATCGAGCCGCCGCAGGCCCCGCCCTCTGTTCCGGCCTATCACGATATCCTGCCGACGCCGCGCGGCGCATACCGACCCCGTGGTATCGACTGCCCGATCTGCCTCTGAGGGCCAGGGCAATTGCCTGAAAGAGTTTTTCTCTGCCCCGCACTCGATGCGGGGCCTCCTTATGCTTGGCGTTGACTGCAAATTATAGGTGGTCCCGCATCTGCAAAGCGTCATTTCATCGTGCCTCGCGCAGCGACGCATTGCGTTCGGGACAGCATGATTTCTTCTTTGGGCGATGGCCCTGCCTCTGAGGGCCATTCGGTTTGCATTGCCGCCCCGACCCGGCGATGGATAGGGTCTATGCGAACACGAGGGCAGACCCATGCAGCCATTCACCGGTAACTTCACTCAGCAGGAACCTATCCCCGAGGATGCCATTGC
>CAKZUT010000081.1 GCA_937922185.1 uncultured Neomegalonema sp.
GGGGCATCTCCGCCTCCACGTCGAGATCGTGGGTCGTGCCGTCAACGGTCAGTTGCATGATGTGCCTTTCGGGCGGGAACGTCGTTCAGAGGCCGAGCGCCTGTCGCAGCGTCGCGTTGAGCCGGGTCTGCCAGCCCTTCTCGCCGGATTCCTTCAGCGCCGCAATCACATCGTCATCCAGCATCGCCGTGATCCGCGTCTTGTTCGGTCTCCAGCCGTTTTTCATGTGTTCCGGCAAGGGCAAGCGGGTCCAAGCCCCGCTCTGGACGCATCGCTGACCTGTCGGTCTTCTATTTTACGTATGCATAAATAATCAGGCTTTCAATCCGCTTTCGCCACCCGCCGCAATGTCAGGTTCAGCCGTCCGCCACCCGCGAGCAACGCGGTCTCGCCGAATTTGATCCGGTCGATGCCGTGGAAGGCCAGCCGCGTTTCTCCGGTCAGCGCCATGGCGTCCCCCGAATGCAGCCAGAAGGAGCGGGTGGGCGACTTGCGCTCGGTCCCCCCGATGCGGAACAGGCCCGGATCGCCCAGAGAGAGCGACACCACCGGAAAGCTGAAATCGGCCTCATCCCGATCCTGATGCAGGCCCATGCGCGCGCCCTCGCGATAATGGTTGATGAGGCAGCAATCGGGATCGGCCCGTGTCTCGAAGGTCCGCCAGACCCTCAGTGCCGCTTCCGGGATCGGAGGGAAGGGCTGGCCTGTCTCGGGGTGTGCCTCGATGTAGCGATAGCCCCGGCGATCCGAAAACCAGCAGAACCGCCCCGCCGCCGTGATCCGCACCGACATGGGCTTGCCCCATCCCGTCATCGGCGAGAAGGGCGGTGCGGCCTGTGCCACGGCCCGCAGATCGGTCAGCAGGGCGGCCTGCTCCTCCGGCGACAGCGCCCCGCGCGACACGGGGACGCCTTGGATGGTCTCGATGCTCATGCTTTCGGAGGTGGCGCATTGACCGGTCGCGGCAAGCGCCCTGAAGCGTTGCGCGATGCCCTGATACGATCAGGCATGGGCGCATCCGTCTTTCTATTGCCGCATGGTGGGCCGGCGACTATCCCGCCAATGTCGGGCGATTGATCCACCTTGTACAAACTGACGCACCCGTCCTGCCCGTCGGCCATGGCATTATGAACCGTCTGATCGCTCCGGCCCTGCGGCTGCGCGGGTGGCGGAAGGTATCGTCCCCGCCGTCGGGCTACTGGCACACGAGCGAATATTCGCAATTCGGGTGACAGCCACAATTTTGCCGTCTCCGCTGCTTGCGCCCCTTCCCCGCCCTTCATATATGCACCGGGAACGCGCGGGCAGCGCGATGCTTTTCAATCCGTTGGAAAGTCCGCCGGGGTGGCGAAAGACGCACCCCAAGGGACTTTTGCTCAAGAGGGAAGACAGTATGTCGAAAGTAATCGGAATCGATCTGGGGACCACGAACTCCTGCGTCGCCATCATGGACGGCAAGCAGGCACGGGTCATCGAGAATTCGGAAGGGGCGCGCACGACCCCCTCCATGGTCGCCTTCACGGGCGAGGGTGAGCGTCTGGTGGGGCAGTCGGCCAAGCGTCAGGCCGTGACGAACCCCGCAGATACGCTGTTCGCCGTGAAGCGCCTGATCGGTCGCCGCTATGACGATCCCGCCGTGTCGAAAGACAAGGGCATGGTTCCCTACAAGATCGTCAATGGCGGCAACGGCGATGCATGGGTCGAGTCGTCGGGCGACAAATACTCCCCGGCACAGGTCTCCGCCTTCATTCTCCAGAAGATGAAAGAAACCGCCGAATCCTATCTCGGCGAACCGGTCACGCAGGCCGTCATCACCGTTCCTGCCTATTTCAACGATCAGCAGCGTCAGGCGACGAAGGATGCGGGCAAGATCGCGGGTCTTGAAGTGCTTCGCATCATCAACGAGCCGACGGCGGCTGCGCTGGCCTATGGTCTGGACAAGGAAGACGGCAAGACCATCGTGGTCTATGACCTCGGGGGCGGCACCTTCGACGTCTCGATCCTGGAGATCGGCGACGGCGTATTCGAGGTGCGCGCGACCAATGGCGATACCTTCCTCGGGGGGGAGGATTTCGACCTCCGCATCGTCGAATACCTCGCCTCCGAGTTCAAGAAGGAGCAGGGGATCGACCTCAAGAACGATCCGCTTGCCCTGCAACGCCTGAAAGAAGCCGCCGAGAAGGCCAAGACGGAATTGTCCTCCTCGACCCAGACCGAGGTGAACCTGCCGTTCATCACGGCGGATGCTTCCGGCCCGAAACACCTGGCTATCAAGCTGACCCGCTCCAAGCTGGAATCGCTGGTGGAAGACCTCGTGAAGCGGACGCTGGAGCCGATGAAGGCCGCGCTGAAGGATGCGGGGATGTCCCCCAAGGATATGGACGAGATCGTCCTCGTCGGCGGCATGACCCGGATGCCCAAGATCCATGAGGTCGTGAAGGAGTTCTTCGGCAAGGACCCCCACAAGGGCGTGAACCCGGACGAGGTGGTTGCCATGGGCGCGGCCATTCAGGCCGGTGTCCTTCAGGGCGACGTGACGGATGTGGTTCTGCTCGACGTGACCCCGCTGAGCCTCGGTATCGAGACGCAGGGCGGCGTGTTCACGCGCCTGATCGACCGCAACACGACCATCCCGACCAAAAAGAGCCAGATTTTCTCGACCGCCGATGACAATCAGACTGCGGTGACGATCCGGGTCTTCCAGGGTGAGCGCGAAATGGCCGCCGATAACAAGATGCTGGGCCAGTTCAATCTGGAGGATATCCCGCCCGCTCCGCGCGGGGTGCCGCAGATCGAGGTGGCTTTCGATATCGACGCGAACGGTATCGTCAATGTCTCGGCGAAGGACAAGGGTACGGGCAAGGAGCAGAATATCTCGATTCAGGCGTCGGGCGGTCTGTCCGACGAGGAAGTCGATAAGATGGTCAAGGATGCCGCCGAATACGCGGAGGAGGACACCAAGCGCAAGAAGGTGGCCGAAGCCCGCAATCAGGCGGAGTCGCTCGTGCATGGCTCCGAGAAGTCGCTCGAAGAGCATGGCGACAAGGTTGCCGAGGACGAACGCGAGGCTATCGGCGTCGCGATCGAAGACCTCAAGGAGGCGCTGAAAGGCGACGATGTCGAGGACATCAATGCCAAGAGCCAGACCCTCGCACAGGCGTCGATGAAGCTGGGCGAGGCCATCTACAAGGCCTCGCAGGAACAGGATGATGCCGATGCCGAAGCCGCCGCGAAGGCGGACGGCGCGACCCGCGACATGGGCGACGACGTTGTCGATGCCGAGTTCGAGGAAGTCGATGACGAGATGCGGAAGTCTTCCTGATCCCGACCGGCCCGGCACCTCGCCGGGCCTTTCTGACCTTGCAAGGGCGGTTGTCATGGGGGTAACACCCATGGCATCCGCTCTTGTGACCGCAGTTCGCTCTGCCTGAGGACGTTCCATGTCGAAGCGTGACTATTACGACCTGTTGGGTGTTTCTCGCGGTGCGTCTGCCGACGAGCTGAAAAAGGCGTTCCGGCAGAAGGCGAAGATCCTTCACCCTGACCGCAACCGTGACAAGCCCGATGCGGAAGCGCAGTTCAAGGAAGTCAACGAAGCCTATGACATCCTGAAAGATCCGCAGAAACGCGCGGCCTATGACCAGTTCGGCCATGCCGCCGTCGATGGCAGCAACGGAGGGTTCGGGCCGCGTGGCGGCGGGGGTGGCTCCGGCGATTTCTCCTCGGCTTTTGCCGATGTGTTCGACGATCTCTTTGGCCAGTTCGGCGGGCGTCAGCGCGGCGGACAGGGCGGACAGGTGCGCGGGGCCGACCTGCGTTACAATCTCTCGATCCGGCTGGAAGACGCCTTCACGGGCAAACAATCGACCATCCGCGTTCCCACCGCCGTCACCTGCGACTCGTGCAGCGGCAGCGGCGCGGAGGCGGGCGCGCAGCCCGAAACCTGCTCGACCTGTGCGGGCCACGGCAAAGTGCGCGCGCAGCAGGGCTTTTTCACCATCGAGCGAAGCTGTCCCACCTGTGGCGGGCGCGGGCAGGTCATCACCAATCCCTGCAAAGCCTGTAACGGTGCGGGCCGCAAGCGCGAGGAACGCACCCTCAACGTCCAGATTCCGAAGGGTGTCGAGGATGGCAACCGCATCCGGCTGGCGGGTGAGGGCGAGGCGGGCATGATGGGCGGCCCTCCCGGCGATCTCTACATCTTCATTGATATCGAGCATCATCCGATCTTCCGCCGCGAAGGCCCGGACCTGTTCTGCCGCATTCCCGTGCCCATGGATCTTGCGGCACTGGGCGGGCATATCGAGGCCCCGACCATCGACGGAGGCCGCGCCCGTGTGGCCATTCCCGCCGGTGCCCAGAGCGGCAAGCAGTTCCGCCTGCGCGGCAAGGGTATGCCCGTTCTGCGCCAGAATCGCGAGGGCGACCTGTATATCGAGGTCGGAGTCGAAACCCCCACCAACCTGACAAAGCGCCAGAAGGAACTGCTCGAAGAGTTCCGCACCATCGGCGAGACAACCGATAACAGCCCGGAGTCGGACGGCTTTTTCAGTCAGGTCAAGGAATTCTGGGGGCGGATGACAAGCTGACCCCGGTGGCGCGCATATGCAGGATGTGGCCATGACTGTATCATTGGTTTCCCGGTCGCTTGCTCTGGTGGCCGTTCTGTCGGGCGGCCTTCAGACGGCCCGCGCGGTCGATGCGGCGCAGTGCCGGGATGATGCGATGCTCGTGTTCGATGCCTCGCGCTCGATGACGAATATCGGCAGTGACAGCGGTGGCCTGTCGCGCATCGACGAGGCGCGGCTGGCCCTGCGGCGCGTCCTGCCGCAGGCAGCGCCGTTCCGGGATATCGGCCTCGTGGTCTATGGGCCGGGGCGGCAGGATGTCTGCGGGCATATCGACCTGCGTATGGCTCCGACCCCCGATGCCGCCGGACGCATCATGGCCGAACTCGACGGCGTGGTCCCCGATGGCGACACTCCCCTGACGAAGGCCGTGGCGCGGGCGATTTCGGTGCTGCGCGCGGGGGAGGGCAGGGGCACGGTCGTTCTCGTCACCGACGGGCGCGAGACCTGCGGCGGCAATCCGTGCCGCCTCGCGAATGAACTGAAGCGCACCGACCCCGATCTGACGGTCCATGTGATCGGCTTCAAGACACTGATATCATCGTTCGAGTGGCAGAGTTTCGGCAAGGACGACACGCGCAATACGCGCATCGTCGCCCGCTGTCTTGCCGACTGGACGGGGGGCCGGTACGCCTATGCCCGGTCCACCGATGATCTGGTTGCGGCCCTGCGGGATGTGCTGGCCTGTCCGGCGGTCGGCAGGGGAGAGGCTACTGCGCCACCGCCGCAACGATCATGATCTCGACCTTGAGGGCTGCGCGGGCAAGCTTTGCCTCGCCGCAGCAGCGCGCGGGCTGGTGACCGTCGATAACCCAGTCGTTCCAGACTTCATTGAGGGCCGCAAAATCGGCCATGTCAGCGAGCCAGACAGTGGCCATGAGGATGTGCTTCCGGGACGATCCGGCCTGTTCGAGCAGGGCATCGATCTTGGCGAGGACGTCGCGGGTCTGGCCCTGAATGTCCTTTTCCGCGTCGCCGACCTGACCGGCGAGATAGACGGTGCCGTTATGGATGACAGCCTTGCTGGCGCGTCCGGTGGGGTCGATACGCTGGATGGTCATGGTCGTCGCTCCTGTTAACCCAATACCGCGAGCCATAGCGTGGAGGTGACGATGGCGGCAACCGTTCCGACGAGAACGACATTCGCGGCCAGCGCCTCCGAGCGTTTATACATCGCCGCAAAGAGATAGATATTGATGCCCCCCGGCATGGCCCCCATGATGATCGTCACTTTCGCGACCAGAGGGTCGAGATCGAAAACCCAGAAGGCCAGTGCCGCCACCATCAGCGGTCTGACCACCAGCGACAGGGCGGCAAAGAAGCCCGTTTCCAGCAGATCACCCCCGAAGCGATAGCGCGTCAGCGTGGCCCCGATGCCGAACATCCCCAGCGGCAGTGCGGCCCCGGCCAGAAGCCGCATCGCCTCCTCCGCCGCAGCGGGCAGGGGCAATCCGGCGGTGTTCCATGCCAGACCCGCCGCCACGGACATCACCATGGGATTGCGCCCCAGGCTGCGACCGACCTTGCCGAGGCCCGCGACGATCCCGGCCCCGTCGCGTGCGGCGCTCTCCATCGTCACGATGCCCGCAAGATACATCGCCGGAGCATGGATCGCGATGATCGCCAGAGCCACCGGCAGGGCCTGTGCGCCATAGGCTCGCTCGATGATCGGCAGGCCGAGGAACAGGGAATTCGCGAAGAGCGCCGTGAAACCCGAGGCCACCGCCTCGCCGGGCCTCTGGGCAAAGACCCGGCGCGCAACCACGATGCCGAGGGCAAAGACCGCGAAGGCGGGCAGATAATACGCCGTCAGCATCGCGGGATCGAGCGCCTGTCGCATATCCAGCGTCGCCGATGCCCGAAAGAGGAGAGCCGTCACGGCAAACCGCGTCGTGAAACGCAGCATCGTATCGACCTCGCTTTCGCTCACGGCTCCGAACCGCGATGCCGCATAACCGAGCATGACGACGAGAAAGACCGGCGCAACGATGCCGAGGATTTCGAGCATGGGGGGCTTCCGGTTCCGGGAACAGCCCGCCCCTCGTATCCCGAAGCATCGGCACGGGCAAACCCCCCGATCCGTTGCGTGATGCATTGCGTGCGGAGGCGGCAGGGTCTAACACCGCGCGGATGCAGGACAGACGACCCAACCGAAAGCCGAAAGGGCCGCCCAGGGATGCGGACGGGCGCTACTGGATGTTCGGCATCCATGCGGTGCGCGACGGCCTGAACAATCCGCGCCGCCGCAAGCATCGCCTCGTGGTCACGCGCAATGCGGCGAATCAACTCGATGAGGCGATCACGACGGCGGGCATAGAGCCTGTGCTGTGCGACGCGCGGCGGTTCTCGGCCCCGCTGGACCCCGCCTCGGTACATCAGGGGGCCGCATTGGAGACGGAGGCGCTGGACTGGGGAGATGTGGCGGCGCTGTGCCCTCCCGAGGATGGCCGCGTGGTGCTGTTGCTCGACCGGGTGAGCGATCCGCATAATGTCGGCGCGATCCTGCGGTCGGCGGAAGTGTTCGGAGCCTCCGCCGTGATCGCCCCGCTGCGCCATTCCGCGCCCGAAAGCGGGGCGCTGGCGAAGGCCGCGAGCGGGGCACTGGAGCGACAGCCGTATCTGCGCGTCCGCAATCTCGCCGATGCGATGCAGGGATTGCAGAAGGACGGCTATATGATGATCGGCCTTGCCGGTGAGGTGGAGAGCGATATCGGTCAGGCGATCCGACGGGCGGGATCGGCCCCGCTGGGCCTGGTGCTGGGGGCGGAGGGACCGGGACTGCGGGAGCGGACACGGGAAACCTGCGATATGCTGGCCTGCATTCCCTCGGCGGCGGAATTCGCATCGCTCAATGTCTCGAATGCCGCCGCTGTCTCGCTATTTGCCGCCCGTCACCAGTTCCGGGGTCAGCCCGAGGAGTGACGCCGCCGTATCGAGCCGCCGCACAACCGCCTCCGATACCAGCGCGTCGAGATCGGCGGGGATCGTGAGGGTCAGGGTCGTCGCGTCCCGGCGCAAGGCACAGCGATGCAGCAATTCCGGGGTCGCCCCGGTCAGCATCGCGCCGAGACGGATGAGCCTGCCCAGCGCCTCGGCGAGACGCCGCTGTTCCTTGCCGAGAATCGCGCTGCCGCCGTTGCGCTCGACCGTCGCTCTGGCATCCTTGTAGCGATAGGCGAGGGCGACCGCGAGGGTCATGCGTTCGGTGTGGGTCAGGCCGACGAGGCTGGACTGGGTGGCCGTGGTGAAGCAGGCATCCGCGCGGTAATCGGGGTGGACCCGCCAGTTCACATCCGCCAGCATACAGGCGGCCAGGCGCAGGCGCTCCGGGATCTCCGGCAAGGCGGGCTTGCACCAGAGATCGAGTTCCGCCCCGAAGCCGGGGAAACGGCCCCAGACCCGCTCCATCAGGCGCGCCGATTGCGTCAGCGGATCATCGCCGCGCATTGCGGGGGTCAGGCTTTCGTAGAGAACGCCCTCGCGCAGCCCGCAGGACGATACGGTCAGGCTGACGGGATCGACCCGCTCGACGACGGCGCGCAGGACATGCGCGGTCCATGGCGCGTTCTCGGCACGGGTCTTCGAGAGGCCGAAGGCTCCGAGGTCGGGCGCGTCCCTGCCGGTCAGCCAGTCGCATGTCTCCAGTGCCTGCTCGCGGGTAAATTCGTAACCGTGCAGCACGCGCAGCGGATATTTGGTGCGCCGCATCACGAGAGAGGCAAAAGCGCGCCAGCCGCCGCCCACAAGGGTCAGCCCGAGGCCGGGGCGCGTGCCGTCGGGCAGGTTGCCGTCGATCCTGTCGCGGATATAGGCGGTGAGATCATCGCCGGTCTTGCCGGTCTCCATGAGGCGCAGGGGGCCGAGCGGCGTGGTCGTGCAGTGGCGGACGGCCCCGGCCTGAAGCAGGGCCAGCTCCATCGACGCGCCGCCGATATCCACGACGATCCCCTCCGAGCGCCGATCTCCGAGCAGGACACCGAGCGCGGCGAAACGGCCCTCGTCCCGGCCACTGACCACGCGGACGCGCAGGCCGGTATGGGCCTCGATCTCCTGTGCGAAAGCCGCCCCGTCGGAGGCATCGCGCATGGCGGCGGTGGCCACGGTGACGACCTCGCGCACCTCCAGCGCCTCGGCCAGCAGGGCGAAGCGGCGCAGGGTGGACAAGGCTCTGACTTTGGCTGCCGGGGGCAGGGCGCCCGTGGTCTCGATATCCGCACCGAGGCCGCAATAGGCTTTTTCGTTGAAGAAATAGGCCGGACTTCGCATGGCGCTGTCGAAGACGACGAAGCGCACGGAGTTCGAGCCGATATCGATCACGCCGAAGCGGTCGCCCGCATTGCCCGGTCCGGGGCGGTCAGGCGGGGAGGCGGAAGCCGCCTTCTTCTTGCCAGTCATTCACAAAGCCCGTGTTGCGGAGCGGTAGTTCTCGACCGCTCCGCTTCTCACACAGGATCACTCTTCGCGATAGACCTTTTCCTTGCGCTCGTGCCACTCCTGCGCCTCAAGCGACAGGGTTGCGGTCGGGCGGGCCATGAGGCGATTGAGATTGATCGGATCGCCGGTGTGCTCGCAATATCCGTATTCGCCCTCGTCGATGCGCCGAAGGGCCGAATCGATCTTCGAGATCAGCTTTCGCTGACGGTCGCGCGTTCGCAGTTCGATGGCGCGATCCGTCTCCTCCGACGCCCGGTCGGCGATATCGGGGACACTGCGCGTATCGTTCTGGAGCGTCGAGACCGTTTCCTGCGACTCGCGCAGGATGTCGTTTTTCCAGTCCATGAGGCGCTTGCGAAAGAACTCTTTCTGTCGCTCGTTCATGAACTCTTCGGCGGCGTGAGGAACGTATTCCTGTAGATCGATGTCCATTCCGTCCATCTGTAACTCTCCCTGGAAGCGTCGCTTTTCGCGATCATCATTCATGTCTTCAAGACATGCGCCACATACCGCGAACTGAGAGCTGTGTCACGCTTGTTTTAATGTTTTGTCTATGGAATCAGGCATTTGTCATATGATGTATGCTTGACTTTTCAATCATTTCGTAACGAACGGAAGAATCAGTTCCCGCGCAGTTTTCCGGCCTGCGCGCGAATAATCCGCAGTTCTGCGGCATCCTTGCGGTGCAGATTCCTGACCTGCAACGCCATGCGGCGATTGCCCGCGAAGCGGTCTTCGTGGCGGGCCAGAAAGTCCCAGTAGAGCGTCGTGAAAGGACATGCGCGCTCGCCGGTGGACTGTTTCGGATCGAAACGGCAGCCGTCGCAATAATTACTCATCCGATCAATATAAGCCCCTGACGCGCAATAGGGTTTGGTGCCGACTATGCCCCCGTCGCCGTGCTGGCTCATTCCGAGCATATTGGGCAGGGACACCCAGTCGATGGCATCGAGATACAGCCCCATATGCCAGTCGTGTGCGGCATAGGGCCGCGTGCCGACCATCATCAGGTACAATCCCATGCCCATGAGGCGCTCGATATGATGGGCATAGCCGGTGCGGAGCAGGCGTGTGAGCATATCGCGCAGGCAGGCCATGTCGGTCTCGCCGGTCCAGAAGAAGGCGGGGAGATCGCGGTCGGCCTCCAGCGCGTTCAGGCCCGCGTAGTCGGGCATCCGCGTCCAGTAGAGGCCGCGCACCCATTCCCGCCAGCCCAGAATCTGCCGGACGAAGCCCTCCACGGCGTTGAGCGGGGCCGCTCCGGCCTCATAGGCGGCGATGGCGGCGTCACAGGCCTCGCGCGGACCGATGAGCCTGACATTGAGGGCCGCCGAAATGCGCGAATGGTTGAGGGTGGAGGAGCCGTCCCACATCGCATCCTGATGGGTGCCGAAATCGCGCAACCGGTTGGTGACGAAATCTTCGAGCGCGTGGAGGGCGTCCTCGCGGGTGACCGGCTCGCTGAAATCCTCCAGCGTTCCCGGCGCGTCCCCGAACCGTTTTTCCACGAGGCGCAGCACGTCGAGCGTGACGGGGCCGGGCTGATACCGCGCGCGGGGGGCAATGAGGCCGGGACCGTTCCTGCCGAAAGCCCTGCGGTTTTCCTTGTCGTAGTTCCAGGCGTCCCCGACGGGTTTGTCATCACGCATCAGCAGGCCGGTGCGCTTTCGCATCATCCGGTAGAAATCTTCCAGAATGAAGCGTTTGCGCCCGTCCGCGAAAGCCTCGAAATCGGCGATGGTGGCATAGAAGTGCGGGTCTTCGCGGATGGTCAGCGGGATGCCGGTTTCGCCTGCGGCGGTCTCCAGCGCCTGCTGTACCCGCCAGTCTCCGGGCTGGACCATGATGACCTGTTCGGGATCGTGGCGGGCGATGGCGGCCTTGAGGGCGCCCGCCAGAGTATCGGGCGGGGTGCCCTCGTCCATGGCGTTGTAGAG
Organism: uncultured Neomegalonema sp.; assembly: GCA_937922185.1. Taxonomy (GTDB): domain Bacteria; phylum Pseudomonadota; class Alphaproteobacteria; order Rhodobacterales; family Rhodobacteraceae; genus JAHDDY01. Next base: position 11,000 of record CAKZUT010000081.1, read on the forward strand.
GACCGTGCGCCCCGCCTTTCGCTGGGCATCACGGAAATGGCGCATGGCGGCGAAGAAGAAGGCGATCCGGCGTTTGGATTGCCAGACATAGGTTGCCTCCTCCGCCGCCTCCGTCATGAGGATGGCGTCGCGTCCGGGGTCGAAACCGTCAAGCGCGGCGCTGTCATGGTCAAGCTGATCGCCGCAGACGACGACGAGATTACGGAGCGTTGTCGTCGTCATCGCGCGGTTTCCGGTTGCGCTCGCGACGGCATCGCTCCGAGCAGTATTTCACCTCGTCCCAGACATCCGCCCATTTCTTTCTCCATGTGAAAGGACGCCCGCAGGTCATGCAGGGCTTCGAGGGCAGATCGGCCTTGCGGCGCAAGTGTCAGGCTTCGTCCATGAGGGCGGCGCGGGTCTGCATGAGGAACTCGGCGGATTTCGATTTCAGCTCATCACGGTCGAGCGTGACCTTGCGCTCGTCGGCATCGGCCATGATCCGGTCGATCACATCGTCGTCGCCCGCATCCTTGAGGTCGGCGGCGATGAGGGTTCCGGCGTAGGCCTCGGTGTCCTCGTCGCTCATGCCCAGCTTCTCGCCGACCCACGCGGCGAGCAGGCGGTTGCGCCGGGCCTCGGCCTTGAAGTTCATCTCCGCATCATGGGCAAATTTGCTCTCGAACGCCTTTTCGCGATCCTTCATGCTGGCCATGGTCGATTCCCGTTCCAAGTTTTCATCAAAGGCCCATATAGGGCCGTGAAGCGACGAGCGGAAGGGTGAGACGATGCGTGATAACAGCCTGACGGACGTGGACTGGGATGCGTTGCCGCAACCGGAAGATGACGGTGCGGGCAAACGGGTCGAGGGATTCGCGGTGCCGTCCCTGCCGCTGCCCGCGACGGATGATACGAATATCGATCTTTCGGCCCCCGGTCGCACGGTCGTCTTCGTCTATCCGATGACCGGCACGCCCGGCACTGAGCTGCCCGACGGGTGGGACGGCATTCCCGGCGCGCGGGGCTGTACGCCGCAGGCCTGCGCCTTTCGCGATCTTCATGCGGAGCTGGAACAGGCCGGGGCAGGGCGCGTCTTCGGCCTGTCCACCCAGACCGTCGAGGACCAGAAAGAGGCGGCGGAGCGGCTGCACCTGCCCTATCCGCTGCTCAGCGACCATGGCCTGCTGTTCGCCGATGCCATGGGTCTGCCCCGCTTTTCCATCGGCGAGGCAACCTTCCTCAAGCGCATGACGCTGGTGATCGAGGAGAGTTTCGTGAAGAAAGTGTTCTATCCCGTCTTTCCGCCGGACCGGGCGGCGACGGATGTATTGGAGTGGCTGCGCGCCAACGCCTAGCGTCGCGCAGGATATCCACAAGGATGACGGCGATACCGACGGTCCCGGAATAGGCGGTACATCGCCTGTGGGCATTGACTGTCAGGGCCGTTCCGACGTCCTGTCGCTGTGCGGACAGATCGACGGTATGGACGCTACCGTTCGACCGGTATCGATGCTCCGGCAGGATCGCATGGATATACAGCTTTGCGCCGTGCTCATGAATATCTGAAATCGAATTGTTCCGTTCATTCAAAAAGCCCGCTACGAGACCTGCATGACCGATATTCGCTTTACCCTGCACGCCACGAGCGGCAAGGCCCGCACGGGCGTCCTGTCCACGCCGCGCGGCGATATCCGCACGCCTGCCTTCATGCCGGTCGGGACGGCGGCGACGGTCAAGGCGATGCTGCCCGGATCGGTGCGGGAGACGGGGGCGGATATCCTGCTCGGGAATACCTATCACCTGATGCTGCGCCCCGGTGCGCCCCGGATCGAACGGCTGGGGGGGCTGCACGGGTTCATGAACTGGGAGCGGCCCATCCTGACGGATTCGGGCGGGTTTCAGGTCATGTCGCTGGCCAAGCTGCGTAAGCTGACCGAGGAGGGGGTGACATTCCAGTCGCATATCGACGGCTCGAAACACCTGCTCAGTCCCGAGACATCAATGGAAATCCAGCGTCAGCTCGGGTCGGATATCGTGATGTGCTTCGATGAATGCACGCCGTTTCCCTGCACACGCGATGAGGCGGAGACGTCGATGCGTCTGTCGATGCGCTGGGCGGAACGATCCCGTGCAGCCTTCGGCGAGCGGCCCGGTCATGCGCTGTTCGGTATCCAGCAGGGCGGGGTCCATGCGGACCTGCGCGCGGAAAGCGCGGCGGCGTTGCGGAAGATCGGGTTCGACGGCTATGCGGTCGGCGGGCTGGCGGTGGGGGAAGGGCAGGAACTGATGTTCTCGACCCTTGACCACTGTGTCGATCATCTGCCGCAGGACCGCCCGCGTTACCTCATGGGGGTCGGCAAGCCGGAGGATATCGTGGGGGCGGTCGTGCGGGGGATCGATATGTTCGACTGCGTGATGCCCAGCCGCTCGGGCCGGACGGGGCAGGGCTTCACGCCGCGCGGCCCGGTCAATATCCGCAATGCCCGCCATGCCGACGACCCGCGCCCGCTGGATGACACCTGCGACTGCCCGTGCTGTACCGATTACAGCCGAGCCTATCTGCACCATGTCCATCGCGCACAGGAGATCATCGCCTCCATGCTGCTGACATGGCACAATCTGCGCTATTATCAGCGATTGATGCAGGGTCTGCGGGGGGCGATCGCCGCCGGAGAACTGGACACCTTCGTCGCATCGTTCGAGGCAGAGCGGGCGAAGGGCGATATCGACCCGCTGTAAAGGGCGGTCAGACCTTCCAGAAACAGAAGGCAATCCATGCGACGGCGATGCCAAGCCCGCCCCAGAGGGGCGTGCCCATCAGGCCGAGCCAGCCGAGCATAATGAAGGCCGATCCCAGAAGTCCGATGAACAGCCGGTCGCCGCGCGTCGTGTGCAATCCGAGCACCCCATGCCTCGGATTTCCGCCCGGCGAGCGGTATTCGAGATAGCCCATGAAGGCGATTGAGGAGATTATGAACAGGAAGAAAGCCGCCGTCGGCCATGTCCACGCCATCCATCCGATCATCGCCGTCCCTCCCGCATTGCAGTCAAATCGTATAGCCTGTGCGACACCACCGCAATGCGGAGCTGTTGATAGCCAGGGCAATCGCCCGAAGAAGAAATCATGCTGTCCCGAACGCAATGCGCCGCTGCGCGAGGCACGATGAAATGACGCTTTGCAGATGCGGGACCTCCTGCAAGTCGCGGACAGTTCAGCGCAAAGGAGGCCCCGCATCTTCGTGCGGGGCAGCGAAAACTCTTTCAGGCAATTGCCCTGTGTTGATAGCGCATCGTCGCCGGGATCGGCCCTGTCAGCGATAGTCTGCGAAATCGAGGGCGTGGCGTTCGCTTTCCCCGGTGCGGAGCTTCACCCGCCAGCCCCGCTGCGCCCGTAGCGATGCAATTCCGGCCCGTTATCACGTAACCATCCCTGCCATTCCCGATAATCCGGGCAGAGCGCCTTCACATGCCCCCAGAACCGCGCGGAATGGTTCATTTCGCGCAGATGGGCGACTTCATGGGCGGCGAGGTAGTCCAGCACCTCATCGGGAGCCAGGATGACGCGCCAGGAGTAGGAGAGGGTGCCCGCACCGGAGCATGATCCCCAGCGGCTGCGCGTGTCGCGGATGGCGATGCGGGAAAACGATGTGCCGAGCGTTGCCGCATGGGCCTCGCTGCGGGCGCGCAGACGGGTGCGGGCCTGTTCCTTGAGCCAGCGTTCCAGCGCGCCGGGCAGGGTGTCGGCCTCGCCGCCGACTTCGATGGTCTGTCCGGTCAGCCGCACCCCGCGTCCATCCCGCCGGACCACGCGGCAGGGCTGTCCGCGATAAGGCAGGGTCATGCCGTCCCCGAAGGGAATCGCCTGCGGCATCGCCCCGGTCCGGGCCTCCAGCCAGTCACGATGTCTGAGCAGGAACGCCTGCGCCTCGGCAACAGGCATCCGGGGCGGCAGGGTCATGGTCGCCGTGCCGGTCGCGCGGCTGACGCTCAGCGTCACGCGCCGGGCACCGCGCCGCCGGATCACCCGTACAGGCCGGGCCAGCCCCTCGACGGCGAGCGTGGTCGCCATGGCCTATTTGCGGTGCTGCGCGATGAATTCGGCGATCCTGGGCTGGATATCTCCGCGCCAGCGACTGCCGTTGAAGACACCGTAATGGCCGACATCGGGGTTGGTATAGGCCTGCTTCATGGTCTCGGGCAGATTCGGCGTGAGGGTCTGGGTGATATGGGTCTGGCCCTCGCCCGTGATATCGTCGCGCCCGCCCTCGACGGTCATGATCGCCGTATCCGTGATCGCACCGAGATCGACCCGGCGTCCCTTGACCTCGAATTCGCCCTTCGGCAGCAGGTGCCGCTGAAAGACCATATCGATGGTCTGGAGGTAGAATTCCGCCGTCAGATCCATGACCGCGAGATACTCGTCATAGAAGGCCCGATGCGCTTCCGACGATTCGCCGTCGCCCTGCACCAGATGACGGAACTGGCGTGTGGCGGCGTTCAGGTGCCGGTCGATATTCATCGACATGAACCCGCTGAGTTGCAGGAACCCCGGATAGACCCGGCGCATGACGCCCGGATTGGGCATGGGCACCAGCGAGATCATATTCGTCTCGAACCATTGCAACGACTTCTCGTCGGCCAGTTTCGTCGGTTCGGTCGGGCTGATCCGGGTGTCGATGGGGCTGCCCATCAGGATCAGGGAATCGGGGCGGCAGGGATCATTGTCCTCGGCCATCAGCGCGGTCGCGGCCAGTGCCGGCACCCCCGGCTGGCACACGCCGATCATCGACGCTCCCGGCCCCATGAACTGCATGAACTCGATCAGATACCGGACATAATCCTCCAGATCGAACTGGCCTTCGGTCAGGGGCACGTTCCGCGCATCGCGCCAGTCGGTCAGATAGACGTCGTGCGTTTCCAGCATCTTCTGGACCGTTCCGCGCAGCAATGTGGCGAAATGGCCGGACATCGGCGCGATCAGGAGAACCTTGGGGTCTTTGCCCTCGCCGCATCCCTCGCCGTAGCGGCGGAAATGCAGCAGGCGGCAGAACGGTTTTTCCATGGCCGTCTCGATCCGCAGGGCGGCGGGCTGGCCATGGGCCTCGATGACGTCGATATCCCAGTCGGGGCGTCCGTAGCGGCGGGTGGCGTCGTTGAACATCTCGAACGAGGCCGCCATCGTCCGCCCCATAGGAGTGCCGGACCAGGGATTGCGGGGATCGGTCCATGCCTGAAGTCCCGCCTCCGATACCTGTTTCAGGGGCGTGATCGTGGCATGGGTCCATTCATAGGCGTGATAGAGCATCGCTTGTCCCGTCCGTTCTCTGGCCGACTTCCGGTGTCTTGCAGTGACTGTGACCGGATGTCGTTGATAAATGACACTACCGGTTTCCGTTTTGCGCTGCAACAAATCGTCCGCAGACCTGCGAGGGCCTTTGACATGCGCCCCTGTACTGTGGCATCGGAAGCCCTTCCCAATCCGCCGAATTTCAGGAAATTATCCGATGGTCAAACCCGAATGGGGCGTCAAACGCCAGTGCCAGAGCTGTTCGGTTCGCTTCTACGACCTCAGCAAGACGCCGATCATCTGTCCCGCATGTGAGGCGGAATACGATCTCGTCGCCGCGACCAAGATCAAGCGCGGCAAGGCCGCCGCCGCTCCGAAAGAGAAAAAGGTCGTCAAGAAAGTCGTGGAGGAGGAGGAAGACGATGATCTGGTCGAGGTCGTTTCCTCCGATGACGACGACGATGACGAAGAGGACGTGATTCTGCCTGCGGATGCGGAAGACGACACGACCGTCGTGGCAACCGGCGATGATGATGATGACAAGGATGCCTTCGTCGCCGATGATGCTCTGATCGATGATGACGAGGGGCTGGCCGATGACGAGGAGGCCGCCGATGACGACGATGAGGACGATATCGACGTTGATATCGTCGTGGCCGATGACGATGACGACGAGGAAGATGAAACGCTCAAGTGATCCGAAACGTAAGTCGGTTTTCGCTTGAACTGCGGAGCGCACCCGAATAAACGATGCGCTCCGCAACGCGGTACGGGGCCTTAGCTCAGCTGGGAGAGCGCCTGCATGGCATGCAGGAGGTCAGCGGTTCGATCCCGCTAGGCTCCACCACCTCGTTTCCCGCGCAGCGGGACAACGAGGGCAGATTTCCGAAAATCCGGCAAAGCGACAGCCAATTGCGCGCCAGCGCAAATGGTGAGAGCGTGATGTGCGGTATGGAGCGGATTTCCGAAAACCCGGCAAAGCGATATCCAGGGCAATTGGCTGTCCTGAACGCAATGCGTCGCTGCGTGACGCACGATGCAATGACGCTTTGCAGATGCGGGACAACCTGTAATTTGCAGTCAACGCAAAGCATAAGGAGGCCCCGCATC
>CAKZUT010000082.1 GCA_937922185.1 uncultured Neomegalonema sp.
AAATTCGCCCGTGCCGCCAATTTCCCCGAAAGCGAGGATGACGTCGAGACCCTCGACGCCCTCTATGACGTGTTGACCGATCCCGAAGCCGCCTCCCTTCTGCAATGTGCGGAGGATACGCTGGCCTCCATGGCCGATATCGACCTCTACATGGAAGATTTCATTCCCCGCCTCGTGCCGGTCACGACCTGGAAGGATCATCTAGACGGATCCGGCGGCAGCAGGATCGACGGCATCAATGCCCCGGTCGAGCAGAGCCGCATCCGGGCGAAACTGAATTCAGACAGAGGCTTCGAGCATCTCTGCGCGAAGTTCATGGATCGCTACGAGGATATGGGCCGCCGGTTGCTGGCGGAGACAGACAACGAGAAGCTTATCGTCGATCTGTCGAACACGCGCACGGGACGGGCATATCTGATGATCGCCGAGGCGGCGGGGCGCCTGTCGGCCTGAGCCGGTTTCAGCGCGGAGAAGCAGTCCTCGATTCTGACCGTCTCCCCCCATGTCCGTACCGTGAAGGGACAGGATGCGGGGTCGGCGTTACATTCGATCTCGATCAAGTCGGGTCTTCAGAGAAATTGCGGAAGTGATAATGACCGCGCCTCCGATGACGGTCGCTCTATACCAGTCCAAAGCCCGCATAGGGGAAGAAGCGCACGGTTTCCCCCTCCTCCACGACCCCCCGATCATGTTCCAGCATGACCAGCCCATCCGACCAGACCAGCCCGCCGATCAGGCCGGAACCGTCGGAGCGGAATTTTTCGACCCCCCCGGCTCCATCCGCCCGCGCGCGCAGGAGTTCGGTGCGTCCGGGCTTCTTCTTCGCTGAAAAGCGCGCGGTGAGGGGGTAGGCGACGGGTTCGGGCCATGCAGCCCCGGCCAGACGATGCAGCGCCGGGCGCGCGAAGATCAGAAAACAGACGAAAGCCGCAACCGGATTGCCCGGCAGGCCGAATACCGGGACGCTGTCGATCTGGCCCAGTGCGAGGGGACGTCCGGGCTTCATCGCGATACGCCACAGCGCCATGGCTCCGCTGCGCGAAAGTTCGCGGGAGACATGATCCTCATCGCCCCCCGATGCGCCCCCCGACACGATAACCGCGTCGGCTCCATGCGCGGCGGCGGCAAGAGCATCGGCAATGGCGGCGGGGCGGTCGGGGATGCGTCCGTGATCGAGGGTCACGACCCCCTGCGCCCCGGCGAGGGCGAGCAGCATAGCGCGGTTAGCGTCGTATATCTGCCCCGGCGACAGGGCCTCGCCCGGTTCTGCCAGTTCGTCGCCGGTGGAAAAGACCGCAACCCGCAAGGGAGCATGAACCTCAAGCGAGGCGATACCGAGGGACGCAATTCGGGAGAGATGCGCCGGCCCCAGCCGCGTTCCGGCAGCCAGCGCCGTGTCTCCCGCGTTGATATCTTCCCCGGCCCTGCGCCGGTTCGCACCCGGTTTCAGGCCAGAGCCAAAGCGGATGATACTCCCCTCCCGATCCACATCCTCATCCATGACCACCGAGTCCGTACCGGCGGGCATGACTCCGCCGGTGAGAATGCGGACGGCCTGTCCCGGCGCCACGATCCCCCCGAACGGAGCGCCCGCCGCCGCGCGGCCCTCACACAGCACAAGGCGCTGTTCGCCCTCCGCTCCGAGCGAGGCATGGGCCAGCGCATAACCATCGACGGCGGCATTATCGGCGGGGGGCAGGGAAACCGGCGCGGCGATATCGCTCGCGAGCACCATGCCCTGCGCCCCGTCGAGCGGGACCGTCTCGACCGCTGTAACAGGCGACAGCCGCGCGCGCAGATCGGCCAGCGCCTCCTCCACGGGCGTCCATGAGACACCGGCGGGCAATGCGAAACAGTCATTTCTCAGGGCCATGACAGCGCATCCGCCAGCATGAAATCGGCAATCCCGGCGATATCGTCCAGATCGAATTGCGGACGGTCGAAGCCGTCGAGAGGGGTATCGGTGGCCAGCGCCCGGATGGTGGGATCACCCTCGGCGATCAGGCCCCGCGCCGCCTCAGCGCGCCGCACCTCGATCTTGCGATGGGGGTCGCGTTTATATCCCTCGACGATGACGAGATCGACCGGGGAGAGACGCGCGAGCAGGTCGGCGAGAGGTGGCTCGTCCTCATCGCGCAATTCGCGCATCAAGGCCCAGCGCGCCCCGCCCGAGACCAGCACCTCCCGCGCCCCGGCCTCGCGATGCCGCCACGAATCCTTGCCGGGTTGATCGAGATCAAAGGCATGGTGGGCGTGCTTTACGGTGGAGACACCGATGCCCCGCGCGGCGATTTCCGTAACCAGCCGCTCGACCAGTGTGGTCTTGCCGTTATTCTTCCAGCCGGTAACGCCGTAAAGCCTCATGATACAAGGCTTTCGGCATCGGCCATGTCTTCGGGGGTATTGACGTTGAAGAAGGGATCAAAAGGGTCCGCCGTCCAACGGGCGACGGCGCAGCCATGGCGGGCGGTCCAGCGATCCACCTTGCGCTCTCCCGAAGCCAGCGCCCCGGCAAGGTCGGCACGCAGGGCGACAGGCCAGAGGCCGAAAACCGGATGAGTGCGCTCACCGGTGGCGGCGCAGGCTAGGGGCAGATCATCGGTCTCTGCGGCGGCGCGCAGGCGCGTGACGAGATCCGAGGGAAAGAAGGGGGTGTCCACGGCGACGGTGACGACATGGGACGCGCCGATACCCTCGGCGAAGCTCAGCCCCGCCAGCACCCCGGCCAGCGGCCCCGCGCGGCTGTCATCGAGATCGGGCACCAGCGGCGGGGCATATCCCGAGAACAGCGCCGGATCGCCGTTGGAATTGATGGCGAGGCTGTCCACCTGCGGTGCGAGACGGGCCAGCGCGCGATCCAGCAGGGCCTCGCCACCCAGCGACAGGAAGGCCTTATCGCGCCCGCCCATGCGCCGGGCAAGCCCTCCGGCAAGGATGACGCCCAGGACACTCATACGAAGGGACTCACGCCGAAGAGCCACTGGTGCGAGAGCAGCAATCCGACCCAGAGGGCAATACCGACGGGGATCGCCGCCCATGCCTTGAGGAACGATGCGCCCGGCTGCGGCAGGGGCGGCTTGCCGTCCCGGCGGTTCAGGAGGATCGACTGCACAATGGCCCAGAGAAGCAGGCCACCGAACAGGACCGTTGCGCGAACCTCGCCATTCACGAGCAGATGCATCCCCGCCCAGAGCATGAAACCGGTCAATTGCGGATGCCGCACCCGCGTACGGATGGCTGAGCCGGGATAACTGCCCGTGTAGAGGATGAACGTCGGCACCATCAGAACAACCACGAGATTGCGCGCCCAGCCGGGGGCCGTCCACACGGCCTGCGCCGATGCCTCACCATAGCCGCGCACCATCAGCCAGACCGACGCGACGAGACCGATCGCAGAGAGGATTTTCCACGGCACCTCGCCAATGCGGCCCACGATGCCCTGACGGACAGGCCGCAGGGCCGTCGTGAAGAGGTGCAGCCCCGTGTAAAGGGCCAGTCCCGACAGCAACACAATCATCCCGTTCTCCCCGGTGGTCCCGGATAGAGCGCCTCGCGTCCGGGGTCGAGCCACTTCTGCATAACCAGAATATTGCCGTCTTCGTAGCCCAGCGCCTCGTAGAAAGCGATGACGCCTTCATTGCCGCGCCGAACCATCAGATGCATCTTCGGAACACCCCGTACCCTTGCCCAGTCCTCCGCCGCCGCCATGGCCGCGCCGGCGAGGCCCCTGCGGCGATGCTCCGGGTGGGTCGCGAGATAATAGACCCAGCCACGATGGCCGTCATGGCCGACCATGATCGTGACGACGGGGGTGCCTGCAATGCGATGGAGAAGGATGTCGGATTCCCGGCTCCGCCGCGCCAGTGCGATATCCGCCGCCGGATCATTCCAGGGGCGGGTGAGGCCGCAGGTGGTCCACAGGGCGATGACGGCTTCTGTATCCGCGTCGCACATCGGCTCGAAGACCGTCACGGGTGGCCCGTCCCGTAATCGTGGGGCGCAGTGACAAAGCGATAGCCGGTCCCGTCGCGTTCGACATGGCCGATACCCGGCCAGGGCATATGCATCCCCGCGATCTTGAGGCGCTCGGTCACGGCCCTTTCAAGAATGCGCCGCCGGGTAACCTCTGCCTGCGCGCCGTCGCTGTCGAAAGCGATGCCGATTTCGGGCCGCTTCATCTGGACGGGCGGAATATGGACAATATCACCCCAGATCAGCAGGGCATCGTTACCACTCTCGATACGATAACCGGTATGGCCGGGAGTATGGCCCGGCAGGAACTCGGCGAAGAGGCCCGGAGCGACTTCGCTGTCGCTGTCAAACAGCGTGAGCCGACCCTCGCGGGCATAAGCCACAACCGCCTTGCGCGCCAGTTCGACATAGCCCCGGTTCGCATCAGTCACGAGCGTATCATCATGCCAATGCGCGTGTTCGCCGGTATGCAGGATCATCTCGGCGCGTTCGAAAGTCGCCGCACCCGTCTCATCGAAGGCCCCGCCCGCATGGTCGGGATGAAGATGGGTGATGAGAAGCGCGTCCACGGTCTCCGGCCCGATGCCGATGGCCGCAAGCGTCGAACCCAGTCGCCCCAGCGACCCGATCCCCGATTGCGCGCCGCCCGCATCAATCAGGATGCGCCTGCCGCCCGTCTCGACCAGAAAGGCATTGATCGACGACCGATAGGCATCCGCTGTCGCGAAGGGCGTGTCGAGCAGCGGGACAAGATCATTCCAGTCGGTCGCAGGCACCGTCTGCGGGCCGAGATCGAGATAGCCGTCGGCAAGAGCGGTGACGACCGCATCCCCGATCCGCCTGCGCTGGGCACCGGGATGCTGGCCGGAAGCGAGAGGGTGCATGGTGGTTCCTTCGTGGTTCGCGCAGTCGGGCCGCAGATGTTCCTACCGTTCATCGGAGGGGATGCGACGTCAAGAGACGGGTCGCGACCGCGCTCGCCCCGAATCGCGAAAAAGCGGCCCCCGGCATAAGACCGGGAGCCGCTTGTTCATATCATTCGGAGTGGTCGGATCGATCCACAAAGCGTCAGGAAATGCGTGTTTCTCCATGCAGTTCCTGACCCGATCCGATCGCCGGGAACCCTAGCTTCGGCGGCGGAAGCCCATACCGGCGAGACCGAGCAGGAGCAGCCCCATCCCGCCCGGCGCGGGAACCGCACCGCCACCGACGGCAAGACCGCTATTCTGCGCGAGTTGCGTTCCGGGGGCACAGAAATAGTTGTTCGATCCAGGATGACAGGTCGCCTGCCCCGTGGGGTCGAATGCCCGGTCCACCCACATTTCGCCACTGATATCGAAATCGGTGATCCTGCCTTCGGCATCGTAGCTGAACTGCGTTCCCGCTGCCTGATGGAACCAGATACCGGTTTGCTCACCAAGCTGAACGCCATCCCAGTCCGGCGTATCGAAGGCCGCATTGATACCGGCGACGTCCAGCGAGAACATCGTCATATCATAGCCATAGGTCGGATGCCGCCCGGCATCGGAGAAGGCGTCTTCAAAGGTGCCGAGATAACTGCCGGTCTGAAAGCTGTTCCGGTTGTTCTGGCCGTCATACGTATAGGCGGTGATCCGGTTCTCGGCGCGGTCGCCGTAGAGGATCGCGTATTCCTGAGC
>CAKZUT010000083.1 GCA_937922185.1 uncultured Neomegalonema sp.
GGTGGTGATGGCCGTGGTCATGGTCATGCGAATGCCCGTCCCCATGGTCGTGATGGTGGTGATGCGCCCCCGCATCCGCCAGCCGACACGCCCCCGTGCAGAACGTGTCGCAATGCTTGCAGTCCTCGACATTCGACCCCGGCGCGCTGGCGCCCTGTCCCTCGACATGGTGGTGGTGGCTTTCCTGTGCCGCCCCGACCTCGGCCTCGAAACCCAGCACCTGCGCGCGGTACTTGCACATGGCGCAGTTCATCAGGTTCTCGCCCGCAAGTATCTCCGTCACCCGCTCCTGAAACGTGTCGATAACCTTGTCATGGTCGTTCAGATACCCCGCCTTCACGAACTGAATACCGGGATGCGCCGCCGCAACCTCGTCCGTAAAGCCATAGATGCGGTCGATCAGGATGCCGGTGAACAGGAAATACGGGAACACGATCACCCGCTTGAAGCCCAGCTTCGCGACCTGCTGCAAGCACGGCTCCACCAGCGGGAACGTCACTCCCGAATACCCCGTCTCCGCCCAGCCGAAGCCCATGCCTTCCCACAGCATCCGCGTGATCTTCGCGACGTTCGAGTTCGCATCCGGGTCGCTCGCCCCCCGCCCGATCACCACGAGGCAGACCTCGTGGTTCGGCATCTCGCCATGCTCGGCATTGGCGGCGTCCACGGCCTGACGCACCCGGTCCCCTGCGGCGGCGATCATCTTGGGATCGACCCCCAGTTCCCGCCCGTAATGCACGGTGATATCGTGCTTCTTCGCATAGGTATTCAGCACCGTCGGGATATCGTTCTTCGCGTGACCGGCGGCGAACAACATCCCCGGCACGGCGAGAATCTCGTCGCACCCCTTCTCGCGCAGGATATCCAGCCCGTCGCGGATCACCGGATTCGCAAATTCCAGATACCCGTATTCCACCGGCCAGTCGGGGAATCGTTCCCGCAGTCGGGTCGAGACCACTGCGAATTCATCCACGGCGGCTTGCGAGCGCGAGCCATGTCCGCAGACCATCACACCATATTTCCTGCTCATGCGGGACATTCCTCTGTTTCGGGGGCATCGTCCTCGGGTTCCGCCTCGGGCTTCTTGCCCTTGCCCAGCAACCCGGCGAGGATTGCCGCCCCGGCCAGCGCCCCCAGACCGATCCAGTGTCCATGTCCCGCAACCTCGCCCAGATGTCCCAGATGGGCATGGGCGGGCGTCGCGGAAAACGCGATGAGAATTGCCGGTCGGATCATGACTGTCCCCCTTCGCACCGTTCCACCGAAAGATGCCGCGCGAGGAGGACGCGGCGGCGGCAGGCCCGTCCGTCGCCCCCCGGTACGGGTCGGGCTTCCTCGGACGGCTCCGTTCGGCCTTCGGTGAAAAGGCGCACTGTTCCGTGGCGCTTTCCTTAAGCCTGCGTTAAGAGCGCCGCAAACGATTTTCCGACGTGAGAGAACCCCATGACGACCACCATCTTCGTCTGCGACACCTGTAAATATTCGGCGGAAGAGAAATTCCACGGCGAGAAGACGGGCGGCGAGATGCTGGCCGAGCATGTGGAGGCCGTGGCCGAAGGGCAGGAGAATCTCGTGGTCAGGCGCGTCTCCTGTACCATGGGATGCGAGCGGCACTGCAATGTCTCGGTCACGGCCCCCGGCAAGCTGACCTATGTTATCGGCAAGTTCACCCCCGACCGCGAGGCGGCGGAGGCCATCGTGGAATACGCACATCTGCACCATGCCGCCGAGACGGGTCAGGTGCCTTTCAAGCAATGGCCGCAGGGCGTGAAAGGTCATTTCGTCGCGCGTATTCCCGCGCCATGACGGGAAGGGTCGCCCTCATCCTGGGCGGTGCCCGCTCCGGCAAGACCGCCCGCGCCCTCGCGCTCTGCGCCGAGCCACCCCACACCTATCTCGCCACCGCGCAAGCTCTGGATGGTGAGATGGAAACCCGCATCGCCGCCCACAGGGCCGAGCGTGGCCCGTCCTGGGGTGTGATCGAGGAACCGCTCGATATCGCCGCCGCCCTGCGCGGGGTCGAGGGAACGGTGCTGGTCGATTGCCTTACTCTCTGGCTTTCCAACCTCATGCACCATGAGCGCGACGTGGAGGCCGAAACCACGCGCCTGATCGCCGCGCTGGCCGATACCTCCAACCGCGTCGTCCTCGTCTCCAACGAGATCGGCCTCGGCCTCGTCCCCATGGAAAAGCTCTCCCGCGATTTCCGCGACGCTCAGGGGTTGCTCAACCAGCGCATCGCGGCGGCTGCGGACCATGTGGAGTTCGTCGTGGCGGGGTTGCCTATGGTGATGAAGGGATGATGTCCGTTTCCCTCACTGCTGCATCCCCGGCCTTGAGCCGGGGTCTCGACGTGCTTCGCGAGGCCCCGGATCGGGGTCCGGGGCTGCGCCGTTCGCTGTCCATCGCATGACCCCCCGCCTCATGCTCCAGGGCTGCGGCTCCAATGTCGGCAAGTCGATGCTCGTCGCGGGCCTTGCGCGGGCCTATGCCAATCGCGGCCTGCGCGTCGCCCCCTTCAAGCCCCAGAACATGAGCAACAACGCCGCCGTGACCGATGACGGCGGCGAAATCGGCCGCGCTCAGGCGCTACAGGCTCTTGCCGCCCGTCTGCCCACCACTGTCCATATGAACCCTGTCCTCCTGAAACCCGAGACCGAACGCGGCGCGCAGGTCGTCGTGCAGGGCACCCGCCTTCGCCACGCCACCGCCCGCGACTATACCGCCCTGAAGCCCACGCTCCTGAAGGCCGTCACCGAGTCCTTCGCGCGGATTTCGCAGGATGCCGACCTCGTGCTGGTCGAGGGCGCGGGCAGCCCCGCCGAGATCAACCTTCGCGCGGGCGATATCGCCAATATGGGCTTTGCCGAGGCCACAGGGACTCCTGTTATCCTGATCGGCGATATCGACCGGGGCGGCGTCATCGCGCAGGTCGTGGGCACCAAGACCGTGCTCGACCCCGCCGATGCCGCCCGCATCAAGGGGTTCATCATCAACAAGTTCCGGGGCGACGTCTCCCTCTTCGATGACGGCTATCGCATGATCGAGCAACGCACCGGCTGGCCCGGTTTCGGTGTCGCCCCGTGGTTCGCCGATGCGGGCCGTCTGCCTGCCGAGGATGCTTCGGATCTCCGCGACCCTGTCCACCACGGACCCGTGAAGATCGCCTGTCTCCAGCTTTCCCGGATCGCCAATTTCGATGACCTCGATCCCCTGCGCGCCGAACCCGGCTGCACCGTCACGATGATCGCCCCCGGTCAGCCCATCCCCGGAGACGCCGCCCTCGTCATCATCCCCGGCAGCAAATCCACGCGCGGTGACCTCGCCTTCCTGCGCGCTCAGGGCTGGGATATCGACCTTGCCGCCCATCGCCGCCGGGGCGGTATGATCCTGGGTATCTGCGGCGGCTATCAGATGCTCGGGCACAGGATTGATGACCCCGGCGGCAT
>CAKZUT010000084.1 GCA_937922185.1 uncultured Neomegalonema sp.
CTCGTGAACAAGGGTGCTCCGAAAGCCGGTACGGACTTCGGAGCACCCGTCGTGCCGAACGATCCGGCAACCTCGCTGGGACGCGGTGCCACCTTTCGCGCCAGTCTTGTGGACGATGTTGGTACGAATGGGCCGGGTTCCGTCACGGCGATGATCGTGTCCGATGTTCGCAGCGCGAGCGGGCAATCCATCCTGATCCCGAAAGGGTCGACACTCCGGGGCCGGTATCGAAGCGATACGGGTGCGGGCGACGGGCGTGTCGTCATCTCGTGGAACGAGGTCACGCTCCAGCCCGACGGCGCGAGCAAGCGCCTGTCCAGCGGGCCGCGCGGCGAGAACGCATTCGTCACGACGCTCTGGCCCAGCGATCCGGCATCGATGAAGCGCGATGCCGGCATCACCGTTCTCGTCGCCAATGAGATCGCTCTGGCGAACTGATCAGGAGGAATTCCTATGAAACCGACCCTGCCCGTCCTAGCGCTTCTCGCGTTCCTCA
The DNA here is from genome assembly GCA_937922185.1 of uncultured Neomegalonema sp. GTDB lineage: Bacteria > Pseudomonadota > Alphaproteobacteria > Rhodobacterales > Rhodobacteraceae > JAHDDY01. The sequence continues at coordinate 497 of CAKZUT010000084.1, forward strand.
ACGTTCCAGTCGTCGCGCTTGCAGAAACCACCCCGTCACCGAGCGCGACCGATGCACGGGTGCGATACCTCACCTATGAACCCGATCAAGTCTACCAGCTCATGGTCTCTCCGGGCAGGGTGATGACCATCGTGCTCGACCCTGCGGAGAACATCACAGCCCTTCAGGCTGGCGACTCCGCAAGCTGGCAGATCGACCTCCTCGAATCCGGCAACGTGATCGTCATCAAGCTGCTGGACGAGGCGGGGGAGACGAACCTCACGGCGATCTCCGATACGGGGCGCATCTACTCGTTCGACATCACCCCGAATGGCGGAACCGAAGTCTCGACCGATGACCTCGCCTATCTCGTCCGGTTCAACTACCCGGACGCGGCTATACAGGCGCAGAAGCGACGCGAGGCGATCATGGCTGCGGAAGCCGAGCGCCTGCGGCTGGAACAGATCCAGCAGGAGATGGAGGCGCAGCGCCGTGCCGACGAGGAAGCCGAACGGCAACGGCTCGAAAGGCTGGCACGCGAGGATGAGGCAAGAGCCGCCCGCCTCGCTCAGTCCGAACGGGACGACGCATTGCGTCGGGCCGAACTGGAGCACCGGAAGGAACTCGACAGGATCGCCGCCGAGGAAGCCATGCAGCTCGCCGTCATGCGTGAGCAACAGAACATCGAGTACAATCGATTGCAGCAGGAGCTTCGACGCGAGGAGGCCGCAAGGCTCGCTGCCGAAGCAGAACTCCGGCGGGCGGAATCCGCCCGGCTCGTCGAGCTCGAACTTCAGGCGCGGCTTGCCGAGGAGGAACGCCAGCGCAGTGATGCCGCACGATTAACAGAGCTACGGTTACAAGCGAGGCTCGCAGAAGAGGAGCGTCAGCGCACCGAGGCCATGCGGCTGGCCGAAGCGGCGCGTCTTCGCTCGCAAGAGCGCATCAATTCACCTACGACCCTGTTCGATGATGGCCGCCCGTCGGCAATCGCAAGCACGCCCCAGGTTTCAGGCAACGGAGAGCAACGCCGTCGTCTGAGCGACGATGAGCTTTATCTCGCGTCCAGCTTTGAACCCGAGTTTCCGACCAGCACAGGACAGGTGCTGCCGCGTCAGGACCGGCTCGTCGCTCAGGGAACCATCATTCAGGCGATCCTGGAGACGGCCATCAACTCCGACTTGCCGGGCATGATCCGGGGACAGGTTAGCGAGGATGTCCACTCGTTCGACGGCTCCTCCGTGATGATCCCCAAGGGATCGCGTCTCATTGGCCGCTACAGTTCGAACATCGCGGTAGGCCAGAACCGGATCGTCGCCGTCTGGACCCGGCTCATCCGTCCCGACGGCAAGTCCATCGCGCTCGGATCGCCTGCCAGCGACGATCTGGGGGTATCCGGCCTGACCGGTGATGTGGATACGCATTTTGTCGAACGGTTCGGTTCGGCAGCTCTCATATCGGTCCTTGCGGGTCTTTCCGGCTATGGAGCCTCGCAGATCGATGACGTCGCTGGCCGGGATACCGCCATCGGTGTCGGGGACGATTTCACGGGAGCGGCGAACAGCTCGTTCGAGCGATATCTGTCCCTCGCCCCGACCATTCGAGCGGATCAGGGTTCGCGCGTGAGCGTCTTCGTGGCGCGTGATCTCTTCCTCTGATGGAGGGCGGGTTCCTCCAGCACTATCTCGGGCCGTTGAGCGAGTGGCTGAAGGACGCGGCAGTCAACGAGATCGCGGTCAATTCCGATGGCCGCGTCTGGATCGAGCGGGCGGGACAGGGCGCGATGATCGCGACCGAGGCCCGGCTCACGGTTGAGAGCTCCATGCGGCTCGCACGACAGATCGCGGGGCAGGCCGATCAACGGTTCTCCGAAGACAACCCGGTCACGGGCGCGAAACTCGCTCTCGATGACGAGGCGGTCCTGCGGTCGCATATCGTCATGTCGCCCGTGGTCGAAGGGGTAGCCATATCGCTACGACGGATTCGTCTGACGCGGTTCACCCTCGATGACCTGCAAGATCGCGGCACCTTTGAACTGGCACCATCCGGAAGCCGCGAGGAAAACTCGGGGCTACGTGCGCTTCTGGATGGCGGTCAGATCCGCGATTTTCTCCGCGAAGCCGTTCGTCTGAAGAAGAACATCCTCGTCTCCGGCGGCACGTCGACCGGCAAGACGACGGTGCTGCGCGCGCTTCTCGGCGAAGCCTCACCGCACGACCGGATCGTGACCATCGAGGACGCTCGCGAACTGCACCCGATCCAACCCAACAACCTCCAGTTCCTCGCGTCGAAGCGCGCGGAACTCATCGGCAAGGGCGACGCATCCGCGCTGCTGGAAGCGACGTTGCGGATGCGTCCCGACAGGATCATCCTCGGCGAAATCCGCGGGGTCGAAGCCTTCACCTTTCTCGAAGCGATCAATACCGGCCATCCCGGTTCGCTCTCGTCCATCCATGCGGACTCGCCCGATGCCGCGTTCGAGCGGCTGGCGCTCATGGTGCTGCGGGCAACGCAGGCCATGTCGAAGGACCAGATCATCGGCTACGCGCGCTCGATCATCGACATCGTGATCCAGGTCGGTCGCGATCCGTCCGGCGAACGGCGCATCACGGAAATCGTGTTCGAGGACCGGGCATGAAAGCGCTCGGCTACGTTTGTCTCCTCGCCCTCGTTGCCGTAGCTGCCCTGGAGATCGGCGGCATCGCCTATGCGTATCTGGAAGGAAAGGAGATTGCGGAAATCTACCCGTGGACGCTTCCCATGGCCGACAGCTCGCAATCCCCGGCGAACTACCGCAGCGCATGGCTCGTCGTCGGGGCGGTCCCGACCCTCATGGGCGCTTTCATCGCCGCCCTCGTCTTCATGCCCGCGCGCAGCGAGAACCATGGGTCGGCGCGTTTCGCGCGCCCCGGTGACATGAGCAGGCAGAAGATGTTCGCCAAAAGCGGCGTGATCCTCGGAAAGAACGGTAGATCGAAGAAGGCGCGTCTCATTCGACAGGACGAACAGACGCATACGCTTCTGGTCGCTCCCACGGGAGCCGGCAAGGGTGTCGGTGTCATCATCCCGAACCTTCTCACCTATGGTGGCTCCGTCGTCTGCGTGGACGTCAAGGGCGAGAACTGGCGACTGACAGCCCATGCCCGAAAGACGATGGGCGATAGCGTCTACCGGTTCTCACCCCGTGCGCTCGACGGGTGCTCGCATCGCTGGAATCCGCTCAGCTACATCGCGTCCGATAACGCACGGCGCATCTCCGAACTGCGCCAGCTTTCGACGTATCTCATCCCCGTCACCTCCGCGAATTCGGACAGTTGGGTAAAGGGCGCGCGCAACATCTTCGTCGGCGTTTGCCTCTACGTCCTCG
>CAKZUT010000085.1 GCA_937922185.1 uncultured Neomegalonema sp.
CTTCGTGCGCGCGGGGCTGTCGAAATCGGGGAAAGAGGCGAAGCGCCTCGTTGCCGATGGCGGCGCGAAACTGGATGACGAGAGTGTGGGCGATGCGGGGATGATGCTGACCGCCGGCGACTTCGCCGCAGGGCCGCGCAAACTGAGCGCGGGGAAGAAGCGTCATGCGCTGGTACGAATGGACGGGTAGAGTTTGTCATGCTCTCGAAAGCGGGAATCTTATTCAACCCAATGAGATACACTCTTTCGAGGGCATGACATTACCCCTTCAAAGACCCCACAGCCGCCTCGACGCCGCCCCTGGCAAAAGGCGCGCCCATCGTCGTCAATGCCAATTCGACCGCCCCCAGCGTCCCGAGGATCATCGGTTCATTCACATGGCCCATATGGCCGATGCGGAAAGTGGAATTGGCGTCCATGCCGATGCCCAGACCCAGCGTGACGTTCAGATCGTCCTCGCAGATGCGGCGCAGGGCCTGCGCGTCGATATCGCCGGTCAGGATCGTCGTGACGGCGTTCGAGCGGGCGGCCTCGTCCACGATGTTGCATTCGATGGGACCGCCCTGCCCCCAATGGCTCACCGCCGCGCGCACGGCCCCTGCAAGCCGTGCATGACGAGCGAAGATCGCTTCCCTGCCCTCCTCGGCCATCATATCCAGCGCCTCACGCAAGCCGAAGATATGCTGCACGGGGGCGGTCCCACAGAACAGCTTGTAATACATATCCGGTTCCGTCCGGGGTATCCAATCCCAGTACGCACTGGCGCATCCCCGCTCACGCCGCAGGGCCATGGCCTTGTCATTCGCGAAGACAATGCCGAGGCCGGGCGGCGTCATCAGCCCCTTCTGGCAGGCCGCCACCATCACATCGACGCCCCAGTCATCCATCTCGAACGGCACACAGCCGAAACAGGCGATGCAATCGACCATCAACAGGGCCGGATGCCCGGCGGCATCCATCGCCCGCCGGATCGCCTCGATATCGTTCCAGACCCCCGTGGCCGTATCGACCTGCACCACGAGAACCGCCCGGATCGCGTGACCCGCATCCTCGCGCAGCCGCGCCTCCACCGCCGCCGGATCGACCCCATACCGGGGCCGCGCCTGCACCGTATGGACAACGGCCCCCATCTGCGACGCCTGCGCGCCCCAGCCCACGGCGAAGCGGCCCGATTCAAGCACCAGCACCTCGTCGCCGGGATGCACGGTATTGGCAAGCGCGCCCTCCCATGCCCCATGGCCATTGGCGATATACAGAACCACTTCGCCTGCCGTTTCCGCCAGAGTCCTGAGATCAGGAAACAGGCTGTGAGTCGTCTCGATCAGTGGCCCTTCATAGATATTGACCATCGGCACGTTCATCGCGCGCATCACCCGTTCGGGGATGACGGTCGGGCCGGGAATGGCGAGAAAATGGCGTCCGGTCTGCATCTCGGGGTCTCCTCAGGATATCCGGCGCACCCGCGCCACACCGATCGCACAGACCACCATGAACCCGGATGCGATCAGGACATTCCAGTTCGCCATGCTCAACCCGAGAAAATCCCATACGATGTCATCGCAGCGCGGCACAGCCTTGCCACCCGCCGCCGCCTCGGCCAGCGCCGCCGGATCGAACGTCTCGGAAAGTGTGCTGCCCGAACAGGTGGCCAGCCCCTCCCACAGCTTGCGCTCGACGCCGGAATGGAACACAGCCGCCCCCGCCTCGAACAGGAACCCGAGCGCACCGAGGGTGCCGAAGGTCACCTTGCCCGCCCGACTGCCGGTCAGGGCGGCGAGCAAGGCCCCGGCTATCCCGACCCCAAGGCCATAGCGTTGCCAGATGCACAGGGCGCAGGGTGCCAGCCCCAGCACATATTGTGAATAGAGCGCGTAGGCAAAGGTCGCGGCCCCGGCCAGCGCAGCAATGAGGAACAGCGTTCTAGATGACATATTTCAACACCACGAATCCTCCGATCAGGACGGCGAAGGCCAGCAATGTCACCAGCCCCAGCCGCCGCTCTATGAACTCCCGCACGGGCGTTCCGAAACGGCGCAGCAAAGCCGCGATCAGAAAAAAGCGAAATCCGCGCGCAAGCAAGCAAACGACGAGGAAAAGGACGAAATTCATCTGGAGCAGGCCGCTCACGATGGTCGTCACTTTGAATGGAAACGGCGTGATCGCCCCGATAGCGACCGCCAGAACGCCATGGTCCACATACAGCGCGCGAAACTCGTCATACCGGTCGGCCTTGCCGTAGAATTCGAGCAGCGGGACGCCCACACTGTCATAGAACAGATATCCGATGGCATAGCCGAAGGCCGCCCCGGCCACCGATGCCAGCAACGCCACTCCGGCCACCAGCCACGCGCGGTGAGGCGCGGCAACGATCATCGGGATCATCAGGGCTTCCTGGGGGATCGGAAAGAACGAGCTTTCCGTGAAGGCCACGATGGCAAGAATGAAGAGGGCATGGGGCGATTCCGCCTTGTCCACCGTCCAGTCGTACATCCGCCTCAACATCGCATCGCCCGCCGTTATTCTCAGAGCGTCCGTGTACGCGCTGACACGATGAAACGAAACCGCTTTGTACGCTTGCACGAACCGATTTCGCCGCTATCCTGCACCGCGCGGCCCGGGTGGCGGAATGGTAGACGCAGCGGATTCAAAATCCGCCGATGGCAACATCGTGGGGGTTCGAGTCCCCCCCCGGGCACCACACGCTTTTCGCGCAGCGAAACGCGGCAAGCTCTCGAAATCCCACAGGCGGCAATCGTTTCTCAGAAACGATGAGAGCCTTTCGTGTTCGAGTTTGCTCGATCAGCGCGCACCGATCCCCTCTGAAATGACGGCATGATGCGACCGCTCAGGTCTGCGTCACGCGCATGAGGGACATGCGGGCTTCGCCGAGATGGGCCTTCATACGTTCGGCGGCCAGTTCGGGTTCGCGGGCGCGGATAGCGTCGAGGATATCGCGGTGTTCGCGATTATAGCGGGCGATCATCTCCCCATCGAGGGTCTTGCTGCGAACCTGCGCCCATTGGGTATGGCCGCGTACCTTGCACACCTGCGTCATCATCCATTTTATCATCGGATTGCCGGTCACCTCGGCCAGCATCATGTGGAAGGCCTCGTCCGCCTCGGCAAAGACATCCATATCCCCGCCACAGGTTTCCATACGGCGCAGGATCGCCTCTGCGCGGTCGAAATCTCGCACCGTGGCCTGAAGCACCGCCAGACGGCAGATATGCGGCTCCAGCGCGAACCGGGCATCCACCAGATCGATGGGGCGCGTGGTCTCCACCACTGCACGGGGTGTGTCCTCGTCGATATAGACGACATAGGTGCCACTGCCGGGGCGGCGTTCGACGAAACCGGCTTCCTCGAGTTGCTGCAACGCCACCCGCAGGGTGCCCCGCGCCACGGAGAACCGGTCGGCCAGATCACGTTCCGCAGGCAGACGCTCGTTATCGCTGTAATGGCCCTCCACGATCTCGCGGCGCAGGATGGCCGCGAGGGTCGAGGCGCTGTTCCTGGATTTCGCAACCGTATCGTCGTTTTGGTCGAGCATAATGTCCTGATTCCGCTCCATCGGACCGGCTGCGGATCATCACACAGCCGATACTCGACGGATAGCATGGTCAGGACCAAAGTTGAACCGGATTTATACCAGGCTGCACCAAAAGGTTGTCAGGATGGCTTACCATCCCCTGCTTTTGCCTTGTCCGTGAGGTCCATCACCCGTGACGAGGCGGTTTGCGGCGCAGTACCGTCATTCATCGGATCATCCGCACGATGGATCGAGCCTTCGAAATGGGCACCCTCCTCCATCGAGATGGAGGAATGGACGATATCCCCGTCTACATGGGCCTGATCGGTCAGGCGGACCTTGCGGCCCCTGATCTTGCCCACAACCATGCCGTTGACCGTCACGTTATTGGAGCGGATTTCGCCCCGCACCTGCGCGCCGCTGACCACGATCAGGGTATCGGCATGGATATCGCCCTCCACTGTTCCCTCGATCTGAAGGTCGCCATTGGTGACGAGATTGCCGATGACCTTGAGATCGGATGCGATCACGGACGGCGATGCGGGAGAGGAGGATCGCGGGGTCGCGGCCACCGGGGTCTCGGATACCTGCGGGCGTTCCGGCGCGCGGACACCGGGGGCCGACCCTGCGGATCGGGCACCCGAGCGCGGATCGATTGGTTCGTTGATCTTTGACTTCTGAAACATTGCTGCTCGCCCCTGCAAGACGTGACTGCGCCCATGTCCCGAAGCGGGACCGAAGGACGTCTTGTTAAAGATTAATCGTGACCCATCCCGACCCGCAAATCAAGCAGCGTCACTCGCGGCATCACGCCAGCGCCTTCACCGCATCAAGCACCTGTGCCGCATGGCCCGCCGCCTTGACCTTGCGAAAGGCATGGCGAACGACCCCGGCCCCGTCGATCACGAAAGTCGAGCGCTCAATCCCCATATAGGTCTTGCCATACATGCTCTTTTCCTTCCAGACGCCATAATCCTCGGCGATGGACGTGTCCGAATCCGACACAAGGATCACGCCGAGGGAGTGCTTGTCGCGAAACCTGTCGTGTTTTTTCACACTGTCCTTCGATACGCCGAGCACGACAGCCCCGGCCTGCTCGAACTCCCTGCCCATGGCAGTAAATTCCAGAGCCTCGGTCGTGCAGCCGGACGTGTCGTCTTTCGGGTAGAAATACAACACCACGGTCTTTCCCGCATAATCGGACAGCGAGACGGTTTCTCCCCCGTCACGCGGCGCAGTAAAGGCGGGCGCATCATCCCCTGCGGTGATCATATCGGTCATTTTATCTCTCCTGCGGCCTGCAAACGGCAAAGCGTTTACGTTGCAATAAATACAAGCGATGTACCCTCCCGACGGCGGCGGTCAAACTAGCACGAACGAGGTTTCGGCCCGCGTTCCAATTCGAGGGGAGACGCCGTTCTTGGCCAGACGAAAGACATCTGCCCTGGGAACAGGTATGCGGCTGGTTTTCTGGCCGTTGCGACTGTTGGTGCTGGCACTCGTCTGCATGGTTATCCGGTTTTCTGCCGGCCCCGTTTCCGTTCCGATGCCCGAGGGGGCGCTTGACGCGCTGATGACCCGCGCGGCCCCCGGCTGGCGGGTGCAGAGTTCGGGCGCCGAATTTGATCTTCTGGGCACGGACGGGCTGACCGGCCTTAAGCTGCGCGATGTGCTGCTGACAGATGACGCCGGGAAAGAGGCCGTCGCGATCCCCGAACTCGGACTGTCCCTCGCGCTTTCCGCTTCGACGGATGCAGACAAGGCCATATCGGTTCGCGGGATCAGGATCGCGGGCGCACGGCTCGATGTGACACGCATGGCGAATGGCCGTTTCGCAATCGGACTTGACGGGCTGACATTGCCCGATGGCGGGGACGAACCGTTCTCGATGGATGATCTGTTCGACGAAGACGGCCTTTCGACCCTGCCGGAGATTTCTCTCAGTGACGTTCAGGTCGCCTATCGCGACGTACAACGGAATGTCACGCTGACAGCCCATGGCTCGGCAGTCACGCTCGACCCGCACGGCACCATCGGCCTTATCGGAACGCTCGATACCAGCAAAGGCGAGCCGATTCCCCTTGATCTCGCCGCCGCCCGCGCGCCGGACGGTACGATCACAATGGATGCCCGCTTCGAGCATATCGATCCCTCGATACTGGCCCCTGTAGACCCAGCCCTTGTGGCCCTCGCGGATATACGGATGGTGCTGGAGGGCACGGTCAGGGTGACCATCGCGCCGGAGGGTATACTCACGGCCCTGACCGCCGATATCTCGGCCCCCGACGGGGGTACCGTGATGATCGACGACGAGGCGCATACCCTCGATACGCTGTCGGTCGCGGTCACCTATGCACCCGATGCGCTTCATGCGGATATTCGCGAGATATCCATCGCGAATGCGGACCTGTCGATAACCGGTCGCGCCATCGTGCAGCGGAACGGGCAGGATCACTGGTCCGTGACCGCACAGGCTCCTGCCCTGCGCCATACCGATCCCGCCACCGGCGCGCGCATTGCTGCGGGGCAAACGGCGCTTGTCGCACGGCTCGAAGACGGGCACCTGACGATAGACGATTTCAGAACCACGGCCACGACCCTCCATCTGCCCACAGAGAAGACGGTCGCAACCCTCGCCTCTTTCGCGTTCGCGGGGACGGTCGATCCCGAAAACGGGTATATCGACCTGACGCAGGTGAACGCGCAGGATATCGACGCCGAACTCGACGGTGCCCCGGTCACGCTGAAAAGTCTGTCCGGCGCATTGCGGGGCGAGGGCGACGCGGCCTCCCTGCGCCGGGGCGACCTGACGGGTTTCCGCTGGACCGGCAAGGCCGAAACCCCCGCTTTTCTGCTCACCGATCCGGCCAGTGGTGCCAGCCTTGCGGCAGGCGTAACGACCCTTTCCGCGCGCCTTTCGGACGGTCAGTTCATCATCGACACATTGAAGTCCACCGCGCCGATCCTGCGCCTGCCCCGCGAGAATGCGATTGCCCGGTTGGCCTCGCTCGACCTGTCTGGCATGGCCGATCCCGCACGAGGCCGCATCGATCTGACTTCGATCATGGCACGCGGTATCGAGGCCGATCTGGACGGCACGCCCCTGCGAATGAAGGGGCTGACGGGGTCTTTGCGCGGACAGGGCATGGCCGCCCTGCATCAGGGACAGCTTGATGACGGTATCTGGACCGCCGCAGCGGAAATCCCGGAGCTGAGCTATGCCGACCCGATAAGCGGCGCGACGGTGGAGACGGGTCGAACCACGTTCGCCGTGCGAATTGCTGACGGTCAGATGACGGTCGATGGACTGAAGGCCACCGCGCCCAGCCTCCACCTGCCAAACGAAAACCTCATCGCGACGGTCGCGTCGCTCTCGGTATCGGGCACAGCCGGTATGGATGCCGAGCGCAGGGGATCGGCGAGGATCATGGCGCAGGGCCTTCAGGCCACTCT
>CAKZUT010000086.1 GCA_937922185.1 uncultured Neomegalonema sp.
CAGGCAGCAGCACGGCTGGCAGCGCGACGGGCACCTATTCCGCAGGCAGCAGCACGGCTGGCAGCGCGACAAGCACCTATTCCACCGCGCCGGCCGTCGATACGGGTAACTACGTGAACATCGGCGAGTACGTTTTCCCGACGCAGTAATGATGCGAATGTCACGGCCTCTGTCGATACGATCCGGGTCGAATTGACCTGTGGTCGAACCGGCGGAGGCCGTGCGACACCTGATTTTTGAAGCGGGGGGTGCCGATACCCGGCGCTCCCCTTTTATTCGGCGTATTCAATGAATTTTCCGATTCCTCTGCTCTGCGCTGTCCTGATCGGATCAAGCGCGTTTCTTTCTGTCATTTCCTTTCAGGTGGGGGCGTATGCCTCGATTACCGGCCTGACGCTCGGCCTTGCGGGGCTGGCGTGGATGACGCTGCCCGCCACCCTGCGCCGGGGCGAGGTGTCGCTGATGCTGGTGATCGGCATCGGCCTCGTGATGCGACTGATCTATTTCGCTTCCGATCCGATCCGGGAAATTGATTTCCTGCGCTATCTCTGGGATGCGGGGGCCGTGCAGGCGGGGCTGAACCCTTTCGCGGTCGGGCCGGGAGAGGCCATTTCCGGGCAGGCCGGACCTGAATGGTCGGCGCTTGTCGGACAGTCGCGTGGCGTGGCGCAGGGCATCAGCTATGGCCTGCTCGCCACGATCTATCCGCCCGTGGCGCAGGTTGCGTTCTGGATCGCGCATCTGATCGATCCCTGGGGCATCACCGGGTTGCGAATCGTGTTCCTTGCGGCGGAGCTGGGGGGGATCGGGCTGCTGATCCTGTTGCTGCGTGAACTGGGCCGCTCTCCCGCATGGGTCGCGATCTACTGGTGGAACCCGCTGATCGCGAAGGAAATCATCAATTCGGCCCATATGGACGCCCTGCTCGTTCCAGCGCTGGCCGGGGCATTGCTGCTGGCCGTGCGGGCGAGGCCGATTCTGGCCGGGGTCGCGCTGGCGGTCGCCGCCGGGGTCAAGGTCTGGCCGCTGGTTCTCGCGCCCATCCTGATCTGGCAAGGCAAATGGCGAACATGGATGAGCGCGGGGATCGTGACGGTCCTCGTGACCGTGCTGATCGCGACGCCGATGATTCTCGGACGGCTGGACGGGAATTCGGGCCTCGTCGCCTATGCGGGCGGGTGGGAGCGCAATCACGCGCTGTTCGGGGCGCTGCGCCGGATGCTGGAGCCGCTGCTCTATGACGATGCGGCGGGGGTGTTCATCGCCAATCCGAACAGCGTGGCCAGGGTCATCGTGCTGATCTGTCTCGCGGTGCTGTCCATCGTGCTGGGCTGGCGGATGAGGGATCGTGCGCGCATACCCGCCGCCGCGCTTGCCGTCTCTGCGTTGCTGCTGCTGCTCAGCCCGACCGCGTATCCGTGGTATTATGTCTGGGTTCTGCCGTTCCTGTGCGTCGTGCCGGTGCGGGGACTGATGTTGCTCGGGGTGCTGTTGCCCTTCTATTATCTGCGCTTCGATATGGCGGACTGGGGCAATGCCCATCTGTTCGACCGCTATATTGTCTGGCTGGAATTCGGGCCGGTCATCGCCCTTCTGGCCTATGACTTTATCCGGGGGCGCGAGGCGACATGAGAGGCACCCATCACTGTACGGTCGTCATCCCCGCGCTGAACGAGGAAGCCTCGATTGCCGGGGTGATCGCGGAAATTCCCGACTGGGTAGATCGGATCGTCGTGGCCGATAACGGCTCGACCGACCGCACGGCGGAGCGGGCGCGCGAGGCGGGGGCCGATATCGCCGATGCGCCCAAGCGCGGCTATGGCAGTGCCTGCCTTGCGGGGATCGCCGTCGCCGGGGAGACGGATATCCTGATCTTCGTGGACGGGGATCTGGCCGATTACCCCGATCGCATGGATACGCTGGTGGACCCCATCATCGGCGAGGGCATCGATATGGTGATCGGCTCGCGTGTGCTGGGCGGGGCGGAGGCGGGCGCGCTGACGAGCACTCAGCGGTTCGGGAACTGGCTGGCCTGCCGCCTGATCCGGCTGTTCTGGGGCGTGCGTTATACCGATCTCGGCCCGTTCCGTGCCATTACCCGCGATGCGCTGGAGCGGCTGGATATGCAGGACGAGGATTTCGGCTGGACCGTCGAGATGCAGGTCAAGGCCGCCAGCCACGGGATGCGGGCCATCGAAGTCCCGGTACCCTACCGCAAGCGCATCGGCACCTCGAAGATTTCGGGGACTTTGAAGGGGACTTTTTCGGCGGGAACGAAGATTCTGTGGGTGATTTTTCGGAGCGCGGTGCGGCGAGGCAGTGCGGGCGGGTGAGGTCGCGGGATGCCTCCTACAGCTTCCATCCCGAATGCAGGGCGGCGACGCCCGCCGTCATGTTGCGGTACTTGACCTGTGAGAAGCCTGCGTCCCGGATCATCCCTGCGAAGCGGTCCTGATCAGGGAAGCGGCGGATGCTTTCGACCAGATACTGATAGCTGTCACGGTCATTGGCGATGATCCGGCCCATGCGGGGGATGACGGCGAAGGAATAGGCGTCGTAGAGGCGATCCATTCCGGCGACCGTGACCTGAGAGAATTCCAGACACAGGAAACGCCCGCCGGGTCTGAGTACCCGATGGGCCTCGGCCAGTGCGTCCTCGATGCGGGTGACATTGCGGATGCCGAAGGCGATTGTATAGGCATCGAAGCTGTTATCCTCGAAAGGCAGGGTCATCGCGTCACCGTTGACCCATGCGAGGCGCTCGGCCATTGCGCGGCTCTCTGCGCGCTCCATCCCGGCGCGCAGCATCCCTTCGGTCAGGTCCAGCACGGTGACATGGGCATCGCCGCCGCGTTTGCGCGCGCGTTCGAGGATGCGAAAGGCGATGTCGCCCGTGCCCCCCGCCACGTCGAGAGTCTGCCAGCCGGGGCGCGGTGCCAGCCAGTCGATCATGGCCGATTTCCACAGGCGATGAACGCCCCCGGACATCACGTCGTTCATCACGTCGTATTTGGTGGCCACCGATGAGAAGACGCCCTGCACGAGCGAGGATTTCTCCTCCTCCGCCACGTCGCGATAGCCGAAATGGGTGGTCGTCTGTTCATCCGTCATAGGGCGAGAGATAGCATGGCCGTTGCCCCCTGCCACGGGAAAACGGCGCGTTAAAATGCCTCTTTACGGGGAGCGAGGGTGCTTTGTGCCCGCCGATATATCGCAGCCCTCATCCCTGCGGGGTGTCCCCGCCCCCGGAAGTCACAGCGTCTTGCCCGGTGAGATTGCGTTGGGGTCGATGGGCAGATGCAGCACGGCGCAGCGACCCGCATTGCGGGCGCGGTCGAAGGCGGCGGGGAAGTCCGCGTCTGTCTCGACCCGCTCACCATAGGCACCGTAGGCTCCGGCCAGCGCGGCGAAGTCGGGATTCATCAACCGTGTGGCGCTCTGGCGACCGGGGTAGTCGCGCTCCTGATGCATACGGATCGTGCCGTACTGGCCGTTATCGGCCACCAGCACGATGATTGCGGCATCCTCCTGTATGGCGGTGCCGATCTCCTGCACCGTCATCTGGAGGTCGCCGTCCCCGGCAAGGCACACCACCTCGCGCTTGGGATAGGCCAGCTTCGCGGCGATGGCGGCGGGCAGGCCGTAGCCCATCGAGCCGGAGGTCGGGGCCACTTGCGTGCCGTAACGGCGGAAGCGGTGAAACCGGTGCAGCCAGCCCGCGAAATTGCCCGCGCCGTTGGTCATTATCGCATCCGGCCCCAGCACCGAACGCATATGCGTGACCGCATGGCCCAGCGTCATGGCACCGGGGGCCTCGGGGGGCGTCTCGCTCCAGACGAGGTAATCGGCATGGGCGGTTTCGGTCTCGCTGGCCCAGGGCAGGCTGTCGGGGGCCTCCAGCTCCAGCGCGCGGGTCAGGAAACCGCCCGGTGTGGCATTGATGGCCAGATTGGGCGCGTAGATACGGCCCAGCTCCTCCGGCCCCGGATGCACATGCACGATGCGCTGTTCGGGGTTGGGCGAGGCGAGCATGGAAAAGCCCTGCGAGGGGTTTTCCGAGAACCGCCCTCCGAGCAGGATCAGCAGGTCGCTGTCGGCCACCCGCTGCTTCAGCTTCGGATTGATGCCGAGACCCACATCGCCCGCATAGCAGAAATGTTCGTGGTCGAAGAGTTGCTGACGGCGGAAGGAGACGCCCACGGGCAGCATCCAGCGCTCGGCCAGCATCCGCAGCGCCCGCGCGCTTTCCGGGTTCCAGCGCGAGCCGCCCGCGATCACGAAGGGCCGGGCCGACATCCGCAGCAGGGAGACGAGCCAGTCCATCTGCACCTCGCTCGGCGCGGCCTCGGCCACCTCGACCCGGCGGGCGGGGGGCGCGGTCACGGGGTCGCGCAGCATATCTTCGGGCAGGGCGATGACGACGGGGCCGGGGCGACCCGAAAGGGCGACATGCCATGCGCGGCTGATGATCTCCGGGATGCGCGCGGCGTCCTCGATCTGTTCGACGCGCTTGGCGATGCCGCCGAACATCTGACGGTAATCGACCTCCTGAAAGGCATCGCGCCCCGTATGCTCCCGTGCGATCTGACCGATGAAGAGGATCATCGGGGTCGAATCCTGCTGGGCCACGTGAACGCCCGCAGCAGCATTCGTCGCCCCCGGCCCGCGCGTCACGAAGCACACGCCCGGACGCCCCGACAGCTTGCCGTCGGCCTCGGCCATCATCGCCGCGCCCCCCTCCTGCCGCGCCACGATGCTGCGGATATCGGCATCGTAGAGGGCGTCCAGCACGGCGAGATAGCTCTCGCCCGGAACGCAGAAGACCCGCTTGACGCCCTGTTCGGCAAGGCAGGCAACCAGCAGTTCGCCTCCGGTCATGGTCTGCTCCGTCATGATTTCGTATCTTGCATGGCTTCCGTCATGCCTGCGTGTCGGCGGGGGGTCAAATTCTGATCTGCTGGAATCTCGCGCTCCTGTTCAGCGGCATCCAATAGGCACCGCGCGATTGCAGGGCCGTCAGCTCGGATATCCGGTCCCAGTGCCAGAGTATCGTCGCCGTTCTTTGCCTGCTGTCGAGTTTACGGACGGCTGGACTGAAGACAAAGGCGGTCAATCCGGAGGCATGGAAAGCCCTGCGCTCGATAGGATTACGCAGGATACGCTTGTCCGCCGTGAAGACAATCCAGTTGCCTTCCTTCCCAAGTTCAGAAAGCCAGTCGATATCCTGCGCGTCTCTGGAAAAGCGATCCAGCTTTGCAATCGCTTCGTGACCGAGCGGATTGACGACCTTTTGGACGGCATGGGCGACGAAAGGAGCGATATTGTTGTCGAAGAAGGCCCTCATGCCGCCAGATGTTTTTCAAATTCCACGGCATCCTTCACATGCGCGACCGGAACATCGAAATAGCGCGCGGCGATAGTCACCGATCCCTCGGCTTCCACGCTTTGCGCGAGCACGTCGGTAGGAATGCCGTGTTCGTGCAGGATCGGCTGGCCGAAAGACCGTTGCGGATCGATGACTATGGTACGCTTGCGCGGTTGCATCCACATCCGACTGGCCACAACATCGTCATAGACGATCGGTTTCAGGACGGGTTCAACGACGGAGCGAAAGACGCGCTGCCCCCGGTTCCTGCGTGAGGCGACCAGCAGACCGTCGGGCAGGTCGAGCATGATATCCGCGCCGTCCGTCCTGAAAATCCTGGTCGAGAAGGGGCGTTCATCGCCGATCTGTTCGCGGGCATAGGCCAGCGTTCCGCGCAGTTGCTGTGTTGAGAACCCTTCTTCACGCAGTGCGTGGAGAACCTTCGCGTCCACGAGATCGCGAAAACCGAGGAGGAGGGTGTCGCTCCATTCCGTATGTTCCGAACGCCACAGGCGCGCGCGTCCTTTCCGGTCACTCATCCAGCCGCGCAGGGTGGAGACGGGAATGCCGGTCAGGCGCGTTGCATCAGCGGGAGTATAGACACCAAGTCCGACACCCTTCAAAGCCGTTTCATTCGGGATATGCGCGCCATCCATGCCAGCACTGAATCACTTACCGGACGGCGGATCAAGCATTCGCGAGCCGGGGGTTTTTGCGTTTGCGTTCGGTTTCGCTCTTGAGCTGGCCGCAGGCGGCCATGATGTCCTCGCCGCGCGGGGTGCGGATGGGGGAGGCGTAGCCCGCGCGCATGACGACGCCCGCGAACGCCTCGATCTTCGCCCAGTCGGAACGCTCGTAGGGCGCGCCGGGCCATGGGTTGAAGGGGATAAGGTTCACCTTGGCGGGGATGCCCTCAAGCAGCTTCACGAGGCGCTTGGCGGCGGCCTCGGAATCGTTGACGCCCTTGAGCATCACGTACTCAAACGTGATCCGCTCGGAATTGGACAGGCGCGAATAGGTGCGGCAGGCATCCATCAGCGTCTCGATATTCCACTTCTTGTTGATCGGCACCAGCCGGTCGCGCACGGGGTCGGTCGTCGCGTGGAGCGATATCGCCAGCAGCGTCCCGATTTCTTCCCCCGCCCGTTCGATCAGCGGGACGACGCCGGACGTCGAGAGCGTGATGCGGCGGCGGGAGAGGGCGATGCCCTCCGGGTCCATGGCGATCTTCATCCCGTCGCGCAGATTGTCGAAATTGTAGAGCGGCTCGCCCATGCCCATCAGCACGACGTTCGAGAGTAGGCGGGTCTCGTCCTTGGGGGCACCGCGCACGGGCCATTCGCCCAGATCATCGCGGGCGACGAGGATCTGCCCGACGATCTCGGCGGCGGTGAGATTGCGAACGAGTGTCTGCGTGCCGGTATGGCAGAAGGAACAGGTGAGCGTGCAGCCGACCTGAGACGAGATGCAGAGCGTGCCGCGATTTTCCTCGGGGATGTAGACCGTCTCGACCTCATGCCCGCCCTCGATGCGGAGCAGGTATTTGCGGGTGCCGTCCTCGCTGACCTGCCGCGTCACGATCTCCGGGCGTTCGATGACGAATTCCCGCGCCAGCATCGCGCGAATGTCCTTCGACACGTTGGTCATGTCGGCGAAATCGGTGATGCCCCAGTGATAGATCCACGCCCAGACCTGTCCGACGCGCATCTTGGCCTGTTTCTCCGGGATGCCGCGTTCGATGAATGCTTCGCGCATCCCCTCGCGGGTCAGGCCGATGATATTGGGCAAGCCCGCCTTCTTGCGGGGCAGGGCGAGCAGGTCGGGGGTAATCGCTGTCTGGGTCATAGGGCGGTATATAGGGCGTCGGGCAAGGGGATGCACGGGGGATTTCGTTCCAGCCCTGGGTATCATTTGGCGGAATGTGACATGAAGTTTGCGTCCGCAGTCGCTATCAAGCCGCCATGGCCTATCCCCATTCCAGAGCCGAGACGATTGCCGATGGCGTGGTTCATGCCGTGGGCCTGCTGTTCGCGATACCGTTCTCGGTGCTTCTGATCCAGCAGGCGATGGATTCGCCGGTCGGCGTCGCCGCGCCTCTGGTCTACGTGTCGTGCATGATCGCGTCCTTCGTGGCCTCGGCGCTGTATCACCTGTCGCCGGTGGAGCGGTTGCGCCCCCTGCTGCGCCGGATCGATCATGCGACGATCTATCTGAAGATCGCGGGCACCTATGCGCCCCTCGTGGCGATCATCGATACGCGGTTCGCCTATGTCGTCCTCGGCATCGTCTGGGCGCTGGCGATTTTCGGCATCGTGTCGAAGCTGTTCCTCGGGCGCATGGATGGCCGGGGATCGGTCGCGTCGTATCTGGGGATGGGGTGGCTGGCGGTGCTGTTGCTGCGACCGATGGGGCAGGCGCTGGACGGCGTTGCCCTTGCGCTGTGTGCGGCGGGCGGATTGATCTATTCGGCGGGAACGCTGGTGTATTCGCATCCCGGAATGCGGTTCCAGAATGCGATCTGGCATGGCATCGTACTATGCGCCTCGATCTGCTTCTTCGCGGCGATCATGGTGAGTTTGTAGGGGAGGGGCTTAGCCTTTGACTCTGAACGCTCTTCCCCGGATGCAATGCAGCATGAAATGCTGCTTTACTGGTCCGGGGCCGGGTTCTGACGCGGAGAGACCCCGGACCAGCAGCGCAGGACTGCGTCCCGCACCGCATCCGGGGAAGCGCAAAAACAGTCAGCCTCCAAGGCGGTTGGTATCATTCCGCCGCCATCCGCGCCGTATCC
>CAKZUT010000087.1 GCA_937922185.1 uncultured Neomegalonema sp.
GCTTTCCGGGCTGTAAGGCTCTCACTGACACTGCCGCTACGAACCCGCCCCCTCTCCCTCCGGGAGGGGGCAAGGTAAGGGGCGGTTCTCCACAGAAGACCAGACACTGTTTCTGTGGACAGCCCTCCCCCCTTTCTCTCCTGAAGGAGAGGAAGCCTCTCGCCGCAAACGACGGAAATCCCCATGGCCGCCCAACCCCTCGCCGCCCTGTCCGATGAAGAAGCCGTCGTGAACGACGTCATGGCCCGTGCCCGGTCGGCGCAGCGCGCCTATGAAGAAAACGGCTCGCAGAACGCCTATGACCGCACGGCCCTGGCCGCCGCATGGGCGCTGATGCAGCCGGAGCGCAATGCCGAACTGGCCGCGCTGGCGGTCGAGACGACAGGTCTGGGCAATGTCGCCGACAAGATCACCAAGAACCACCGCAAGACGCTGGGCCTGCTGCGCGATATCCGCGATGCGCGCACCTTCGGCGTCACCCGCGACGATCCGGCAACCGGCATCACCGAGATCGCGCGCCCCAAGGGCGTGATCGGGGCCGTGGTCCCCTCGACAAACCCCGTAGCGACCCCGGTGAACAACGCCGTGAACGCCCTCAAATGCGGCAATGCCATCGTGCTGTCGCCCTCGCCCAAGGGCAATGTCGTCTGCGAGAAGCTGATCGGCTATATCCATGCCGAATTCGCGAAGATCGGCGCGAACCCCGACCTCGTGCAGATGGTTCCCGCGCCCTCCTCCAAAGCCAGGACGCAAGCCCTGATGGAGACCTGCGACCTTCTGGTCGTCACCGGCTCTCAGGACAATGTACGCCGCGCCTATTCCTCCGGCACCCCGGCGCTGGGGGTCGGAGCCGGAAACGTGACGGTCATCGTGGACGAGACGGCGGACCCCGCAGACGCCGCCCGCAAGATCACGGCATCGAAGACCTTCGACAACGCCACCTCCTGCTCGTCCGAGAACTCGCTGATCGTCGTGGACGCCATCTTCGACGCCTTCATGGCCGAGCTGGATCGCACGGGTGGCGTATATCTGCCCGGTGAAGCCGCCGATGACCTGCGCGCGGCGCTGTTCGGGGGGGGCGGTCTGAACCGCGCCATGGTCGCGCAGGATATAGACCGTGTGCTCGACACTGCCGGGATCGAGATCACGGGGAAGGCCCCCGCACGGTTCCTGCTGATCGACGGGCGCGGCATCGGGCCGGATCACCCGGAATCAGGCGAGAAACTGTCGCTGGTCACGACCCTCTATCGCGCCCGCGATTTCGAGGATGCGACCGACATCGCCGCGCGGATGCTGGCCTATCAGGGCGCGGGGCACTCCATCGGCCTGCACTCGGCGGATGACGCCCGCGCCCGGCATCTGGGCGCTTCCCTGCCGACCTGCCGCGTTATCGTCAATCAGGCGCATTGTTTCGCAACGGGCGGCTCCTTCGATAACGGGATGCCCTTCTCGCTGTCGATGGGCTGCGGCAGCTGGGGCGGGAACTCCATCGATGACAACCTGCACTGGCGGCATTTCCTGAACACCACGAAAATCGTCCGCACCATCCCGGCCAACGAGCCGAGCATGGACGACATCTTCGGCGATTACTGGCAGGCCGCCGGTCAATGAGCGGGTCCGTCGCGGCGATCCTCGAAACGCGGGCGGCGCAGACCCCCGACGCGCCGTTCCTGCTGGCCCCGGACGGCGAGACCCTGACCTACGGGCAGGTCGCGCACAGGGCGCAGGCACTGGCCGGGTGGCTGGCCGGACAGGGCATCATGCCGGGGGACAGCGTAGCCTGGGCCTTGCCGAACGGATTGCCTTCCGCGCTGTGTCTGCTCGGCATCCTGCGCGGCGGATATCTGGCCACGGCGATCAACCTCGTCGCGGGGCGGGATATCATCGCCTATGTGCTCGACCATTCGGACGCAAAGATCGTGTTCGTGAACGCGGAGACCGAGCCGTCGGTGCGCGAGGCACTGGCGCAATCCGGGGCGCAGTTGCGGGTGGTCGATGTCAGCACCTGCCCCGGCCCCGGCCCCGGCTCGCCCGGTGCAGCCACGGAGCCGGGAAGCCTGCCCGATGCATCCGCCGACGGCCTGCTCATGTACACCTCCGGCACGACAGGCCGCCCCAAGGGCGTCACGCTGACCCATGGGGCGATGGTGGCGGGGGGGCAATATCCGACCACCGCCCATGAACTCACCCCGCAGGACCGCGCCCTCTGCGTCCTGCCGCTCTATCATATCAACGGGTTATGCGTGACGATCATGGGTCCGCTCGTGTCCGGCGGATCGGTCGTCCTGCCCCCTAAATTCTCGGTCAAGCAGTTCTGGCCCATCATCCGCGCCCGCGCCTGCACATGGTTCTCGGTCGTACCGACGCAGATTTCCTATCTGCTGCATGACGAAACCCCTTTCGAGCCGATCCCGTCCCTGCGCTTCGGGCGCTCGGCATCGGCCCCTCTCTCCCCCGATGTACAGACAGCCTTCGAGACCCGTTTCGATGTGCCCATCGTCGAGACCATGGGCCTGACGGAAACGGCGGCGCAGATTCTGTCGAACCCGCTGCCCCCCGGCACCCGCAAGATCGGCTCGCCCGGCGTGGCCGTGGGCAATGCGGTGATGATCGCTGATACGACCCAGCGCGAAACCCCGCGCGGCGAGGAGGGCGAGGTGCTGGTGCGCGGCGCGAACGTCATGCGCTGCTACCGCAAGAACCCCGAGGCCACGCGCGAGGCGCTGACCCCGGACGGATGGCTCCGCACCGGCGATCTGGGGCGCATGGACGCGGATGGCTATGTCACCATCACCGGGCGGCTGAAGGAACTCATCATCAAGGGCGGCGAAAACATTGCCCCGCGCGAGGTGGACGAAGCCCTCTACACCCATGCCGACGTCATCGAAGCGGCGGCCTTCGCCTGCCCCTGCGAGCGCTATGGCCAGCGGATCGAGGCGGGGGTGATGCTGGCGGGCGATTCCACCGCGACCGAAGCGACCCTGATCGCGCTCTGCATCGAGCGGATCGGCGCGTTCAAGGCTCCCGACCGGGTGCATGTGTTGCCGGAACTGCCCAAAGGCCCCTCCGGCAAGATCCAGCGGATCAAACTGGCCGCGCTCGTGCTGGACGGCTGATTATTCCAGCATCTCAGGCGGTGT
>CAKZUT010000088.1 GCA_937922185.1 uncultured Neomegalonema sp.
ATCTGCGCGGAAAACTCCGCATCCTCGCTATCACCATCGTTCTCATCGCCGGAGCCTTCCTCGCGCGCAGCGTCTTCGACCCCGCCGTCGAGGCCATTGAGGCCGTGGATTCCGCCCGTACCGGCTTCCTCGGCGGCCTCGGCCTGCCGATCCTGTTCTCTTGGATCGTCGGCGGCTTCTTCGCTGCCGGGGCCGCATGGCTCATCGGCAAAGTCTCGCTCGGCCTGCGCTCCGACTACCTCGCCATCGCCACCTTGGGCATCTCCGAAATCATCATCGCGGTGCTCAAGAACGAGGATTGGCTGACGCGCGGCGTGAAGAACGTCACCGGCCTGCCGCGACCCGTGCCCTATGAAGTCGATCTGCAAACCTCCCCCCGTCTGATCGAGCTGGCCGGGCGCTGGAATATGTCCATCGTCGATGTCGCCTCGGTTGCGGTGAAGCTTTGCTACGCGGGCCTCTTTCTCACTGTCCTGCTGATCGTCCTGTGGTTCTCCGAGCGCGCGCTGAAATCCCCCTGGGGCCGCATGATGCGCGCGATCCGCGATAACGAGGTCGCCGCCGAAGCCATGGGCAAGGACGTCACCGCCCGCCACTTGCAGGTCTTCGTCCTCGGCTCGGCGGTCCTCGGCATTGCGGGGGCCATGCTGACGACGCTGGATGGTCAGTTCACCCCGGCCTCGTACCAGCCGCTGCGCTTCACCTTCCTGATCTGGGTGATGGTGATCGTCGGCGGGTCGGGCAATAACTGGGGCGCGGTGCTCGGCGGCTTCGTCGTGTGGTTCTTCTGGGTGGAGGCCGAACCTATCGGGTTGTGGCTTATGGACACTCTCACCAGCGGCCTTGCCGAAGACAGCGCCCTGCGCGACCACCTGCTGAAAAGCGCCGCCCATATGCGCCTGATGACCATGGGCGCGATCCTGCTTCTCGTCCTGCGCTTTGCGCCGAAGGGGCTGATCCCGGAACGGTAGGGCCAGAGCCTTGCCATCGTCCGCGCCCGGTGCCGTAAAATGCAGGGGTATCAGGTCAATCGCGATCAGGACGTGTCACCCCGATCAGGATTGACTGTAAACCGCCTTCCCCGGCGGCACATCCAGCGCGGGGTTCTCGTCGAAGAATCCGTCCGGCATCCAGTGGAAATTCGCGTAGACCACAGGCTGCACGGGCCAGTCTTCCGGGCGCGGCAGGTGGTGCAGGTTCATCGTGTACCAGACGACCACATCCTCATCGACCAGCGGGCGATCCGCCTCTATCCAGTCGCTCAGGCCGTCGCCGCCCGCGCTCTGGTTCGGATACCAGCCCGCCGGGTAAAGCTGCTCACGGTCGAACCGTGTCGCCCAGAAATGCTTGTACATAAAGCCTGCACGCCGGGCGACGGGCGAGCGGCGGTCGAGGAAGGGCAGGGCATTTGTCCCCGGCGCGATCTTGTAGGCTGTGGGCTGGCCGAACCTGTTCTGCGCGCCCCGGTTCATCACCTTCCAGTATCGCGCGCTGGCCAGATTCATCTCCCGCGCCGCCTCCGCTTCGCTGGCGAGGATGCGTTCGGAGATTGTGATGAGATTGCCCTGCGGATTGCCCTCGCCCATCGGTTCGCCCGCGAATTCAACCTCCGCGACCGCGTTCACATCGCCGTCCACGGCCATGTCGAAGCGGTAGCTGAAGACGTGCTGATGCACATGCGAGGTGATGCCCGGCGCGATGATCGTCCCGTGCTGTGCGGTTTCGCCGGGTGGGATCGCGGTCGGAAAGGGGATGCCCGTCGCCTTCACCTCGACGCCGATATTGCCGTCCTGATAGAAGTACCAGAAGAACCCGTAGACGTAGTTCCCGATGGTCGCGATGCTGGATATCACCAGCCGCCGCGAGCGCACAGCGCGGGCCTTGCCGTTCTGGGTGTCCGTGTGCTTCCAGAGCAGGCCGAAATCCTCCTCATGCATACAGATCGCATTCCCGATCACCTGCGGCGCACCGGTCCAGTCATGCGAGCAGACATCGAAATAATGGATATGCCCGAGGCAATCACAGCCGAGCTTGAGCGAGTCCAGCGCCGCCCCGACCCCGTATTCGCCGGTATCGAAGGCATTGCGGCGCATGTTCCCGGCTCCGGGATCACCATAGGGCACCACCATTTCCGCCATGGAGGCGCGGTGCATGATGGGGCGCAACCGGCCCTTGTCCTCATAGCCGATATCATGGAGGACCAGCCCCTCGCGCTGGTTGAACCCCACGCGGATATGCCAGTTCTGCCAGCGCACGCCATAGCCATCGACGGTGAAGCTTGGCCCGTCCGGCTGCGTGATATCGAGCGGCTTGATATCCGTTCGCAGGTTTTCCGTCGGCCTGATCGCCGCCGTGTCAGGAGGTAATTCGACCGCCCCGAAATCGTCGATACGGATCACCTTGCGGCGGCGCAGATCGACGAGCGGGTGCAGGTTCGCGATCGGGCGGCCATAGCGGTTGTCGCCCGCATCATTGATGACCCAGCAATGGCAATAGGCGAGGCGTTCGCCTTCCTCCTCCGGGATGCCGAAATGACCGGCCCCCCAGGTCTCGACCAGCACCGTATCCAGATCGTCGATGCCGCGCGCCGCACAGGCCTGCCGAAACTGCGGGTCGGCCTTGATGAAACTGGCCCCGTCAGAGAATTCGTCCGGTGGAATGCGCGCCTGAACCCCCTCGATATGGTCCCATTGCAGCAGCGTTGCGGCAGCCAGATCGACCACGCCGCGCAGGGTCCGGTTGCTCGACCGCTCGTAGCAGCAGACATAGGCGCATCGGCTTGCGGGCGGCTCGGCGCGCAGGATCGTCTGTCGCGGCTCGTCCAGCGTGACCGTCTCGAACCAGCCCGTCTCATCCATCCCGGACTGTTCCCGCGTCACCGTGACCGCGAGGGTGATCTCATCGGCGGAGAGCGGATCGAGGATGTGTGTCATGATGATCGGTCCCGATTGATGAGTATCCTGCGCCCGGTCATGCAAGCCGTGGCCGATCCGGGGGAGGATGGACCCGGCACCCTATCCCCTCAGCGCCGCCTGAAAGGATGTGGAGAGGTTGGGCACACCCTCCTGTGCCAGCCCGGCAAGATCGCCTACCCGGTCGCGTACTTCCCCGGCATAGCCGCCGCCCTCCACCAGTTGAAGCGCACCGTGATCCGCTCCGATCCGCGCGGCGGGCAGGGTTTGCAGGGCCGCGTCCATCGCCGCCACGGCCTTCGCCGGATGCCCGAACACCAGCAGGATACCGGCTCCTGTATCCTCCACCACCGCCCCGTCATGGGCCAGCGCGATCCGACGGCAGGCCCCTGCCTCGTCCCGCCCCCGTGCGCTTATGACCACCAGAGACAGCACTCCGGCATCGTGTGGTTGCGAGAGGTCGAGCCTGTCGGCTGCCAGGGAGTCCCGGCATCGCTGATAGGTCATCCATTCGGCCAGCGACGTCGATTCGCGGGGCCAGCCCGCCCGCTCGATGATGACGGTCGCGACCTTCTCGCCATGGTTCTCCAGTACGAGGGAGTCGCTTTCCTCCGGTATCTCGATCCAGTCCTCACCCACCCTGACAAGCGCGCCCTTACCCCCCGGCGCATCGAATTCCAGCCGTGCCTGCCCGTCCACTGTCCGAATCGCATGGCCGCCCTGCGGGAAGATCGCGGGCAGGGCGCGCCGTTCATGGGGGTCGAGAATCTGCTGGAAGGCGATGCGCGGGAACACACCCGGCCCGCTGGCGCAGGCGACCATGGGTGACGGCTCCCGGATTGCCGTATGGGGCGTGAAAACCACCTCCACCGAGCGTGCGTAATCCGTCAGTGCCTCGACCCCGCACCGCTGACATCCCGCTGAACGGGGCAGGTCACGTGGCACATCCGCCTCGCGCACAACGGCGTGGCAGGCTCCGCAAATCAGGCGAAAGCGTCGTTCCAATGCGCCCATACCCGTGCCGATCACCGCCGCCGCATGGGCCTCACCCCGGCCTACCCCCAGCGCCCGTGCGATCCGCTTGGGTCGGATATCACACAGGTCGCTCTCGAAGGCGGCGGCCAGCCAGTCCAGTAACTGCC
Source organism: uncultured Neomegalonema sp. (assembly GCA_937922185.1). Lineage (GTDB taxonomy): Bacteria > Pseudomonadota > Alphaproteobacteria > Rhodobacterales > Rhodobacteraceae > JAHDDY01. The sequence goes on from CAKZUT010000088.1 coordinate 4,055, forward strand.
GCGCCAGTACCCGATCCTCCGACGCCACGTCGGATGGCACCTGAAAGGCGCTGCTGCGTCGCCGGGATGACGGCGCGCGCGTGGCGGCGAGATTGGCATAGAAATCCCCCTGCGGCTTGCGCGCATGGGCGTCGATCAATTTCAGCAACCGCTCGAAGGCCCGCCCCGCCTCGCGCAGATGTCCGGTCCGGGCGAAAATCGATCCGACGGTGCTGCGCGGTTCCATCGAGAGGGTGTAGGTTGCCGTCGTCCCCCCCTTAGCATCGGGTTCCAGAACCAGCGTCCCCCGCGCCCGTTCCAGCGGGCCGGATTCGTACAGCCTGTCCCACCGCCACCAGTGCCCTTCGGCCCACTCGAAGGGTGGCTCCTCCCAGCGTACCAGCGATCCCTGATCGTCATATTCGCCATAGCGGCGGCGCAGTCCGTCGCCGTCGATGGTCTCGCGCAGACGATACCGGGGCAGGCGCAGCGCCTCGTTCATGCGCTCCGTATCCGCAACGAGGGGCCACAGCGATGCGCGCGGCGCCTTCAGGCTCCAGGTCCAGCTTTTCTCGATCCGTTTACCGGCCATGGTCGCCCTCCCGCCCGTCCGTGCCATCGCAGTACCCCAGCCGCCGTTCCCCGGCAAGATTTCGCCGCCCGTTCAGCCGCTGTACTATGTCCTTTCGCCCGCCTGATCCGATGGTGGTGAGGGGATTTCCCCCTGTGGGCGGCGGGTTTCGTCTTCAGTCGCCTTAGTGTCGAAAGAAAGACGATTCAATGCAATCCAGAGCGGTGTCGGGAGCGTCGCATGAACGAACCACACATCCGTGCGAATCGTCGCCTTGCGCGGGCCGGGACGGATACCTATTGTGCGCGCCAGTTTTCCTGCGCGGCGAAGACCTCCCGCGCGTATTCCCGGACACCGCCTCATGCTGGAATCGCTTCGCAACTCCGTGAATTCCTGGACCGCCAAGGTTCTTCTCGCCCTGCTCGTGCTCAGCTTCGCGGTCTGGGGAATCTCCGACGTGTTCACCAACCGCGTCGCCACCGTCGTCGCTACCGTTGGCGAGAAGGAGGTGACCACCGAGGAATTCGCCAATGCGCTCTCGAACGACATCCAGTCGCTCCAGCGCCGTGCAGGCCGCGCCATCTCGATTTCCGAGGCGCGGCAGCTCGGGCGTGACCAGATCGTCATCGCCCGCCTGTCCACGCGAAAGGCGCTGAATGCCGAAGCCGAATCCCTCGGTCTCTCCGCCCCGCCCGCCGCCATCCGCAGGGCCATCGAGACGGCACCGGTCTTTCAGGGACCGGACGGCACCTTCAACCGCTTCAGCTATGAGACGGTGTTGCGACAGGAAGGGCTGACCCCCGGCGAATACGAGGACGGCGTGCGGCTCGATCTGGCGCGTGACGCGATGTTGCAGGCTGTCGGGGCCGGAACCGCCGCCCCCCGCGCTCTGGCCGAGGCGCTGCATCGTCACCGCAACGAGCAGCGCATTCTCGATTATATCATCCTGTCCGGGACCGATGCCGAAGACCCCGGCGAGCCGACCGACGAGCAGATCGCGGCTTTCCATGAGGAAAACGCCGACCGTTTCAGCGCCCCCGACTATCGCGCGCTGTCATGGGTCGCGCTCACGCCTGAAAGCATGGCCGAGTCCATCGAGATCGAGGAAGATCGGATCGTCGAGGCCTATGGCGCGCGCATCGCCGAATTCACCCTGCCCGAAACCCGCACACTCGATCAGCTTCTCTTCGATGACGAGGAAGCGGCAAAAGATGCACGACAACGGATCGACGACGGCACCGCATTCGCCCGCATCGTGGAGGAGCGGGGCGCGAACGGGAACGACGTGTCGCTGGGTACCGTGGAACGGGGCGAGTTGCCCGGTGATCTGGACCGCGCCGCCTTCGGTGCGACCGAACCGGGCGTCGTCGGCCCCGTCAAGACATCCTTCGGCTGGACCTTGCTCGATATCAGGGGAGTGCGGCCCGAAACCGTGACCCCGCTTGAGGATGTGCGCGATGCTATCCGTGACGATCTGGCCATTACCGAGGCGCGCGATACGATCCTTGAGGAATCCGTCGCCATGGATGACGAGATCGCGGGCGGGGCGACCCTTGAGGAGATCGCCGACCGCACCGCCGCCCGCTATGCGACGACGGAAGCCATCGATGCCACCGGGCGCGATGCCGAGGGCAATGCGGTCGCCGCTTTGCCTGCCATTGCCGGCTTTCTGAACGCCGCATTCGAGGCGGAGGAGGGCGCGGAGCCTGTTCTGGTCGAGGCCGACGGGGGCGGTTATTATGCCCTCTCCGTTGACGGGCTGACCTCCGCGACCCTGCGTCCGCTGGAGGATGTGAAGGACGATGTGATCGCGGCATGGAAAGACGCTCAGCGCGCAGAGGCCGTGAAGACACTGGCCGTCGAGATGCGCGATCGTCTGGAAGAGGGAGCTACCCTTGCCTCTCTGGCCGCCGCGCAGGAAAAAGATGTGCGGACCTCTCCGCCCGTTCGCCGTTCCGATCAGGCCGAGCCGTTGACGCAGGAGATCGTCGCAAGCCTTTTCCGCGTCGAGCCGGGTGCGGTCATCGACGGCGAGGCTGCGGGCGGTTATCTAATCGGTACGCTGAAGGAAATCGTTACCAACGATGCGGATGCCGAGCAAGCGGCGGTCGACTCCACCGCTGAACGCTATTCCCGTCAGTTCGCGACCGATGTGGTGCAGACGTTCTCCCGCGATGCCGTCGAACGGCACCCGCTTCTGCTGTATCCCGGTGCTATCGACGAGACCCTCGCCAATCTCGGTCAGCGGTACTGAGGGCGATGATCCGATGATCGAACCGTCCTTCGACGACTTTGCAGCCCGCTATGACGCGGGCGAGGCAACGGTGCTGTGGGCCGGGCGCGTGGCGGATGTGGATACACCCGTTTCCCTGACGCTCAAGCTGGCACAGGGCCGGAAGGACAGCTTCCTGCTCGAATCCGTGACCGGAGGCGAGAAACGGGGCCGCTATTCGGTCATCGGCTGCAAGCCCGACCTGATCTGGCGATGCCGGGGCGAGATCGTCGAGATCAACCGGGCCTCCCGCTACGATCCCGATGCTTTCGAGGCGCAGGCGGAGGCCCCGCTCGACTCGCTGCGATCCCTGCTTGCCGAATGCGCCATCGATCTGCCCGCTCATCTTCCGCCCATGGCCGCCGGTCTCTTCGGTTATCTGGGCTATGACATGATCCGCCATGTCGAGACATTGCCCGAGCCGAACCCGGATGTGATCGGCGTTCCCGATGCCGTCCTGATCCGCCCGACGCTCGTGGCCATCGTGGATAATGTCGGCGATAGCGTCACCATCGTGACGCCCGTGCGTCCGCAGCCCGGCATCAGCGCCCGCGCCGCCTATGCGCGCGCTGCCGAGCGTCTGGCCGATGCGCTGGATGATCTTGATCGCGCCCTGCCTGTCGAGGCGTCGGTGCCCGAGGGGGCCGTGGCGGGGGAGGGCGTCTCCAACACGACGCCGGAGGAATATCACGCCATCGTCGAACGCGCGCGCGAGTACATCAGGGCGGGTGACATCTTCCAGGTCGTTCCCTCGCAGCGCTGGACCGTGCCCTTCACGCTGCCGCCCTTCGCGCTTTACCGTGCCCTGCGCCGCACCAATCCGTCGCCATATATGTATTATTTCGATTTCGGCGGGTTCCAGATCGTCGGGGCCAGCCCCGAGATTCTGGTCCGGCTGCGCGATGATGTCGTCACGATCCGCCCCATTGCCGGAACGCGCCCGCGCGGAGGCACACCTGCGGAGGACGACGCTCTGGAGGCTGACCTGCTGGGCGACCCCAAGGAGCGCGCCGAGCACCTCATGCTGCTCGATCTGGGGCGCAACGACGTGGGACGGGTGGCGAAGATCGGCACTGTCGATCCGAACGAGCAATTTACCGTGGAACGCTACAGCCACGTCATGCACATCGTCTCGAATGTGGACGGGGTGATCCGTGATGATGTGGATGCCGTGGACGCCCTGCTCGCGGGGTTGCCCGCCGGAACGGTCTCCGGCGCGCCGAAGATTCGCGCCATGGAGATCATCGACGAGCTGGAACGCGAAAAGCGGGGAATTTACGCGGGCGGCGTCGGCTATTTCGGCGCGGGCGGTGAGATGGACACCGCTATCGCCCTGCGGACCGCCGTTCTGAAGGACGGCAAGATGTACGTGCAGGCGGGAGGCGGTGTCGTCTGGGATTCCGATCCCGAGGCCGAGCGAATGGAAACGGTCAACAAGTCCAGGGCAATCTTCCGTGCCGCCGAGGAAGCCCTGCGCTTCGCTCTGGGGGACCGCCGCTCGAATCGCTGACAGTCACACCGCCAGCGAACACCATACCGGCACATGGTCTGACGGCTTTTCCCAGTCGCGTACGTCCCGGTCGATCCCCGCATTGCCCATCCGATCCGCCGCCTGCGGGCTGAGCAGGATATGATCAATGCGGATACCCTTGTTCTTCGGCCATGCCCCGGCCTGATAATCCCAGAACGTGAATCGCTCGCCCGACGGATCGACACTGCGGATCGCATCCGTCCAGCCCTGTGCCATCAGGCGGCGAAAGCGGCGGCGCGTCTCGATGCGATAGAGCGCGTCTTCCGCCCATGCCGCCGGATCATGGACATCCTCGGGCTGGGGGATGACGTTGTAGTCGCCGAGCATCGCGATCGGTTCTTCCAGCGCCAGCAGGGCGGCGGCGCGGGCCTCCATGCGCTCCATCCATGCCAGCTTATAGTCATATTTCGGTCCCGGTGCGGGATTGCCGTTCGGCTGGTACAGGCCACAGACGGTCAGCGCGCCCTGTTCGCCTGTTACCGTGGCCTCGATCCAGCGTGCCTGTTCATCCGAAGCGTCTCCGGGCAGGCCGCGTGTTACGGAGTCGAGCGGGGATTTCGACAGGATCGCGACGCCGTTGAAGCCTTTCTGCCCATGGGTTTCGACATTATAGCCCGCGTCTTCCAGCGGACCGCGCGGCACAGCCTCATCGACCGATTTGATTTCCTGAAGGACGACCACATCCGGGTTTGCCTGTTTCAGCCACAGAGGAAGCGAATCGATCCGTGCCTTGATGCCGTTGATGTTCCATGTGGCGAGTTTCATGGCCGCGCTCCTTCGTTGTGGTCGTGTTTAGGCTACGAGCGGGCAAAGAGAAAGGGGCCCGAAGGCCCCTTTCAGATCGTACAGAACTGATACGGTGATCAGTGCTTGTCGGCGTCGGCTGCACCCATCATGCCTGCGCCGCCCATCATGCCCGACATATCGGACGAGGAGCCACCCGCAGAACCACCGGCACCACCGGCTGCTCCGGCACCGCCAGCGGCACCGCCGCCAACCTGCGAGAGCATCGAGGTGAGCTGCTGGATGAGCTGCTGAAGCTGATCAAGGATCTGCGTCAGGGCAGCCTGCATGTCGCCGCCTACCGCGCCGTCAGCACCACCGGCACCATCAGCGCCACCGGCACCGTCAGCACCACCAGCGTCGCCGCATTTTCCGGCGTCATCAGCCATGCCTGCATCGCCAGCACCACCAGCCGAGTCAGCGCCACCGGCCGAGCCAGCACCACCAGCCGAGTCAGCGCCACCGGCCGAACCAGCATTGCCAGCCGAGCCAGCACCGCCAGCCGAGTCAGCACCGCCAGCCGAGTCAGCACCACCGGCCGAGCCAGCATTGCCAGCCG
>CAKZUT010000089.1 GCA_937922185.1 uncultured Neomegalonema sp.
GTATTCCGCCTTGTCGGTGTTTCCTCCGACATGGATGTTCTCGGCGCGATGGCGATCAACCGTGGCTTCCCATTCCGGCTCGTCCCGGCCTTCGGCACCGTAATCGTGACCGATGAACAGGCGTGTTTCGCCGGGCAGCGCGAGGATCTCCTGTAGTGAGTTCCAGAGCGCCTCGGTGCTGCCCCCCGGAAAGTCGGCGCGGGCGGTCCCACTGTCGGGTTGCATCAGCGTGTCGTGGACGAAGGCGGCGTCACCGCAGACATAGGTGATCGATCCCAGCGTATGCCCCGCCGATAGCATCACCCGCATCTCCAGATCGCCGAGCGCGAACCGCTCGCCATCGGCGAACAGCCGGTCGAAATCGCGCGCTGGGGAAGGCGTCGGACATATTGTAGATCTCGCGCCACAATTCGGCGATCTCCGCGACCTTCTCGCCGATCGCATTGGGCGCGCCGGTGCGCTGTTTCAGCCGTGCGGAGGCCATCATGTGATCGGCGTGCGGATGCGTGTCGAGCACCCATTCCACCGAAAGCCCGTTTTCGGAAACAAGATCCAGCACCCGGTCCATGCTGCGCGTGCCGGTCGCGAAGCTGGTCGGATCGAAATCGGCCACGACGTCGATCAACGCCGCCTTGCGGGTCGCGGGGTCGGCGCAGATATACTGGATGGAGCCGGTATCGGGTTCGTAGATCCCCCAGACGTCCGGGCTGTCCGCGCCGCTCGACGGCGAATGCCGGACGATAGGCTGGTCGAGTTTCGATGGCTTGGTCATGGTCGTGATCCTTCGAAGAGGGGCGGGAATAGCGCCCGGATGCAGAGCCGACATCGACACCGGACACCATTGTGGATGCACCGCGCTACAGACGCAGGGCGCGCAGCCGCAGGGCGTTGCCGATGACGCTGATCGAGGAGAGGCTCATGGCGAGCGCGGCGATCATCGGGGAGAGCAGCAGGCCCGTCAGCGGGTAGAGCACGCCGGCCGCCACCGGCACGCCAAGGCCGTTGTAGAGAAAGGCGAACAGCAGGTTCTGGCGGATATTGCGGGTGGTCGCGCGGCTCAGCCGCCGGGCCTTGACCAGACCGTCCAGATCTCCGCGCACCAGCGTGACGCCCGCGCTCTCCACCGCCACGTCCGCGCCCGTACCCATGGCAATGCCGATGTCCGCCGCGGCCAGCGCTGGCGCGTCGTTTACCCCGTCGCCCGCCATGGCCACGATGCGTCCTTCCTTCTGCAAGCGGCGGATTGCATCGTGCTTCTCGTCGGGCAGAACCTCCGCGATTACCTCCTCAATGCCGAGTTCGGCGGCGACAGCATTCGCGGTCGTGCCATTGTCGCCGGTCAGCATGACGACCCGCAATCCTTCTTCCTTCAGCGCCCGGATCGCGGCGGGAGTCGTCTCCTTGATGCGATCCGCGACCGCGAGCGTCCCGGCGGCGCGGCCGTCGAGCGCGACGAACATTGCCGTGCGCCCCGCGCGCCGGCCCTCCTCCGCCAGGGCGAAGAGAGGCGCGGGATCGGCACCTTCGGCCTCCATCATCGCGCGGTTGCCGATGGCGACGCGGCGCCCCCCGACCGTGCCGGAGACGCCCTTGCCCGTGACCGATCCGAAATCCTCGACCGGCTCGACGGCGAGCCCGCGCTCCTCCGCACCCTGGACGATGGCCTCGGCCAGCGGATGCTCGGACCCGCGTTCCAGCGAGGCCACGAGGCCGAGCAGCTCCTCCTCGAATACATCGGCCCCTTCGGCAGGTCGCACGCCGACAAGGGCGGGGCGGCCTTCGGTCAGCGTGCCGGTCTTGTCGAGAACCAGCGTATCCACCTTGGCGAAACGCTCCAGCGCTTCCGCGTTCTTGATGAGGATGCCGTTCTGCGCGCCCTTGCCGACGCCGACCATGATCGACATGGGCGTGGCCAGCCCCAGCGCGCAGGGGCAGGCGATGATGAGCACGCTCACGGCGGCGACCAGCGCGAAGGCGACCGCCGGTTCCGGCCCGACGAGGGACCAGACGACGAAGGCGAGCACGGCGACGACCAGCACGGCGGGCACGAACCACGCCGCAACCCGGTCCACCAGCTTCTGGATCGGGGCCTGGCTGCGCTGCGCCTCGGCGACCATGGCCACGATGCGGTTCAGCATCGTCTCGGCCCCGACCTTCTCGGCGCGCATGATGAAGGAGCCGGTGCGGTTGAGCGCACCGCCCGTCACCGGATCGTCCGGTCCTTTCTCCACCGGGATCGGCTCGCCCGTGATCATGGCCTCGTCGAGAGCGGACCGGCCTTCGGTCACGGTGCCGTCCACCGGTACCGCTTCGCCGGGCCGGACGCGCAACAGATCGCCTCGGCGTACCATGTCGAGGGGGATGTCCTTTTCGCCGCCATCCGCGCCGATCAGGCGCGCGGTCTTCGGGGCCAGATCGAGCAGCGCCCGAATGGCCCCGCCCGTCCGCTCGCGGGCGCGCAGCTCCAGAAGCTGCCCCAGCAGCACCAGCGTCACGATCACCGCCGCCGCCTCGAAATAGACGCCGACCTCGCCCTCCGGCCCCCTGAACTGTTCCGGAAACAGACCCGGCGCGACCGTGGCGACGACCGAATAGGCCCAAGCGACCCCGGTGCCGATGGCGATCAGGGTGAACATGTTGAAGTTCAGGCTCCGGATCGAGGCCCAGCCGCGCTGGAAGAACGGCCACCCGCTCCAGAGCACCACGGGCGTCGCGAGCAGCAGTTCCCCCCAGTCGAGCCAGTGCGCGGAAACGATCGCCGCCTGTTCGGGAAAGAGATGCCGCCCCATGGCGACCACGAAGAGCGGCAGTGTCAGGACCGCGCCGACGATGAAACGGCGGCGGAAGTCGAGGTATTCCTCGCTCGGCCCTTCGGTCAGCGGGATGCCCTTGGGTTCGAGAGCCATGCCGCAGATCGGACAGGTGCCGGGGCCGGTCTGCTCGACCTCCGGATGCATCGGACAGGTGTAGACATCGTCCGCCGCCCCGGTATTCATCGCCTCCGTCTCGGCTCTCAGGTCGGCGTCGAGAAAGAGCTCGGGTCGCGTCTCGAACTTCTCCCGGCATCCGGCCGAGCAGAAATAGTGCGTCTCCCTGTCATGGGAGGCGACATGCTTCGCCGTCTCGACTGTGACATCCATTCCGCATACCGGGTCGGTCGCGGTGCGGTCGCGCGGCAGGGCGGTGTCCGGAACGCTATCGCGGTCGTGCATGATGGGACTCCTTCGGATTTCGAGGCGGGGCGGGGCCGGATCAGGGTGTGGCGGGCGTCACGAGCCTGCGCGTGAGACTCAAAACCAGCAGCGGCACGACGATCCATTGCAGGAGCGGCAGCAGACCGGTCCCCAAAGGTGGTACGACGGGCATCAGGTCCGAATAGGTCCAGCGCGAGGCGATTTCCGTCGCGTGGTATTCGAACCCTACCGTGATCAGGACACCGGCCAGCACGAACAGGCCCGTCTGCCACAGGCGCGGTGCCGCGATCCAGTGCCGTGACCGCGATGCGGCGGCGGTGATCCAGAACGCCGTCAGGGCGATGCCCACATCCCCCGCCGTGGCAGAGGTGCAAATCTTGATCCCCTGCCAGTGCGGCGTGGTCATCATGCCTTCGAAGGCCGGAACCTGAAGGAATTCCCAGACGAAATGCAGGATGAAGGAGAGGAAGGCCACGCCGACCTCTGGCACCCGCCACAACGACCGGTCCGCCGAATCCGCAACCGCTGAATGTTTTACGGCTGCGGTCATCGGCGCAGGTACTTTATCAGGGCAAC
>CAKZUT010000090.1 GCA_937922185.1 uncultured Neomegalonema sp.
GTGCTGGCCGCCTCCATCGCATCGTAGGCGCAGCGCCAATCCCAGATACCGCTCGACGCAGGGACATCGAAAGACGCCTCCATCGTGCGTTCGAGCATCTTCGCGGTGATGAGCTGGCCCGCGCGCATCGCGGTGCTGAGGGTGGAAACGGCGTCTGCCATCTGGCGCGTATCGGTGGGTTCTGGGGCGGTCAGCATGGGTCTTGCTCCTCTTTCTTGAACGAGCCTCAAGGCTCGAAAAGCGGGAGCGACCCTTTGTCTTTTCAGAAAATTCTGAGGCCTACATGCCTACGGCGAGGTGTGTTTCTCCAGAGTTCCAATATCTCGACCCGTCCCGATCATGCCTATAATGGCGGCGAGTTCGATGGTGGAACGCAAAACCAGGTTCGCGGTCTTGCTGAGGAACGAAGGTCGGAAATCACCCCTCGTGCTGAATGCCACGACCAATGGACTCGTCGCCTGAAAGCGCGTTCAGAATGCGGCAGGGGCCGACACCGCGACCGTCGCACAGGTCGGTGAGATGAACCAGTTCGCGCTCGAGGTTCTTCAGTTGCCCGATACGGGTGCGGACCTCCTCCAGATGCTCCACCGCGACGCTCCGCACCTCCGCTCTCGGAGGATCGGGGGTCTTGTCGAGAGCGAGAAGCTGCTCGATGGCCTCCATCGCGAACCCCAGCGCACGGGCGCGGGCGATGAAGGAAAGTCGGCGCAGCCCATCCTCGTCGTAGCGGCGCTGGTTGCCTGTCGTTCGCGCCGGGGCCGAGAGCAGACCGCGTCCCTCGTAAAAGCGGATCGTCGGCACCTTGACGCCAGTGCGCCGAGAAAGATCGCCGATGGAGTAGACGGACATGCGAAAAACTCCTTGAACCTCTAGTCTGTAGAGGTCTTATATAGAGAGCCGAACGCATTCAACAGGGAAGCGATGTCATGTCCTCCTCCGTTCGGTCGCACTGGACCCCGTCTCGCCGTACCTTCGTCACAGGGGGTGCGTCTTTCGCCGCTGCCTTGCCCGGCCTGCACGGCGTATCCGCAGCGGAAATCCAGACGCGAAAATTCGACCTTCATCCCGCTCCGGGACAGGCCCGGCTGGTGCCGGAAGCGGGGCGGGATACCGCCGTATGGGCCTATGACGGCGCGGTTCCCGGCCCCGAACTGCGGGTCAGGCAGGGCGAGCGCCTGCGCGTCACCGTCCGCAACGGCCTCGAAGAAGAAACGACCGTTCACTGGCATGGGATCCGGCTCCCGAACGCCATGGACGGCGTGCCGCACCTGACCCAGAAGCCGATCGGGCCGGGAGAGAGCTTCGAGTACGAATTCGAGCTGCCCGATGCCGGCACCTACTGGTACCATCCGCACCAGCGTAGCTTCGAGCAGGTCGGGCGCGGCCTCTATGGCCCCCTGATCATCGAGGAGGCCGACCCCGTCCGCATCGACCGGGACGTGACATGGATGCTCGACGACTGGCGGCTGACCCGTTCGGCGGAGATCCGCGACAATTTCGGCAACCGCCACGATATGAGCCATAACGGCCGCGTCGGCAACACGGTCACCATCAACGGCAGCGTGCCCGACAGTTTTCCGGTGAGGGGTGGCGAGCGCGTCCGGCTGCGCCTCGTCAATGCCGCGAACGCGCGGAATTTTGCGCTCGATTTTGGCGACCACGATCCGCGCATCATCGCACTCGACGGCCAGCCGGTAACGCCACACGCGCCGGAAGGCGGTCTCGTCGTGCTCGGCCCCGCCATGCGCGCCGACATCATCCTCGACATGACCGGCAAGCCGGGAAGCCGCGTCCAGGTTGTGGACCGCTTCTACCGCGATATGGATTATCGGCTGGTCGATCTGGCCTATGGCGACACGCCGCTGCGTGACGAGACCCCCGACTGGCCGATTGCGCTGTCACCCAATCCCCTGCCCGAACCCGATGTCGCGGACGCCCGCCGTCACGAGGTGATGTTCAGCGGCGGCATGATGGGCGGAATGGTCCTCGCCCGGATGGGCCTCGAACGGCAGGGCGAGACCATGGGAATGATGGGCATGATGCGCGGCAAGGGCATGTGGTTCATCAATGGCGTGGCGGCCGAAGGGCACATCCTCGATCCCGTCCTGACCCTGGAGCGGGGTGAAAGCCACGTCATCCGCATGGTCAACGCCACCGCCTGGCATCACCCGATCCACCTTCACGGCCATTCCTTCCGAGTCATCTCCCGAAACGGCGCGCCGACCACGTACCGGGAGTGGCAGGACACGGTGCTGATGGCCCCGCAGGAAACGGTCGAGATCGCCTTCGTCGCCGACAATCCCGGCGACTGGATGTTCCACTGCCATATCCTCGAACACCAGGCGGCGGGCATGACGGGCGTCATCCGGGTCGCCTGACCCCGAACACCAAGGAGAGAGACAATGCGTACCCTCGTCACCGGCGGTCTGGCCGCCGTCACCGTCGCCATCGGCGGCCTACTGTTTCTGACGAACGGGCCGGAAGCCCATGCCGAGGAAGTCATGCTGTACAAGAACCCGCAATGCGGCTGCTGTACGGAACACGCGGATATCCTGCGGGAGAACGGCTACGACGTCACCGTGAAGCCGACGCACGATCTTGTCGCCATGAGCGAGGAAGCAGGCATTCCCGAAGCGATGCAGGGCTGCCATCTTGCGCTCGTGGACGGATACGCGGTCAGCGGCCATGTGCCCGTCGGCATTATCGACCGTCTGCTCGCTGAGCGTCCCGATGTGCGGGCCATCACCCTGCCCGGAATGCCGCTGGGGTCGCCGGGGATGGGCGGCACGAAGCAGGAGCCCTTCACCGTCTATGCCGTGGGCGACGGGGAGCCCCAGGTCTATGCCGTCGAGTAAGCGCCTACCCGACGCGAGGACCGGTCCATGAAAGCGGCTGCGCTTCCGATCCTCGCGGTCGTGGTCGCCATCGGAGCCGCCCTTCTCTGGCAACAGCGCGGGGAAGCGCCCGGTACGGTCGGCGCTTCGGCAGAGACGCTCGCCCTGGGCCGCGCGCTCTACGGCGAGAACTGCGCCTCCTGCCACGGCGTCGAACTGGAAGGTCAGCCGGACTGGAAATCCCGGCTACCCTCGGGACGGTTGCCCGCGCCGCCACACGATGCGTCCGGCCATACCTGGCACCATTCCGACGATGCCCTGTTCCGCATCACCAAACTCGGACCCGCCGCCGTTGTCGGCGGAGGCTACGAAAGCGACATGCCCGGCTTCGGCGACGTGCTGACGGATGCCGAGATCCGGGCGGTCCTCGACTACATCAAGAGCACTTGGCCGGAGCGCGAGCGAAAGAGCCAGGCAAAGGCGAGCGCCGCCCAAAGGGAACGGGATCGTTGAGACAGCGCTTCGGGACTCCGCGCCCGTTCGGCTGCGGATTTTCAACATGAATGAAGAGATCGGAAGGAAACGGCACGATGATGCATGACATGGACGGAATGGGCGGGATGATGGCCGGGATGGGCATCGTCTGGCTTTTGGTGGTGATCCTTCTGGTCCTTGGGATCGTTGCCCTGATAAAGTACCTGCGCCGATGACTGCAGCCGTGAAACATTCAGCGGTTGCGGATCTGGCGGATCGGTCGTTGTGGCGGGTGCCAGAGGTCGGCGTGGCCTTCCTCTCCTTCATCCTGCACTTCGTCTGGGAATTCCTTCAGGTTCCGGCCTTCGAAGGCATGATGACCACGCCGCACTGGCA
>CAKZUT010000091.1 GCA_937922185.1 uncultured Neomegalonema sp.
GCCGTGCTGCTGCCTGCGGAGTAGGTGCCCGTCGCGCTGCCCGCCGTGCTGCTGCCTGCGGAGTAGGTGCCCGTGCTGCTGCCGGCCTTTTTCGCACCGTAGGTGCCCGTGCTGCTGCCCGCCGTGCTGCTGCCAGCGGAATAGGCGCCCGTGCTGCTGCCGGCTTTTTTCGCGCCGTAGGTGCCCGTGCTGCTGCCCGCTTTATAACTGCCGGTGCTGCTGCCAGCACTTTCCGCATGAGCAGTTACCGAACCGAGCGCGAGTACGCCCATGGCTGCGACTGCGGAAAGTCCGAGGGCGAATGCGCCCGTCGCGACCGAGGTGGAAATCTTGCCGAATGCGCTGCGGCTCGAATTGGTATCTTGCATCATGCTCTCCTGAACATTCTCATATTCGATAAGGATACTTGATCGTAACAAGCCCATGTAGGGATGTTTCTATGAGAGGGTATTTTCAAGATACGAAGCATGACGTTTACGTGAGAAATATGTCACATTTGATACACACCGACGCATCTCCGGGCACCGGAGTGCCGGTAAAACAGCGGAGCGGCACGGCGTCGGGGCAGGGTGGCCGGTCCTAAACACTGGACGACTCGGGCCTGCTTAACGTATCGTATACCAAAAGGTCGCAAAGACCTGACCCCAAGGACCGGCGATCAGCGACCGGCCAGAGGACGAGCAGAACAGTATGATACCGCGCAGGTTTTCCGATCTGCCCGAATACGCCTTTCCGCGTTTGCGGGCCTTGCTCGAACGCCACCCTCCGGGCGGCGATCCTCTTGCCATGTCCATCGGTGAGCCGCGTCATCCCATGCCAGCCCTGATGCATGAGGCATTGACACGTCATGCCGAGGGTTACGCAAAATACCCCCCCATCGACGGCACCCCCGGCTTTCGCGAGGCGGTCGGCACCTGGCTGACCCGTCGATTCGCGCTGCCTGCGGACACAATCGACCCCGACCGCATGGTCCTGCCGCTCAACGGCACGCGCGAGGGATTGTTCATGGCCGTCATGGCCCTGGCCGGTCGGCAGAAGAACGGCCAGCGCGCCGCCGTTCTGATCCCGAACCCGTTCTATCAATGCTATGCCGCCGCCGCGCTGGCGGTCGGGGCCGAGCCGATCTTCGTCGCCGCGACCGAGGAAAACGGCTGGCTCCCCGATTATACGAGCCTGCCCGAAGACCTCCTCGCCCGCACCGTCTTCGCCTTCTACTGCTCGCCGTCCAACCCGCAAGGGGCCGTGGCAAGCCGTGAACAGCTTGGCCGCATCGCCGCTCTGGCCGAGAACTATGATTTCGTCATCGGCTTCGACGAATGCTATTCGGAGATATACCCGGACGGCCCCCCTCCCCCCGGCGGAATGGAGGCGGCGGTGGCCGAGGGCGTGTCGCTCGACCATGTTCTGGTGTTCAACTCGCTGTCCAAACGCTCGAACGCCCCCGGTCTGCGGAGCGGCTTCGTGGCGGGGGGCGCGGGGTTGATCGCGGCGATGACCCGGTTGCGTTCCTATGCGGGTGCCCCTTCCCCCCTGCCCGTGTTGCACGCGGCGGAGGCCATGTGGCGGGACGAGGCCCATGTGCAAGCCAACCGCGCCCTCTATCATGAAAAATACGCGCTGGCGGATGCGGTCATGGGCGGCTTGCCCGGATACACCGCCCCGCGCGGCGGATTCTTCCTGTGGCTCGATGTCGGCGACGGCGAGGCGGCGACGGTGCGCCTGTGGTGCGAGCATGGGGTGCGCGTGCTGCCGGGGGCGTATCTGGGACGCGGCGATCCGCGTTTCATCGACGGAAAAAACCCCGGCACCCGTTTCATCAGGGCCGCTCTCGTGGAATCGCCCGAAACCCTGCGCCCCGGACTGGAGGCCATTGCGGGCCTGCTGCGGAGCACCGAAAGAAAGCCTGCGGAGGCAACAGCGTGACGACGATGACTGAGTCCGAAACCCTCGGCAACGGCCTGTTCGGCGGAATGACCAACCGGGTCATCGCGGCCCTTATGGGTCTGCTCGCGCTCCTGCTTTTCATGGCATTGCTGAGCTATTCCCCTGCCGATCCGAGTTTCCTGAACGCGACATCCGCCGATGCCTCGAACTGGCTCGGGGGACCGGGCGCGCAGATGGCCGCGCTGCTGTTGCTGACCATCGGGCGGACAGCGGCGCTGATCCCTGTGGTGCTGGGTATCTGGGCGATTCGGCTGTGGACCGGATCATGGGATCGGATGGTCGTCGTGCCCCTGCGCCTGATCGGGGCGGGGCTGGCGGCGGTGATCGCGACCTCCGCTTTCCTGTCGGCCCTGCCGGGGCGCATCGAGGGGTTGCTGGGGCATGGCGGCTGGCTCGGTGATTTCACGATCCGGCCCTTCGCGCAGGGCCTCGCCGCGCTCGATTTCAGCGCGCCCTACCAGATTCCCGGCCTGATCTTCTGCCTTCTCGCCATCGTCACCATCGCACTGGCCTGCGGCGTCACGCGGGAGGAGGCCGAGTGGTTCCGGCAGCATATCACCGCTTCGTTCCGGCAGGTTTTCTCTCGCGAGAACCGGGTTGCCGTGACCGAAACCACGCTCAGCCGGACCCGTGACCTGACACGCAGACTGAGGCCCGTGAAAGGGGCCGAGAACCCGCCCACACTGGAGGGAACGGCGATGCCTGTGCAGGCTCCCCTGCGCGCGCCGCCCCCGGTATCGGAAGAACCGGTCTCCACCGCCCCGCCGCTCAAGGCCGACCGGTCCGCCGATATCGTGGAGGAACCGGTCGAGACAAAAGGTCAGGCCCGGCGCAAGGCCGTGATGAAGCGGCGCAAGGCGGCGGGTGGCGGCATCAAACCGTCCCTCGACCTGCTCGCCAAGGCCCCGCGCGGCGTACGTCATTCCACCAAACAGGAATTGCGCGCCAAATCCGACACCCTGATGAAAGTCCTCGAAGATTACGGTGTGAAGGGCGAGATCATCGACGAAAAGCAGGGACCGGTCGTTACCCTGCACGAACTGGAACCCGCCGCCGGAACCAAGGCTGCGCGGGTCGTGGGCCTCTCGGACGATATCGCCCGCTCGATGAGCGCACTCTCGGCCCGTGTCGCGCCCGTCCGGGGCCGCTCGGTCATCGGCATCGAGATGCCCAATGAGCACCGCGAGATGGTCCATCTGCGCGAAATTCTCGACAAGGTGGTCGAATCGGACATGCAGCTTCCCCTTGCGCTCGGCAAGGCAATCGACGGCAGCATCAAATTCGCCTCCCTCACGAAGATGCCGCATCTTCTGGTGGCCGGGACGACGGGCGCGGGTAAATCCGTGGCGATCAACGCGATGATCCTGTCGCTGCTTTACCGGCACACGCCCGAGGAATGCCGCCTCATCATGATCGACCCCAAGATGCTGGAACTCAGCGTCTATGACGGCATTCCCCATCTTCTCTCTCCCGTCGTGACCGATCCGAAAAAGGCCGTCATGGCCCTCAAATGGGTCGTGCGCGAGATGGAGAGCCGCTACCAGAAAATGGCGCAGATGAACGTGCGCGGCATCGAGGGCTATAACCTCAAGATGCGCGCGGCCCAGCAGGCGGGCGAAAAGCTCAGCCGCGACAAGCTGGACGAATTCGGCAATGTCTCCACCGAGAAATACGACCCCGAAACCCTGCCCTTCATCGTCGTCGTCGTGGACGAGATGGCCGACCTGATGATGGTCGCGGGCAAGGAGATCGAGGCCTGTATCCAGCGCCTTGCCCAGATGGCCCGTGCCTCGGGCATCCATATCATCATGGCCACCCAGCGCCCCTCGGTCGATGTCATCACCGGCACGATCAAGGCCAACTTCCCGACCCGGATCAGCTTTCAGGTCACCTCCAAGATCGACAGCCGCACGATCCTGGGCGAACAGGGGGCCGAGCAGCTTCTGGGACAGGGCGACATGCTGTACATGGCGGGCGGCGGGCGCGTCACGCGCGTTCACGGGCCGTTCGTCTCCGACGGGGAAGTCCAGCGCGTCGCCGACGAACTGCGCGCCCATGGCGAGGCAGGCGATCAGGTCAGCTTCGATGAACCCGAGGGCGGCAACGGCGAGATCGACGAATTACTGGGCCTCGGAGGCGGCGATACGGATGACCAGACCCTCTACGATCAGGCGGTTGCCATCGTCGCCCATGATCGCCGTGCCACGATCAGTTATATCCAGCGGCGTTTGCAGATCGGTTACAATCGTGCGGCACGGTTGATCGAACAGATGGAAGAACAGGGAATCGTTACCCCTGCCAACAATGCCGGAAAACGCGAAATTCTCATCGAAGCCCGATAATCGCCAAACTCATCTGACAGGATCAGAGTCATGGAACGCAGAACCCTTCTTATCGGTGCCGCCGCAGCCCTTGCGACCGGTTCCCTCGCCGCCCCGGCCATCGCTCAGGGCTACGATGCCCAGACCGTATCGGCGCTGAACCAGTATCTCAACGGCATCACCACGATGCAGGGCGATTTCGTCCAGCAATCGGCGGACGGGCGCACAGCGGAAGGCATCTTCTATCTGCGCCGTCCGGGCCGGTTGCGGTTCGAGTATTTCGATCCCTATCCCACCACCGTTGTCTCCGACGGCACATGGGCGGGCATCATGAACCGCGACCTGAACAAGACCGACCGCATTCCGCTGAGCCGGACCCCGCTCTACCTGCTGCTGCGCGACAATGTTGATCTGGGCCGCGAAGGCGCGATCCAGTCGGTCGAGCGCGCCCCCGGCGTGGTGCGGGCCACGGCCATAGACCCGAGCAACCCCAATGACGGCTCGGTCACGATGATTTTCTCGTCCAATCCCATCGGCTTGCAGAAATGGGTCATCACTGACGCCCAGAACCGCGCGAGCGTCATCACCCTGCGGAATGTGCGCCGGGGTCTGGCCATTGATCCGCGCAAATTCCTGATCGATGACCTGAACGAGAACAGCGGTTTCGCCACGCAGGGAAGCGATCGCTGATCGCAGACGGCGGGGGTGCCCTCACCCCCGTTCGATGCGGCAATGGAAACAGTTATTCGATGCCGAGCGGATATGGACGAACGCCACATCCTCTCGTGCGAGCAGGTCTTCGGCGCGCCGGGTGATCCCGTCCGTCGGGGTTACTGCACCGGTGCCATAGAGGATACGCTCCCCGGCATCATAGCCGCGCAGGATGTAGGACGGGCTGTCGAGAAAAGCGGGTAACCGCTCGCCGCCCCCCGCCTCGCAAGACTTCGCGCAGAGGAAGATCGGTCCCGTTTCCGTATAGGGGTGCAGGCCATCAAAGGGTCGATGAGCCAGCACAAGATACGGCTCACCCTCCGGGACAAAATCCAGACAATGGCGGCAGGGGATGCCGTCGCCATCCGAGATGCATCGCTCGGGGGCGTGGCCATAGGCATCCGGCCCCCCCGCTTGCAGGGTACGCGCGGTGGCGGTGGACATGGGGATGAATGTGATGGTCATGATGATTCTCCTCTTGGGAGAATTCTGCGCGACGCGATCTTCCTGAACCACCCGATTCCTGCGCCCGCTGCTCTACTGATCTTCATCCGCGACGAGGTCGAGCGGCAGGCCGGGGGCGGCCTTCCCGGCGCGCACCACGAGCTGCGTCCGCACACTGGCGACGTTGGGGGCTGCGGTCAGGTCATCGGTCAGGAACCGCTGAAAGCTGGAAAGATCGGGGGCCACGCAACGGAGCAGAAAATCCACTTCGCCGTTGAGCATGTAGCAGTCACGCACCAGCGGCCAGTCCTGCGCCTGTTGCTCGAAGGCAATGAGATCGGGACCGGCCTGACTTCTGAGACCGACCTGCGCGAAGACCATCACGTCAAAGCCCAGCGCCCGCGCATCGAGATCGGCATGATAGCCCCTTACCAGCCCCGCCTCCTCCAGCGTTCGGACCCGGCGCAGGCATGGCGGCGCGGATATCCCCACCCGGCGGGATAGCTCAACATTCGTCATGCGACCGTCCGCCTGCAACTCGGCGAGGATCTGCCGGTCGATGGCATCAAGTTTCAAGGCGGGCATGGCCCCTCCGGTCTGGTTCCGGCGCGCGGACGCGGATAGCGTCCACCGGAACGAAGGATAAGACTCAACATGGCTTAGACCATAACCGGGGCGCAGTTGGCGAAAGAAAATGATCCGATAACGGCAAAACGCGACATATTTCTCGCGTCCCCCCGCATCATCGCCCTGTCAGACGGGCGCGCGGGCAATATGGCGATGGCCGAAGGGCTGGCACAGGCAGTCGCGCGACAGACCAGAGGCACATGGAATGCCTTGCCCATGGCGGTTCCGCGCCTGTCATCGGCCCTGCCTCCGCGATTCTGGTCGATGATGCCCGCAGGCGTGGTTCCGGGACAGACCACCCTGCCCGATGCCGATATCGTGATCGGAGCCGGAAGACGGGTCGCCCCCCTCGTCGAGATGCTGGAGCGCACGGGCCGGGCGCGGGGCGTACAGATTCTCGACAGCGGCATCCCCCCCGCCCGGTTCGCGGCGGTCATCGCCCCCGCCCATGATGGCCTGTCGGGGCCGAATGTGATCGCCACGCTCGGCTCGGTCCATCGCATCACCCCTGAATGGCTGGCGCAGGGGCGACAGGAATGGCGCGATACTTTCGCCCCCCTGCCCGCCCCCCGGATCGCCGTATTGCTGGGTGGGGCGACGAAGCGTCAGGCGGTTGCGCCGGAGCGAATCGATGCGCTGGCTGCGGACCTTGCCGCCCTGCAAGGATCGCTGCTCGTCACCGCCTCCCGACGCACGGGGGCCGGGCATGTCGCACGGCTCCGCGCGGCCCTGCCCGGAGCGTGGATATGGGACGGCGGCGGGCCGAACCCCTATGCGGGACTGCTGGCCTGGGCCGATGCGGTGATCGTCAGTGATGACAGCGTGAACATGATCTCCGAGGCCGCATCCACCCCCGCGCCCGTCGCCGTCTGGCCCCTCTTGCAGGAAAGCGGCAAGATCGCCACGTTCCGGCAGGCGCTGTATGATGCGGGCGGGGCCGAGCCTTTCGCCGGTCGCCTGCCCGTACGCCCCGGATCACCGCTGGCGGAGACGGAGCGGGCAGCGCGGGAAACGGTGGCGCTGCTCGAACGGCGACTGTAGAGACGCGCGAAATGACAGAACGAGGGACGACGACCATGGCCGATACGATGCATACGCGGGTTCTCATCATCGGGTCCGGCCCTGCCGGATACACCGCCGGGGTCTATGCCAGCCGCGCGATGCTGGAGCCGGTACTGGTCGAGGGAATCCAGCCGGGCGGACAGCTCACCATCACCACGGAAGTCGAGAACTGGCCGGGCGATACCGAGGTACAGGGACCGGACCTCATGGTTCGGATGCGCGCCCATGCGGAGGCCGTCGGAACCAGGCTTGTCAGCGACCACATCATGTCGCTCGATCTCTCGAAACGCCCCTTCACCGCCACAGGCGACAGCGGCACGATCTACACCGCCGATGCCGTCATCCTTGCCACAGGGGCGCAGGCACGGTGGCTGGAACTGGAATCGGAGGAAAAATACAAGGGCTTCGGCGTCTCCGCCTGCGCCACCTGTGACGGGTTTTTCTATCGCGGCAAGGAAGTGCTGGTCATCGGGGGGGGCAATACGGCGGTTGAGGAAGCCCTGTTCCTGACCAATTTCGCCAGCAAGGTGACTCTGGTTCACCGGCGCGACGAGCTGCGGGCCGAAAAGATTCTCCAGAAACGCCTGCTGGAGCATCCGAAGGTCGAAGTCATCTGGGATCACGTACTTGAAGAGGTGCTGGGCACCGACAAGCCCAAAGGCGTGACCGGAGCGCGGCTGGCCCATTCGGAAACCGGCGAGACGCGCGAGGTCGAATGCGCGGGCATCTTCATCGCCATCGGCCATTCACCCTCTTCCGAACTGGTCACGGACCAGCTTGAAACCCATCACGGCGGCTATGTGATCGTCGAACCGGGCAAGACCGCCACTGCCATCCCCGGCGTCTATGCCGCCGGAGACGTGACCGACCATGTTTACCGCCAGGCGGTCACTTCCGCAGGCATGGGCTGCATGGCCGCGCTTGAGGCGGAAAAATTCCTGTCCGAGGACGATGCCGGGACCAAGGGCCAGGGATAGGATGTCCGGCGACCACCGCGCGCGGGACTCTTATGTGTCCGGCAGGGCCTCGATCAGGGTGGCGTCGTTGAAGAACAGGGCCTGAGAGACCGCCGCTTCCACATTTCCGCGCTTGAACGGCTTGGTGATGAGAAAGGCCGGTTCCGGGCGCTCGCCCGTCAGGAAGCGTTCGGGATAGGCGGTGATGAAGATCACCGGCATCGACTGTTCGGCAAGGATGTCGCGGATCGCGTCGATACCCGAGGAATCATCCGCAAGCTGGATATCCGAGAGAATCAGGTCCGGGGGCGTCTCCCGCGCCATGGTCACCGCCATATCGCGCGTGGAGGCGACGCCGGTGCATTCATGGCCCAGATCCATGACGATGGACCGTATATCCATCGCGATGATCGGTTCGTCCTCGATCACCAGTACCCGTGCGCGGGTCTGGTTGCGGATCGTTTCCAGCCCTGCGTCATAAAGTTCCTGCGCCTCATCCTCGGAGACGCCCATGATCGCAGCGATGTCATCCATCCTGAAATCTTCCAGCGCGCCGAGCAGGAAAGCCTGCCGTGCCTCGGGCGCGATCTGGTCGAGACGCTTGCGCGCGGCCCCTTCAAGGGCGGAGGTTTCGTCTTCCCCGGCCCCCTCGATCTCGACCCAGACCGAACGAAAAGTCTTGAACAGGGCCGCTTTGGGCGAGAGACTCCTGTCAAAAGCCGACGCATCGGCGACCAGCGCCTCCAGCGTCGTCATCGTGAACAGGTCGCCGCGTTGTTGATTGCCCGAAAGGGCGCGGGCATAGCGGCGCAAGGTCGTTAAATGCGGCGCGATCGCGGCGTGAAGATCAGGAGCGGTATCATGTGCCATTGGTGTTCCGGCCCGGAATTGCATAGGAAGTGAGCCATCTTTTACCGATAAATGTTCACGCGGTCCATGAATCATGGAACCTTTACGGTTTGAGATGCATTAAATCTTGTCACAGAACATATCTCGGTGAGCACTCGATGAGCGATGAGCAGGATCGACGACAACGCCCGGCACAGGGCCGGCGCGAAGAGGACTCGATCTCGCGCAACCTCAAGCGCGTCTATGACAATGTTGCCAACGAGCCTTTGCCCGACGCTCTTCAGGCACTGCTCGACAAACTGAGACAGGACGGACAGCGCGAATGACCAACCCCGATCTCCGTCAGGAGGAAATGGTTGGCCATGTCCCCGCACTCCGGGCTTTCGCGCGCAGCCTCGCGAATGATTCGTCCCATGCCGATGATCTGGTGCAGGAGACTGTGCTCAAGGCATGGAGCAACTTGCATAGCTACACCGATGGAACGAACATGCGCGCGTGGTTGTTCACCATTCTGCGAAACACGTTCTATTCGGAATTCCGCAAGTTCCGGCGCGAAGTGGAGGATATCGATGGTAAGTTCGCCGCGCAGGTGCCCGACCGTGCCGCTCAGGACGGGGTTATGGACATGCGCGATTTCGAGCGGGTTTTCGCGTTGCTGCCCGCTGACCAACGCGAGGCATTGACCCTCGTGGGAGCCTCCGGCCTGACCTATGAGGAAGCGTCTGAGATCTGCGGCTGTGCCGTCGGCACGGTCAAGAGCCGGGTGAACCGCGCGCGGGCGAAGCTGGCCGAGATGCTGGGCACGGACGTGGCGACCGGAGAAGTCGCCGACGCGCCGGACCCCTGACTTCATGACTGACGACCTGAATACAGGGACCGACACAAGCCGGTCCGCGTCGCTCAGCCTGCGCCTTCAGGTCGCCCTGCTTCTCGCTTTTGCAACCCTGCCGGTCGGTGTGCTGGCTGTGGCTCAGGGCTATGCCTCGTTTTCCGATACCCAGCGACTGCGCCGCGCCTCGCTGGCCAGCGAGGCCTTCAAGGCCAGCGCCCGCGAACAGGGCCTGATCCGCGAGGCTTTCGGCGCGCTCGACGCCCTGAACTCGCAGATCGACCCCGACATGCCCACCGGGGACTGTTCAGCCATGATGCGCGACTTTGTGGCGACACAGGAGCGGGTCAGCTTTGCGGGCATGGCCGGGCGCGACGGGTTCATGCGTTGCGGCAATCCTCTTGCCAAACCCTTCGATCTGCGCGCAACCCCCGAATACCGGCAGTTCATCGAAAATCCGCGCCGGACCGTCACGGTCTATCAGAAAGGTGCCATCTCGAAGGTTCCGGTGGTCACCGTCAGCATTCCGATAATGCGCGAGGATCGGCTCATGGGGTCGCTCGCCCTGTCGCTGCCCAGTGCCTACATGGTCTGGGCCAATGCACCGGAGCGGCATTCAACCTCGCATTTCGCGATTATCGACAGCGCGGGCCAGACGGTCGCATGGGAAGAGGACTTCGCCGAAATCGACTGGCTGCCCGTTCCCGATGCCCTGTCCGAAATGCTGCGTCGCTCAGGTCGGCCCGTGGTCGAGAAGGCGGTATCGGGGGAAAAGCGCATCTATTCCATCACCCCCCTGTTCGAGCGCGATATCTTCGCCGTGTCGAGCTGGCCGCAGGATCTGGTGACACAGCGTCTCAGCATGCCGCAGGTGTTGTTGCTGCTGTTGCCACTCATCATGTGGGGGCTGGCGGTCGTAGTGGCGTATTTCGCAGTGGACCGCTTCGCCCTGCGCCATGTGATCTATCTCGATCAGCTTGTCAGCGCCTATGCCCGCAGCGGGCGCGGCCTGCGGGCCAGAGGGATGCGCGACGCCCCCCTCGAACTCGCCGCCCTCGGCCATAGCTTCGATGTCATGGCGCAGGAGATCGAGAGCCGGGAGGACGCCCTGCACCGTTCCCTGAGCGAGAAAGACGCCCTGCTCAAGGAAGTCTATCATCGCGTTCGCAACAACCTACAGATGATCGTCAGCCTCGTGAACCTGCAATTGCGTAACGTGACAGGAGAGCAGGAACAGGAAACACTGGTTCGGTTGCAGGACAGGATACTGGGCCTGTCCGCTGTCCACAAGCGCCTGTCGGAAGCCGAATGGGCCGATGCCATCCGTCTCGATACGCTCCTGCGGGAAATCGTCGCCAATGCTCAGGGCGGGCGTGATCTGCGTTCGGTTTCCGTGGACTTTGATCTGATCGAGCATTTCGAGGGACCGGATCGCTCGATCCCGCTGGCCCTGTTCACGACCGAGGCCGTGGCCAATGCCTTCAAACACGGGTTCGGGCCGAACGGGGAGGGCTGGCTGCGGATCACGCTGCACGGTGCCGAAGACGAGATGATGACACTTTCCATCTCGAATGCCCTGATTCGTATGACCCATGCACCGGGACGGATCGGCCTCGGCGCGCAACTGATCGACAGCTTCGCGATGCAGTTGCAAGGCAGGGTCGAGCGCGAGAGCACGGACGAGGAATACACGATCCGCCTGATCTTCCCGCGCGTCGATTGCCCGATAGGTGCTTCCCGCCTCGAAGGCGAGGGGTAAGCACCTGCACAATGAAAAAACCCCGCCCCCGTGCCCGCTATACGGGACGGGACGGAGCGGCATCTCAGTTCATCGCGGGAGCGGAGGCCGCAGCCGGAGCTGCCCCGTTTTCCTGCTGCGAACGACGGCTTAGCTCGCGGCGATAGAGCGCGACGAAATCGACCGGGTCGAGCATCAGGGGCGCATAGCCGCCGTCACGGCTGACATCCGCGATGATCCGCCGCGCGAAGGGGAACAGGATGCGCGGACATTCGATCAGGAGCAGCGGCTCCAGCATCCGGGCCTCGTAATTCGTGACTTCGAACACCCCGGCATAATCGAGCGATATCTCGTAGAACTCCTGCGTGTCGGTCTTCGACGAGGCCTCGATCCGCAGGCCGACCATGAAATCGGTCTCGCTGCGCTTTGTCGCATCCACATGGATATTGACGGTCACGCTCGGCTGGCCTTCGGGGGTCTGGAGCGCGCCCGCATTGCGAAAGGTCATCGCCCGGACGAGCTGTGCCTTGACGCTGATGTTCGGGGCTTGCGGCTGCGCCTGCTGCGCGGCGGCTTCGGGGGTTTCTTCGGCCATGGTCGGATATCCTTCTGGAGCGCCTTTCGGAACCGGCTAACATGCGATGTACGGGCTTTGCAACGCATCACCCCTATCGCTTGCCGTCCGATGGTCCTATATTGAGTGCAAAGGTTATCGAAAGGTGTCCCGCGTACAGCGCGGACCTCTTCATCACTTGTGCGGGTAGACCATGATCGAAATTATTGTCCTCGCCGCCGTCGCCGGATTCCTGTTCCTGCGATTGCGCGATGCGCTGGGTCACAAGACGGGCCATGAAAACCCGGAAGAATGGTTCGGGAACCCCTCCGCGCGGGATGGGGCTGCGGGCGATCCCGCCGATAAGGTCGTGCAGTTTCCCGGTCGGGACATGCAGGCACAGCCGCCTGCCGACGATCACAGTGACATCTCCGGCGTAACCGATCTCGAAAGCCCGCTGGGCCAGACCCTGATCGCCGCCAAGGCCATTGAACCCGAATTCAACGCCGTGCGGTTCATCGAGGGGTCGCGCGCCGCCTATGAGATGATTCTCATGGCCTACGAGACCGGCGACAAGGACACGCTGCGCCCGCTGCTGGCTCCCGATGTGATGGAGAGCTTCGAGGGTGCGATAGATGAGCGCAAGGAACAGGGCCTGTCGGTCGATGCCCGCTTCATCGGGCTGCGAAGCTCGAAGATCATGGATGCGCGACTGGAGGAAGACGGCGGCGTCATCCAGATCGACATGCGCTTTGATGCCGAAATGATCGTGGCTGTCCGCGATGCCAATGGCGAAATCGTGGAGGGTGACCCCGAAATGGTACGTCGCATGAACGACCTGTGGACGTTCGAGCGGACCCTGGGGTCCGACGATCCGTCATGGATACTGGTCGAGACCGGCGACTGAGCTGATGCGCCTTACCCTTGCAAGCCTGTCGCTTCTGATCCTGCTGAGCGCCTGTGCGGCGCGTCCGTCACCGCCGCTTTCCGCCGGAACCGCTCCGCCCCCGGAAGCACCCTCCGCGCCGGTTGCGGAAGCGCCCTCGCCGGCTGTGGTCGCCGCGCCGTTGCCGGTGGCTCCCCATGAGCCACCCCCTCCGGCGGTGGAACTGACGATCCCCTCGCCCGCATTCGCCCCCTACGAACCGCCCTCGCCGGTGGTGCAGGCTCCCCTTGTTCAGGCACCCGTCATTCAGACCGTGCCGATCACCGCCGCCCCGATCCCTTCCGATACCGCCGTGATGCAGCCGGTTATCGAGGTGCCGCAGGATCAGGTGCAGGTATTGTCCTTCAATGCGCTGAGCGGCTGGCGCGACGGCGATCACCAGCCTGCACTCGTCGCCCTCAGAGAGGCCTGCGAGAAGATTTCCGATGCCCCGGCGGATTCAAGCGTGGGCGGACAGGATGTCGGGGGACGCCCTCTCTTCGGCACAGGCATAGACTGGTCTGCCCCCTGCCGTGACGCGCAGTTCGCGGGGGATGCCACGGCATATTTCGAGAAGCATTTCGTTCCGGTCTCGCTGGGCGGTGCCGAGACCGGCACGGCACTCTTCACGGCCTATTACGAACCGGAACTGAACGGATCGCGCCTGCGTGGCGGCCCCTATCAGCACCCGCTCTATGCACGCCCTGACGATCTGGAAAAGGGCGTCCCCTATTTCGACCGCACGGCCATTGATGCCGGGGCGCTGGCCGGGCGGGGACTGGAGATTTTCTGGCTGGACGATCCCATCGCCAGCTTCTTCCTGCATATTCAGGGATCGGGACGCATCCGCCTGCCCGACGGCTCGATTGCCAGGGTGGGTTTCGCGGGCAAGAATAACCAGCCCTACAAGGCCATCGGCAAGACTCTGGTGGAATGGGGGGAAATGCCGCTGGAGGCCGTTTCCAAACAGAGCATCGAAGACTGGATCACGGCTAATCCGTCCCGGCGCGATGCCCTGCTCGGCACGAACCCGTCCTATGTCTTCTTCACCGAACGCGAGGAACTGAACGCCGACCCCGGCCTCGGCCCCATCGGTTCGTTCGGGCAGCCCCTGCCCACGGGCCGCGCCATTGCGATCGACCGGCGCTTCTATGCCCTGGGGATTCCGGTATGGGTGGATTTCGCCTCCCCTGTCGGACCGATGCGCCGCCTGACACTGGCTCTCGATACCGGGGGCGCGATCAAGGGATCGCGGCGCGCGGATTTCTTCTTCGGTGCCGGAGAGGCGGCAGGCAAGGCGGCGGGAGCAACCCGCACGCGGGGGCAGTTGATCGCCTTCACGCCGCGTTCGGCCTATGAACGGATATTCGGTCCCGTCTCATGAGCCGCGACCGCAGGACGCGGCGCGCAACGGAGCAGGAACTGTCTCTCTGGCGAGCCGTGAATTCGGATACGGTCCTGTCGCGTATGCGGGAGAAAATGCAGCTTCCCGATAACCCGGAGGCCCGTCCTGCCCCCGCGCCCCGCATCCGGCAGATACCCGTTGCCGAGGCCCCGCGCCCCTTCGCGCGCCCCCCGCCCCCGGTGCTGACACGCTTCACGCCCAAACCTGCCGATGTCGAGCCGCTGCGCGATATCACCCCCGGCCTCGACCGGCGCACGGCCCGTTCCCTGCGGCGGGGCGAGCGCGATCCCGATGCGCGGCTTGACCTTCACGGCATGACGGCGGATCGCGCGCATTCGGCGCTGACCCGCTTTATCCTCGATGCCCGGACACGCGGCCATCGCTGCGTTCTGGTCATCACCGGCAAGGGACGGCGCTACACCGCCCCGTCCGAAAGCGGCTTCTCGATGGAGCATTCCGAGGGCGTCCTGCGCCGCGACGTGCCTCGCTGGCTGAATCAGCCCCCGCTGGCCGGGGCTACGGTCGGCATCTATCAGGCCCACCGCAAGCACGGGGGAGACGGAGCCTTCTACGTCTATCTCCGCAAGGCGAGATGACGGCGGGACCGTACCGGCGCTGGCAACGCTACCTGCCCCAGGGGCTGTTCGGGCGCGCCCTGCTGATCCTGATCGTGCCCGTCATCCTGATCCAGATCACGGTCGCCCTCGTCTTCATCGAGCGTCATCTTGACGGCGTCACCCGCCAGATGAGCGCCGCCATTGCCCGCGAACTTCGCAGCTTCGCCTCTGTGGTCGAGGCCCAGAGCGATCCGGCGGCAATCCGGCGGATGGTCACGGAACTGTCGAGCGGGATCGGCTACAATATCGAGTACGAAGAGCGGGATTTCATCGACCCGCAGGAACGCCGCCCCTTCTATCTCATCGCCGACCGGGCGATCATCGAAACCCTTCAGAGCCATACCGGCTATCCGATCAGCGTGGATACACAGCGCGCGGATAAGGTCGTGCATGTGACGATCCAGCTTTCCGACGCGGTGTTGCGCGTCGCATTGCCCAAGAACCGCCTCACCACGCGCAATCCGCACTTCCTGCTGGTCTGGATGATGGCGGTGTCCGTGTTCCTGATCGTCGTCGCCACCGTGTTTCTGCGAAACCAGATTCGCCCGATCCGGCAACTGGCCACAGCGGCGGAAGCCTTCGGCAAGGGCCGCGCCGCCCCGGTGTTCAAGCCCTCGGGGGCCGAGGAGGTACGCCGCGCGGCCATGGCCTTCATGACGATGCGGGCGCGCATCGAACGGCAGATCACGCAACGGACACTGATGCTCTCGGGCGTCAGCCATGACCTGCGGACCCCCCTGACCCGGATGCGCCTGTCACTGGCGATGATGGAGGATGACGAGGACGCCGCACATCTCAGCCGCGACGTGGCCGAGATGGAGCGCATGGTGGACGGGTTCCTCGCCTTCGCGCGGGGGGAATCCGGCGAGACACCGGAGCCGGTGGATCTGTGCGCGATGCTGGAGGGCATCGTGGAGGATGCCCGGTTTCAGGGCCGCCCGGTCGTCTTCGACCCGCCGCAGGCCGAGGCGACCCTCGCCCTGCGCCCCGATGCCGTGCGGCGCTGCCTGCGAAACGTGGTGGAGAACGCGGGCAAGTATGGCGGCGAAAAGACGTGGGTTAAGCTGAGAGCGGAAGCGCGGCGGGTAACGGTCGTGGTCGAGGATGACGGACCCGGCGTGCCCCCGGAAAGGCGGGAGGAAATGCTGCGTCCCTTCGTGCGCGGCGATGTCGCCCGCAATCAGGACAAGGGCGGCGGCTCCGGCCTCGGCCTCTCCATCGCCCTCGACGTCGCCCGCGCCCATGGCGGCGACCTCACTCTCTCGGATAGCGGGCACGGGGGACTGGCGGTGACGGTGAGTTTCCCCAGATGAGGGCTTCCGCAACCACCGCCGTGTTTACGAAAATCGGCGTCGAAATTGCCACCGCCTTGCTCCGGGTATGATGTGAAGGGTGTTCCGGTGCCCGGCCTGACCCTGCCCCTTGCCGTCGCGCAGATCGTATTCTGGGGAGCGGTATATTATGCGTTTGCGGCGCTGTTGCCATTCTGGCGGGAAGAGACGGGCTGGTCGCTATCGGCGCTTGCGGGCGGGTTCACACTGTCCCTGCTGGTGACGGCGGTATGGTCGCCGCTGGCGGGGCGATGGATCGACAGAGGGCACGCGGTGCCGATGACTGTCGGGGCGGCGCTCCTTGCGGCAGGGGCGCTGGCGGGCATGGCGGCGATGACTGCGCTGTGGCAATTCCATATGCTCTGCATACTGGTCGGAATGGCCCGTGCGGGACTGCTCTACGAACCCTGCTTCGCCGTGCTGACCCGGCATATGGCCGCCGATGCCAGAGGGCCGATCACGCGCATCGCGCTGGTGGCCGGGTTCGCCACGCTGCTGGCCTTTCCGGCGATCCATGCACTCTCGACGATATTCGGCTGGCGGATCTGCGTGCTGGTGCTGGCGGCGCTGATGCTGTGCGTCGGCCTGCCCTGTGCCGTGCAGGGGTATCGCCGGGTCGAACGGGCCACGCCGGTCGCACCACAGCCGCCTCGCAAAGGCCGCCTGCCCCTGACACGACCTTTCGTGCTGCTGGCCCTCGCCTTCGCGATGATCGGGATGAACCACGTCATGCTGATGACCCATATCCTGCCCCTGCTGGCCGACCGGGGGATCGCGGCGGGGGTCGCCACAGGCATCGCGGCGGCGCTGGGGCCGATGCAGGTGGTCGGGCGGCTGGCGATGGTCGCGGCAGAAAGGCGTGTCTCCGCGACCACGACAGCACAGGCGTGTTTCGCCGGGCTGATACTGGCCTCGCTCGCCCTGTGGCTGGCGGGAACTTCCGTCCCGTTGATCGCCCTCTTTGCGGTGATGCAGGGTGCGGCCTACGGTGTCACGAGCATCATCCGCCCCGTGCTGACGCGCGAACGGCTGGGACAGGCGGATTTCGGGCTGATCTCCGGGCGGATGGGCGGCGTATTCATGCTCGGAGCCGCGATCGCACCGCTTATGGGGGCGGTGATCGCCGAGAATGCGGGCTATGGCGCGTTCCTTCTGGCCAGCGCGGCCTGTGCGGTGACCGGGGCACTGGCCCTTGGGGCGGCGGGGCGCTACACGGGACGCTGATGTCGCAGTCGCCAAGGGCCACCGGCGACATAGATTGACGCCAGCGCCAATGAATGCGGACCAGATGATCGTGCCCTCCTCCCCCCGGTATTCCGCATGAGCGTGCTGCGCGTTCCCGGCTATCTGTGGCGGCTGGTGCGGATCGGCGGAACCATGGCGCGCACCGGGGCGATGGAGCGGATGCGCGACCATCCGGCGCTCGGACGCGGGGCGCGTTGGGGCGTGCGGGTGATCGCGCTGGTACTGCGGCCTTTCGGCGCGCGGGGTGACCCGGCCCTGCCCCCCATGGCGCGGGCCTTCACAGCCCTGGGTCCGGCGGAGGTAAAGCTGGGGCAGATGCTCTCGACCCGCCCCGATGTGGTGGGATCGGAAGTCTCCGACGAGTTGCGCTCCCTACAGGACCGGGTGCCGCCCTTCCCCGATGACGAGGCCGAGGCGATGGTCGCGGCGGAACTGGGCGCACCGCTCGATACGCTGTTCACGCGGTTTGATCCGGCCATTGCGGCGGCCTCCATCGCACAGGTCCACAAGGCGGTGACGCCGGAGGGCAAGACGGTGGCCGTAAAGGTGCTGCGCCCCGGCATCGAGCGCGATTTCCTGCGCGATATCGAGGCCTTCCGCTTCGTCGCGCGCGTGACCGAGCGGCTCCTGCCCGCCTCGCGACGGCTGAAGCCCGTGGCGGTCTATGACCATTTCGAGCTGACCACCCGCATCGAGCTTGATTTGCGGCTGGAGGCGGCGGCGGCGGCGGAGTTCGGGCAGAACACGGCGGATGATAAGCATTTTGTGGTGCCGGGCATCGACTGGGCGCGCTCCTCACGGCGGGTCATGACTTCCGACTGGATCGACGGAACGCCGATCTCGGATCGTGCCGCGCTGGTGGCTCAGGGGGTCGATGTTGTGGCACTGGGCACGCGGGTGATCCAGTCTTTCCTTCGGCAGGCTTTGCAGGACGGCCTGTTCCACGCCGACATGCATCAGGGAAACCTTCTGGTGGACCGGCAGGGCCGGATCGTCGCACTGGATTTCGGGATCATGGGGCGGCTCGACCCGCTGACCCGGCGCTTCTATGCCGATATCCTCCTGTCCTTCCTGCGCCGCGATTACGAGCGGGCCGCGCGGGTACATCGCGAGGCCGGATATCTTCCCCCCGATCAGCCGCTCGATATGTTCGCGCAGGCGTTGCGCTCGGTTGCGGAACCGATCTTCGGACTGGGGGCGCGCAATATCTCGATGGCGCGGCTGCTGGGGCAGCTTTTCGCCGTGACCGAACGCTTCGGAATGGAGACGCAGACGCAGTTGATTCTGCTCCAGAAGACAATGGTAATGGTCGAGGGGGTCGCGCGTGATCTGGACCCGGATGTGAATATCTGGACCGCCGCACAGCCCGTGGTCGAGCAATGGGTACGCGACAATCTCGGACCGGCGGGCATGACCCGCGATATCAGGAAAACGCTGGAGATACTGTCCGGGCTGGGGCCGCGCCTGCCGGAGGCGGCGGAACGGCTGGTGATGCTGGTGGACCGACGGACGAACGAGCCGGGACCGTTCGCTCCCCCCGCGCCGGTGGTGCAGGTGAAAGCACCGCTCTGGCCGGTGGTGGTTGCGGGGCTGCTCGGGGGAGCCGCCGGGGCGATGATCGTCGCGCTGCTGACAGGATAAGGAACGGAACGCATGACTGACTATACGGCCCTCTCAGCGCGGATTGATGCGTTGGTCGAGGGGATTGATGACGAGATCGCGCGCATGGCGACGGTGGTGTGCGAGCTGCACCATTCGGACGCGCGCTTTCACTGGACCGGCTTCTATCGCGTCACCGCCCCGGATCTGCTGACCATCGGGCCGTATCAGGGGACGCATGGATGCCTCGTCATCCCCTTCGCGCGCGGGGTATGCGGCGTGGCCGCGCGCACGGGGCAGACACAGGTGGTCGATGACGTGGAGGACTTTCCGGGCCATATCGCCTGTTCCTCCTCCACCAAATCCGAGATCGTGGTCCCGGTCTTCGGAATGGACGGCGCTGTCATGGCAGTGCTGGACATCGACTCCGATGATCCCGCCGCTTTCGATACAGCGGATGCCCGCGCGCTGGAGGCGATCTGCGCGCGGGTGTTCGGCAGGACGATCTGATCCCCGGCGGGGACCGCATCACCGGTAGAAATACTCCACAAGGAACATCGGAATCGCGGGGATGTAGGTACACATCATCAGCACCGTGAGCAGGACGGCGACGAAGTAGATATTGACCTTCGACACCTCCCACACATTCGCCCGCGCAATCGAACAGGACGTGATGAGCACACTGGCCACGGGGGGCGTCTGCTGCCCGATAGCCAGATTCAGCGTCACCACGAGGCCGAAATGCACAGGGTCGATGCCCGCTCCCTCGATCAGCGGGATGACGATGGGCACGACGAGAATGATCGCCGCCGCCGAATGCAGGAAAAAGCCGATCACGAGGAAAAAGACGTTCAGGATCGCGAGGATGGCGTATTTGTTATCCGTGAAGGCCAGCAGGTCGGCGGCGATCTGCTGGGGCACCTGCGCGCGGGTCAGGAATCCGCCCATCAGCACCGAGGCCGCGACGAGCAGCATCACAACCGCCGTCTGCATCCCCCCGTCAAGCATCGCGCTCTTGAGCTGGCGCAGATCCACCTCGCGATACCATGCCCCCACCACGATGGAGGCCAGGACGGCGAGGCCGGCGGCTTCCGTTGCCGTGACCCATCCTCCGAAGATGCCCCCGAGGATGATGACCGGCAGGGCAAAGGTCGGCAGGGCCTCGATGAAGGTTTCCTTCACACGCTTCGTGTTGAACGCCTCTTCCACCGGCAGGTCGTAGCGCACGGCGAACATATAGGCGACGCCCATCAGGCCCGCTGCGCCCATCAGGCCGGGAACCACCCCCGCCACGAAAAGCTGTTCGACGGATGTATTCGCGCTGACGGCATAGAGGATCATCGGGATCGAGGGCGGGATGATGATGGCCAGCGAGGCGGAGGAGGACGTGATCGCGGCGGCAAATTCCTTGGAATAGCCACGCTTTTTCATCTCCGGGATCATGATCGACCCCATGGCCGCGACATCGGCCACCGCCGAGCCGCTGATCTCGGCAAAGAACAGCGAGACGCCGACATTGACCATGGCCAGCCCGCCCCGGACAAAGCCGATCAGGGCCGAGACGAACTCGATCAGGCGCACGGTGATACCGCTGGCATTCATGATCGCGCCCGCCAGCACGAACATCGGAATGGCGATGAGCGAGAACTTGGTGGCCCCGTCATACATATCGAGCGCAACGGTCACGAGCGACCCGATCCCCTCAGTGACGAGCAGTCCCATCACTCCGGCCACAGCAAGCGACACGGCAATGGGCACATTGAGAAGGATCAGCGCGAGCAGAATCGCGAACATGAGCAGGATCAGCATGGCGTATCCTTCGTCATTCCCCGGACTGCGGGAATCGCTTCATGAGGAGAGGGCATCCCGCCATCGCGGAGGTGACAGCGATGAGGCATCACGCTCCCTCCTCGTGAATCTCCGGGTGCTCCAGCGAGCGTCCGTCGCGCACGGAACGCAGGTAATCGGGCATCGAGAGGAGTTGCGCGATAATGAACAGGGCCGCGCCGATAGGGATGACGGACTGGGTGAGCTGTACCGGCACCCATGTCAGGGCATCGAGCGTATCGCCCTCCAGCACGACCAGCACGGTCATTCCGGCCCAGGCGAGCAGCACGAAAAAGGCCAGCACCACCAGTTCGCCGAAGATCGCAGCGGCCATACGCAGGCCGCGCGGCATGGCAAGGAGGACGGAGTCAAAGCCGATATGGCGGCGCTTGAGAGCGGCCAGGGCCGCGCCGTAATATGTGACCCAGGCGAGGCCGATAGCCGCTACCTCATCATACCACGAAAAGGATTCGCCCATCAGGCGCCAGATGACCGAGACGATCACGATGACGGTCAGGCCGACCATGAGCAGGATCGTCACCCATTCGAGCAACCATTCGAGCGCCGATTTCAACATGGACGACCTTCCTCCGAAACACGGCTTCCTGCGCGCGGCAACCCGCCGCATAACCGAATTGCGCGGTCCTGCATTGTCCCCGTGCAACCCAGAGCAACGGAGACAGAATTATGGATACCTCGACCCTGCTGCCGACCCTGTTCCTGATAACCGCGCTCGTGACGCTCGGCGTCCTCGGCTATCGCTACAGTGTCATCAGGAAGAAAGTGGATGAACAGGACTGAGACACGATCCCGGCCCGGCGAAACGGGTTCCGCTGTCGAAGGGCCGGATAAAAGGGCCGGACTGTGGGCGTTACGCCTGCATTGTCCGGCCCCGCATATGTCCGGCAATCAGCCGTCGATAGCCTCAAGCAGCTTTTCGATACGGCCATGAAGGGCCTTCAGCTCCTTCATCATGCCATCGCCCGACATCATCGCACCCCCTGCATCGCCGGAGGCCCCCGCGAGGCCCTGAACGGTATCGATCAGGGCCTTGCCACCCTCGACGGTGCTGGCGAATTCGTCATAGATGGGTTTGGATGCCGCGATGAAGGCCGCCTTGTCGGGGGTGATGACCTCGACACCCGCGTCCTCGATGACCTTCAGCAATTCCACTTCCAGTTCGGCGGCGCGCTTGTAGACGAACGCCTGGGTAGAGGCGGCGCAGGTTTCCAGTTCGTCACGGACGCCCTGCGGCAGTTTCTCGTAATGCTTCTTCGAGACGAGGATATAGGCGGGCGTGTAGACGTGGCCGGTCTTGGACAGGTATTTCTGCACTTCCTGGAACTTGGCCGAGGCGATCTGGGCGTAGGGGTTTTCCTGCCCGTCGATCACACCGGTCTTGAGCGCCGAGAACACTTCCGAGAACGCCATGGGCGTGGGATTCGCGCCGTAGAGCTTGAACATCTTCACGCGCCACGATCCCTTGGGCGTCCGCAGCTTGATCCCTTCGAGATCGGAGGGGACGTTGATGGGGCGTGTATTGTTGGTGATATTGCGGAAGCCGTTCTCGAAATATCCGAGGATATGATAGCCCTTGTCGTTCGCGGCCTTCTGGAAGGTCGGCCCCAGTTCCTTCTGGACGCGCTTCATGTGATCGCGGTCCTTGATGATGTAGGGCATCTCGAAAATACCGAACTCATCGGAAACCGAGGACATGACCGAGGAAGGAAGCGCGAAAGTGATCTGACCGAGTTTCAGCTTTTGCAGCAGTTCCTTGTCCTTGCCGAGCTGGCTGGAACCGAAGGTCTGTACTTCCGCCTTGTCACCCAGCGCGCTGTTGGCGCATTTGGCATAGGCTTCGACGCTTTCCTCGAACAGCGAGCCGGGTTTGCCCACATGGCCGAATTTCAGGGTCATGTCGGCGGCCATGGCCGGACCGGCGAGAAGAGCCGCGACGGCGGCGGCGGTGATCGTTCTGAGCATCATGTCTCTCCCTGAGATGCGCCCCGTTCCGGGGTCTGCTGTCTTAACCTTGTGCGGATTCGGCGAGGAAATCCAGTGCCACCTGCGCCCCGCCCTTTTCATGGGCGACGCCCGCCCGTTGCAGGCCCATCTCGACGCCACACAGCGTCCCCATGAGCATCAGGTCGTTGAAATCGCCCAGGTGCCCGATGCGGAACACCTGATCGGCCACCTTGTTCAGCCCTGTACCGAGGCTCATGTCGAAACCGTCGAGGATGGTGGCGCGCAAGGCGTCCGCCCCCTTGCGGTCGGGCATCAGGACCGCCGTGAGCGCATTGGAATATTCCGCCGGGTTGGTACACAGAATGTCCAGACCCCATCCCCGGACGGCCCTGCGGGTCGCCTCGCCGTGGCGCGCATGGCGGGCGAAGACATTCTCCAGCCCCTCCTCGGCCAGCATATCGAGCGCCTCGCGCAGACCATAGAGCAGGGTCGTGGCGGGGGTGTAGGGAAAGAATCCGGCGGCGTTCGGGCCGAGCATGTCATGCCAGTCCCAGTAGGATCGCGCTGTTCCCGCATCTTTCGCCGCCGCGAGCGCCTTCTCGCTGACCGCATTGAACGACAGGCCGGGAGGCAGCATCAGGCCCTTCTGCGATCCGGCGACAACGACATCCACGCCCCATTCATCGGTGCGGAAATCGATGGAGCCGAGCGAAGAGATGGTATCGACCATCAGCAGGGCCGGATGCCCCGCATCGTCCATGGCCTTGCGGACGGCGGCAATATCGCTGGTGATGCCCGTCGCCGTGTCGTTATGCACGACGCAGACGGCCTTGAAGCTATGCGCCCTGTCCTCGGCCAGTGCCTCGCCGATGGCCGTCGCATTCACGCCCGACCGCCAGTCGCCCTGCATGAAGGTGGCATCGTAACCGAGTTTTCCGGCCATGGTCTTCCACAGAGTCGAGAACTGACCCGTCTCGTACATCAGCACGGCATCGCCGGGGGCCAGCACGTTCACCAGTGCCGCCTCCCACGCGCCGGTGCCCGATGCCGGATAGATGATGACCGGGTTCGTCGTCCTGAACACCGCCCTGATATCATGCAGCACGCTTTCGCCCAGTTCGGCGAA
The DNA here is from genome assembly GCA_937922185.1 of uncultured Neomegalonema sp. Taxonomy (GTDB): domain Bacteria; phylum Pseudomonadota; class Alphaproteobacteria; order Rhodobacterales; family Rhodobacteraceae; genus JAHDDY01. The sequence goes on from CAKZUT010000091.1 coordinate 24,075, forward strand.
GGTGGGGCCGCGATGGTCGATGACAGCGCGGTGCATGGCGCGCAGAATGCGATCAGGGGTATTGGTCGGCCCCGGAATTTGCAGAAAATGGCGTCCCGATCTCATATGTGGCATACTCCGCTATAAGACAGGGCGTGACGCTAGCCGCATCGCCCCCCCTGAACAAGACATGCCGTAATCGGAGGATAACGGCCTCATACCGCCGGAAATTCGTTTTCGGCCCGTATCATGCACTGAGAGACGCCCGATATCTGCTGCAATCGTCTGCGAAACGGGCAGGAATGGCCGAGCCAAGGAGACCGATATGACCCGACCGAACCGCACTGTCACCACCCTGTTGACCCTGATGGGCAGTGTTGCCCTGACCATGGGCACCGCAGCGGCACAGACGAGCCAGACCGGCTACGAATCCTATATCGCCCCGACCTACACGGCCCCGGCACCCTCCTACGCGGCCCCGGCCCCGGCCTATCCGAGCGTCACGGACCCGGTCTACACGGCGCCCGCCGCGCCGGTGCAGACCTATGGCGCCCAGACCACCACCACCTATACCGCGCCCGACACGACGGTCTATTCCGCACCTCAGCAGACCTACAGCTCGCAGGGCTATGACAATCAGGGCTACGACAATACCGTTGTCTACGGCACCTTGCCCGCACAGCCGGTGCAGCCCACGACGACCTATACCGAGCCGGTGGTCGGATCGGTCGGACCCGCACAGCCCTATGTTCCGCCGACCTATCAGGCACCCTCCACGACGGTGCAGACCTATACGCCCGCTCCGCCCGCTCCCCGGCCTGCGGCCCCGACCACCTATGCACAGCCGGGCTATGCCGATCAGCCGATCTATCCGGCACCGACCTACGAACAGCCCGCCCTCGTGCAGCCGCCGGTCTACGCACGGCCCGCTCCGCAGCCGCGCGTGACCATCGTGACGCCGGTGCCGGTGCTGCGTCCCTATGTCGATCCGCGCCGTGTCGGCCCGTCGCCGGGCGCGAATGCCCTGCTCAACGGATTGATCGGAAGCACGATCACGAACCGCGTCCTGCCGGGCTATGACGAGCGCGAGTATCGCCGCAAGAAGTACAATGAAGCGTTGCAGCGGGAACGCCTGCGTCTGGAACGCGAGGCGCGTAAGGAACGTCGTCGGGAAGCCCGGCGCGAGGCCCTCTACAAGGAGCGCGAGCGCCTGAAAGCCGAAGAGGAACTGCGTCGCCGCGAGGAAAAACGCGAGGCCCGTCGCGAGAAACGCGAACAGGAGCGGCGCGAAGCCCGCTACAAGGAGCGTGAACGTCTCGAAGCCGAGGAAGAGCTGCGCCGCCGTGAGGAAAAGCGGGAAGCCCGCCGCGAGAAACGCGAGCAGGAACAGCGCGAGGCCCGCTACAGGGAGCGTGAGCGCCTTGAAGCCGAGGAACGCAAAGCCCGCCGCGAGAAGCGCGAACGCCTCGAAGCCCAGGAGCGCAAGGTTCGCCAGCAGGCATCGCGCCGGAACAGCGACAGCAGTATCTCGATCAACGATCTTGGCGGATATTATGACTTCGTGCGGGGCTGGGAAGCGCGCGCGGCGGCGGATCTGAGCAACGGAGTCATCTACCGCGATGCCGACAATAATATCGTCGTTGACTGGAACCGCATCTCCCGTGTGAAAACATACGGCAATCAGCGGTAAACCGACGGCAGCGCGCGTCGCATGACCGCATCCGCTTTCTGTTCCGCCACCCGCATCGCCTGATGCGGGTGGCGTTTTTTTTGCGTCGCCCCCTATGGCGAAAACTCCCCTCGCCCGCCCGACCCGATCACGGATGACTCAAGGCCGCAGGGTGGCCGCTTGCCCGTGGCGCGTCAGTCCCTATAGTGGCGGCGCAACGCGCTGATTGCGCGAATCCATCCAGTAGCGGAAGGCCCCGAACCCCATGTCAGACGTCGAAACCGGAGCCGATATAGGCCGGGGCAATCGCCCGCTCTCGCCCCATCTTCAGGTCTACAAGCCGCAGATCACCTCCGTGATGTCCGCCTTTCACCGGATTACCGGCGTGGGCAACAGCATCGGGGCCGCGCTGGTCGCTTGGTGGTTCATCGCCGCCGCGACGGGCGAAGGCGCATTCGGGTTCATCGACGGATTTCTCACGAGCTGGTTCGGGCATCTGGTGTTGCTCGGGTTCACGTTTTCGCTGTGCTATCACCTGTGCAACGGCATCCGGCACCTGCTGTGGGATGCGGGATACGGGTTCGAGCTGGATCAGGTGAAGACGACCGGGCTGGTGGCACTGGCGGCGGCGGGGCTGATGGCTCTGGGGCTGTTCTTCGTCGGCTGGATGAACTGAGGATATCGAGATGACCATGTTGACCCCCCGCGCCCGTGTTCGTGGCCTCGGTTCCGCCCGCAGCGGCACGGAGCATTGGTGGAGCCACCGGCTTTCGGCGATTTCGCTGGCGATCCTCGCACCGTTCTTCTTTATTCCCTTCGCGATTGCCCTGGGCAAGCCGTGGGTCGAGGTGGTGTCGATCTACAAGCACCCCTTCCACGCCATTGTCGCGGCGGCCTTCATGCTGACCGTATTCTGGCACATGCGCCTCGGATTGCAGGTGGTGGTCGAGGATTACATCCACGCCCCGGCGCTCCGCACCGGCCTGCTGATCGCCGTCAAGCTCGGCACGATGCTCCTCGGTTTCGCCGCCGCCTTCTCCATCGCGATGATCGCATTTTCGGTGTGATGTCTTTCGTGCACACCGTCATTCCCGCGAATGCGGGAATGACCACAGCAAGCGCCATTCTCGCTCTGCTGTTCCTGCCGGATATCATGATGATATCGCTCATCTGCGATAAAGAGAGCCTGTAACACCTTCTCCAAAGGCAAAGCGCCGCAAGGGATCGAAACATCGATCCGCACGCGCTATCTTGCAGCGCAACCACGAATCACCGAACCGGAGCGACCCCCATGGCCACCTATGACATCATCGACCACACCTATGACGTCGTTGTGGTCGGCGCGGGCGGGGCGGGGCTTCGGGCGACGCTTGGCTGTTCGGAGCGGGGGCTGAAGACGGCCTGCGTGACCAAGGTGTTTCCGACCCGCTCGCATACCGTGGCGGCGCAGGGGGGGATCGCGGCGTCCTTGGGCAATATGGGGCCGGATCACTGGCAATGGCATATGTACGACACCATCAAGGGGTCGGACTGGCTGGGCGACATGGACGCGATGGAGTATCTGGCGCGCGAGGCTCCGAAGGCCGTCTACGAGCTGGAGCATTACGGCGTGCCGTTCTCGCGCACCGATGAGGGTGATATCTATCAGCGGCCTTTCGGG
>CAKZUT010000092.1 GCA_937922185.1 uncultured Neomegalonema sp.
AACACGATGCCGATGAAGAGGGCGAAGGACAGCCCCGAAATGAACGCGCCGATAGAGGACCACCAGTTCCAGCCTGCGAAGGCCTCGTTATAGTCCATGTAGCGGCGCGGCATCCCGGCGAAGCCGAGGAAGTGCTGCGGGAAGAAGGTGATGTTCACGCCGATGAAGAACATCCAGAAATGCACCTTGCCCCAGAACTCGGGATACTGGCGACCGGACATCTTGCCGATCCAGTAGTACATGCCTGCGAAGACGCCCATCGCCGCCCCGATCGACATGACGTAGTGGAAATGCGCGACGACGTAATAGGTGTCGTGCAGCGCACGGTCCACGCCCGCCTGCGACAGGACGATGCCGGTCACACCACCGAGGGTGAAGAGGAAGATGAAGCCGATGGCGAAGAGCATCGGCGTCTCAAAGCGGATCGAGCCGCCCCACATGGTCGCGATCCAGGAGAAGATCTTGATCCCCGTTGGCACCGCGATCACCATGGTCGCCAGCATGAAATACGCCTGCGTATCGGCATTGATGCCGGAGGTGTACATATGGTGCGCCCAGACGACGAAGCCGAGCAGGCCGATGCCGATCAACGCCCAGACCATGCCGAGATACCCGAAGATCGGCTTGTTCGAGAAGGTCGCGATAACATGGCTGATGATGCCGAAGGCGGGCATGATGATGATGTAGACTTCCGGGTGCCCGAAGAACCACAGCAGGTGCTGGTAGAGGATCGGGTCGCCGCCGCCTGCGGGGTCGAAGAAGGACGTGCCGAAGTTACGGTCCGTCAGCAGCATCGTGATCGCGCCCGCCAGTACCGGCAGGGCCAGAAGGATCAGGATGGCGGTGATGAAGATCGACCATGCGAAGAGCGGAACGCGGAACATGGTCATGCCGGGGGCGCGCATGTTCAGGAAGGTCGTGATGATGTTGATCGCCCCGAGGATCGAGGAGGCCCCTGACAGGTGAACCGCGAAGATCGCGAGATCGACCGACATATTATCGGCGGTATTCGTGGTCGAGAGCGGGGCGTAGAGAACCCAGCCAACCCCGGCACCGTCACCGACAAAGACGGACATCACGGCCAGCGCGCCACCCGCCGTGAACAGCCAGAGCGACAGGTTGTTCAGACGCGGGAACGCCATATCCGGCGCGCCGATCTGGAGCGGCATGAAGAAGTTGCCGAAACCGCCGAAGAGACCGGGGATGAGCACGAAGAACATCATGAGGATGCCGTGCGCCGTGATCGCGACGTTCCAGAGCTGACCGTTCGGGCCGCCCGCGTCGTCGGTCATGAACTGGACACCCGGATACATCAGCTCCGCCCGCATGATCATCGAGAAGATGATTGCGATCAGGCCGAAGAACCCCGCGATCCAGAGATACATGATCCCGATATCTTTGTGGTTCGTCGAGCAGAACCAGCGAGTAAAGAAACTCGGCTGTCCGTGCCCGTCGTCATGGGCATGATCGTGCCCGGTGGTGACTTCCGTCATGCAGAACGCTCCCTCGTTCGCGCGGCGCTGGCCGGGAGGGGCCTGCACCGGAATGCTCTCGTATGAGGCAGACCTAGCCCAGCGGCGCGGCGATGACAATGCGGCGATATGGCCCCGGTGGCGATCTTTCCGCATGGTGCTAGATCGGTACGGAACCGAGACAGCGCCGGAAGCCGCCCATGCCCTCCCCGACGATCCTTTGGATACGCAAGGAGTTCCGACTCGCCGACAATCCGGCCCTTGCGAAAGCCCTGTCTGGGGACGGGCCGGTGATCGCGGTCTTCATCCTTGATGACATCACCCGCGAGGCCCTCGGCGCGGCGGGGATGTGGCGGCTGGACAAGGCGATCAGCGCCTTCGCGCAGGCGCTGGAAGGCCGGGGGCAACGCCTGATCCTGCGTTCGGGCGATGCGCTGGAGACCCTGCGAGCACTTATCAGTGAGACGGGGGCCACGCGCGTCGTATGGGGGCGGCATTACGACAGGGCCTCGCGTGAACGCGATACGGCGGTCAAAGCGGCCCTGAGAGAAGACGGGACAGAGGCGGTGAGCGTGCGCGCGCATCTGCTGTTCGAGCCATGGACCATCGAAACCAAAACCGGCGGACCGTATCGCGTCTATTCACCTTTCAAGCGCGCCTGTTTCGACCGTGAGGGAGAGATCGGCGCGCCGCTGCCCGCGCCGGATGATCTGTCACCCCCCGACGCATGGCCGCAGAGCGAATCGCTGAAGGAATGGGCGCTCGGCGCGGCGATGGACCGGGGCGGGGCCGTGGTGGCGCGATATGCCAATCCGGGCGAGGCGGCGGCGCTGGAACGGCTGGAGACATTCGTACCCATCGTCTCGGAGTATGACGAGGGGCGCAATATGCTGGGAATCACCGGCACCTCGCGCCTGTCGGAGAACTATGCCTGGGGTGAGATCAGCACACGGACGGCATGGCACCGTATCCGCGCCTACATGGCGCGCTCTGACAAGCCCGATGACGGGCCTGTCGTGTATCTCCAGGAATTGCTGTGGCGGGAATTCGCCTATCATCTGCTGTATCACTATCCCGATCTGGCGACCGAGAACTGGCGCGAGGAATGGAACGGCTTTCCATGGCGCGGGGATAATGACGATGCAGAACGCTGGCGGCGGGGGCAGACCGGCATTCCGGGCGTGGATGCGGCCATGCGGGAGCTGTATGCCACGGGCTACATGCATAACCGGATGCGGATGCTGACGGCGAGTTTTCTGACCAAGCATCTGATGGTGGACTGGCGGGTCGGGGAAGCATGGTTCCGGGACTGCCTGACGGATTTCGACCCGGCCTCGAACGCGATGGGGTGGCAATGGGTGGCGGGGTCCGGGCCGGACGCCACGCCGTTCTTCCGCATCTTCAACCCCGAAACGCAGGTGGAGAAGTTCGACAAGAAGAACCGCTACGTCTCGCGATGGATGGATGCGGAGTCGGAGGACGCGAGGAACTTCTTCGCCGCGATCCCGCGTTCGTGGGGGATGACGCCGCAGGACAGGCGACCACCCCCCCTGATCGGCCTGAAGGAAGGCCGGGAACGGGCGCTGGCCGCCTATAAAGAGATGAGAGGCTGAAAGCTGCCTTCGTGATGACATGCCCCGATGATTTTCCCTGTCCCGCCCCCCATCCGGGGCCACACCGTTCCAGAAAGATCGCCCAGTGACCCATCCCCGCCAGCGCATCGCTATCGTCGGTTCCGGCATCTCCGGCATCGGCGCGGCCCTCGCCCTCGCCCCGCATCATGACGTGACCCTGTTCGAGAAGGACGGGCGGCTGGGGGGCCATGCGAATACGGTGCGGATCGAGTATCCGGGCGGGGGACCGGTAGACGTGGATACGGGCTTCATCGTCTATAACGAGAAGACCTATCCGAACCTGACCGCCTTTTTCGCTCATTACGAGGTGCCGACGGAATGGTCGGATATGTCCCTGAGCTTCACCGTCGATGGCGGGCGGATCGAGTGGGCCGCCGACAATCTGGACAAGATCTTCGCGCAGCGGCGCAATATCCTGCGGCCTTCCTTCGTGGGGGCCATGCGGTCGGTGCTGCGCTTCAACCGCGAGGCGCAGGAGGCGCTGGCCTCGGATGCGGCCCATGACGAACCGATCTCGGCATGGCTGGATGCGCGGGGGTATTCGGAAGCGTTCAGGCGGCTCTACCTCTATCCGATGGCCGGGGCGATCTGGTCCACGCGCAGCGCGGATATCGCGGCCTTTCCGGCGCGCAGCCTGTTCGCGTTCTATGAAAACCACGATCTCTTTGCCGGGCTGGGCGATGCCGTGCAGTGGCGGACGGTGACGGACGGCTCGCGATCCTATGTGACGCGGGCGGCGGTAGTGCTGGGAGAGCGGGTCCGCAGAAACGCGAAGGTTGTCGCCGTGACCTCGGAACGCGAGGTTGTGCTGGAAGGGGGAGAACGTGAGACATTCGATCACGTGATCCTCGCCACCCATTCCGACGAGGCGCTGGCCCTGCGCGCGGATGCGGACGGGGAGACACGGGGGCTTCTGGAGCAGGTGAGATATACGCCCAACCGCGCGGTGCTGCACCGGGATGCCTCGCTGATGCCCAGGACGCGCAAAGCGTGGTCAAGCTGGAATACGCGGGTGGGGGGCGCGGCGGATGAAAGTGCGAGCCTGACCTACTGGATGAACCGCCTCCAGAATATCGACCGGGCCATGCCGCTGTTCGTGACCCTCAACCCGGCGCGCGATCCGGCCCCGGAAACCGTGTTCGGGGAATACGAATACGCCCATCCGTTCTTTGACAGCGGGGCGTTCGACGCGCAGGCACGCTTTGACCGCGTACAGGGGCGCGAGGGTATCTGGTACGCGGGAGCCTGGCTTGGATACGGATTCCACGAGGACGGCTTGCGCTCGGGCCTGCGGGTGGCCGAGGCGTTGGGCGTGCGTCCCGACTGGGCGCGGGATACGGGACAACCGATCCTGCCGGGATGTGTGGCGGCTTGAGGGGACTGGCGAGCAAGGGAGGGTCGGGAAGGGACAGTTCCGCCCTCTATCGCGCGCGGGTCATGCATCTGCGGCGGATGCCGGACGGAAAGCGCGTTCATCGGTTCGCCTATCGCGTCTTCCGGGTCTGGCTCGATGTGGACCGGATGGCGCAACCGAACCTGCGATTGCTGTCACATAACCGCGCCAACCTGCTGAGCGTCCGGGACCGGGACCACGGCCCGCGTGACGGGTCGGCCCTGCGGCCCTGGGCGGATGCCCTGCTGGCCCGGCACGGCATCGCACGGCCCGAGCGGCTGATGCTCTATACCTTTCCCCGATTGCTCGGCTATGCGTTCAATCCATTGTCGATGTATGTGGGCATGGATGGGTCCGGTGCCCCGAATGCCGTGATCTACGAGGTCCGCAATACCGATACGGATATGAGCCATTACGTCTTTGCTCTCGACGGCCCCGCCCCGTGGCGGCATGGGGCCGCGAAGGACTTCTATGTCTCGCCCTTCATCTCGCCCGAGCAATCCTATGCCTTCACGCTGAATGAACCCGGCGACAGCCTCGCCATGCGAATCCGGGTGGACGGGGGGGATGGCCTGACGATGATCGCCACGGAGAATGCCGGGCGCGAGCCGCTGACCGACCGTGCCCTGCTATCCGCCTGCGCGGCCATGCCTCTGATGACGGTCAGGGTGATCGCGGGCATTTACTGGCAGGCGCTGCGCCTGCGCCTCAAGGGTGCCGCTTTCTTCAGACATCCCGGCAATGCGGGGCGCTATGACCCCGGCCCTGCGGCGGATCGACCATCGCATTAACCTTTGCCGGAGCTGTGCTACCTTCCGCCTCTATCAATACGAAACGAGACATCGAGGACCGCGCCCATGACCGCTTCCGTCACCCCGATCACCGACCTCACCGGGATCGGGAACCTGCCCCGCTGGTTCTCCACCGTGTTCGGCACCGTCAACTGCCTTGCGAGGGGACGGATCGACATTCAGTTGCCCGACGGACGATGGTTCCGTGCCGAGGGACCGGAACCGGGACCGCAGGGCGTGGTGGTCGTCCATGATAACCGCGTCTGGGGCCGCACGGTGCGCGACGGGGCCGATATCGGCTTTGCCGAGGCCTATGTGGACGGATGGTGGTCATCACCCGATCTACAGGCCGTGCTGGATGTATCGCTGCTCAATAACGAGGAGATGGCGCGCAACCTGTCACTCTCGACCCTCGCGCGCCTGATCGAGCGGACCCGCCACTGGCTGCGCCGCAATTCACGCACCGGATCGAAGCGCAATATCATGGCGCATTATGATCTGGGGAACGCCTTCTACGAAACATGGCTGGACGGGTCGATGACCTATTCCTCCGCCCTCTTCCACAAGCCGGAGGAGTCGCTGGAGGTCGGGCAGGCGAACAAATACGGCGCGCTCTGCGATGCGCTTGGAGTCAGGCCCGACGAGACAGTGCTGGAGGTCGGCTGTGGCTGGGGCGGGTTCGCCGAATACGCCGCGAAGGAGCGCGGAGCGAAGGTGAACGGGATCACGATCTCCCCCGCGCAACTCGATTACGCACAGAAACGCATCTTCGAGGCGGGGCTGACCGAGCGGGTCACGCTGGAGTTGCGCGACTATCGCGCGCAGGAAGGACAGTTCGACCATGTTGCCAGCATCGAGATGTTCGAGGCGGTGGGCGAGCAATACTGGCCGGTCTATTTCGATACCCTGCGGGAGCGCCTGAAACCCGGCGGCACGGCGAATTTACAGATCATCACCATCGCCGACCGCCTGTTCGATAATTACCGCCGCAATGTGGATTTCGTGCAAAAGCACATCTTTCCCGGCGGGATGCTGCCCTCACGTGCCGCACTGGCCGTGCAGACGGAACGTGCGGGTCTGAAATGGCGGGACTCCATCGAGTTCGGAGACAGCTATTCCGAAACCCTGCGCCGGTGGTCCACGGTATTCAACGACCGCTGGGATGAGATCGCGCCACTGGGCTTCGATGACCGGTTCCGCCGGTTATGGAACTTCTATCTGGCCAGTTGCGCCGCGTGTTTCATGGCCGGAACGACCGATGTGACCCAGTTGAGTCTCGTGCGGGCCTGACTCCCGAACAGAGGACGTGAAGACGTACACCGTCCCTAATTCGACAGCAACTTGCAGCGTCTATTCTTTCCCTTGTTAGGGGAGAGACATGACCTACTACGACGAACCATTGCTGGACAGGGATATCCTGAACGAGAACACCATGAACAGCGAGCCTTTGCAGGCGGAGTTGTTTACACTGTTCTTTGAACAGGGGAAGCTGTACCTCACGCAGCTTGAGGACGCCCTGCGCGATCATGATGCCGAGGCATGGCGCATGACCGCGCATGGGATCAAGGGCGCGTCCCGCTCTCTTGGGATGACCCGGCTTGCCACCGTAGCCATGGAAGCAGAGAAATCAGCCCCCGATGCCGATAATCTGGCCCTGATCCGCTCTGCCATCGGCGAAACCCGCATGTCCGTCTGGCCGCAGGAAGACGCGGCCTGATCTTCCTTCGGCCCTCCCCTGCCGCGCGCGTCTGAAACGCGGCGAGAACAGGGCGGCGGGGGAGGATAAATGCCACCCCTCGAACGATTGCCATATCCGGCTCACGGTGCGATGACGATCCCGTATTGCAGGGAGGTGGCACCATGACGCTCGAAACCGTATTGGAAACGCTCGATTCCGACCGTGACGCGGCGCTGGAGCGGCTGTTCGCGTTGCTGCGGATACCCTCGATCTCGACCGATCCCGCTTACAGGGCCGAGTGTCGCCGGGCGGCGGAGCATATGGCGGCGGACCTGACCTCCATCGGATTCAACGCAAGCCTGCGCGATACGCCGGGGCATCCGATGGTCGTCGGGCATAATGACAGCGCCGGAGCGAACGCCCCGCATTTTCTGTTCTACGGCCATTACGACGTGCAGCCGCCCGACCCCCTCGACCTGTGGGAGACGCCCCCCTTCGAGCCGCGTATCATCGAGCGCGCCGACGGGACCGCGATGATCTCCGCACGCGGGGCGCAGGACGATAAGGGACAGTTGATGACCTTCGTGGAAGCCTGCCGCGCATGGATGGGGGCGACCGGCAAACTGCCCGTGCGGGTGACCGTGTTCCTGGAAGGCGAGGAGGAGAGCGGATCGCCCTCTCTGCCGGGGTTCCTGAGCGGGAATGCGGAGGAGTTGCGCGCCGAGGCGGCGCTGGTCTGCGATACCTCGATGTGGGACCGGGATACGCCCGCGATCTGCACGGGCCTGCGCGGGATGATGAGCGAGGAAGTGACGATCCACGCCGCCGACAAGGACTTGCATTCGGGCCTGTTCGGGGGACCGGCGATGAACCCGATCCGGGTGCTGACCGCCATTCTCGCCTCACTGCATGATGCAGAAGGGCGCGTGACGCTTCCCGGTTTCTATGACGGCGTTCACGAGACATCCGAAGCGGTGAAGGCGCAATGGGCGGCGCTGGGCTTCGATCCGGCGGAATTTCTCGGAGGGGCGGGATTGTCGGTACCTGCGGGCGAGGCGGATCGGTCGGTGATGGAACAACTCTGGGCGCGGCCCACCTGCGAGTTCAACGGGATTACCGGGGGCTATACGGGCGAGGGATTCAAGACCGTGCTGCCCGCCGAGGCCTCGGTGAAGATTTCCTGCCGTCTCGTGGGCGACCAGAACCCCCATGCCATCCGCGCGGCCCTGCACGAGCGTATCGACACGATGCTGCCCGCCGATTGCAGAGCCTCCTATATCGAGCATGGCAGCAGCGGGGGTATCTCGCTGTCGCCGGACAACCCGTCGGTGCGACGCGCGAAGACCGCCCTGATGGACGAATGGGGCGTTGACGTGCCAACCATCGGCATGGGCGGCTCGATCCCGGTGGTGGGGCAGTTCAAGGATCTGCTCGGGATGGATTGCCTGCTGGTCGGTTTCGGCCTTGATGACGACCGCATCCATTCGCCAAACGAGAAATACGAACTGTCGAGTTTCCGGCGCGGCGCACGAAGCTGGGCGCGCATCCTCGATGCGCTGTCGCGGCCAGCCACTTAAGCACCCCCTCCACCCGCACCCCAGTACAGGCCCGGCACCGCGAATGGATGTATCATGACACTGCCCCGGACAATGACAGCCATGGTCACCATGGGCCATGGCGATCTCGATCAGATGGTCCTGCATACCGACTGGCCCCGCCCCGATCCGGCGGCGGGGGAAGTCCTGATCCGTGTCGGGGCCTGCGGGCTGAACAATACGGATGTGAACACGCGGTCGGGCTGGTATTCCAGAGCCGTGACCGAGGCCACCACGGGCGGCGCGTTCGCCGAAATCAACGAGGATGATCCGGCATGGGGCGGTTCACCGATCACCTTCCCGCGCATTCAGGGAGCCGATATCTGTGGTCGTATCGTAGCCGTCGGCGCGGGCGTTGACGCCTCCCGGATCGGCGAGCGGATCATGACGGATAACTGGCTGCGCGATGCGGATGACCCCGGCAATATGACCAAGACCGGCTATTTCGGGTCCGAATGTGACGGCGGCTTCGCAGAATACGCCACCATGCCGTCGCGCAATGCCCTGCCCGTTTCTTCCGATCTGTCGGATGCGGAGCTTGCGACGTTCTCCTGTTCATACTCCACGGCGGAGGGGATGCTGACCCGTGCCGCTGTCACGGCGGAGGATACCGTTCTCGTGCCCGGTGCATCGGGCGGTGTGGGGGGCGCGCTGGTGCAGTTGGCAAGGCGGCGCGGTGCGCGGGTGATTGCCATGGCCTCCGAGGCCAAACATGCCGATGTTGCCGCCCTCGGCGCTGACCGGGTCCTGCCACGGGCGCCGCATGATCTGCGCGCCGCGCTGGGGGAGGACAGGATCACGGTCGTGGCCGATGTCGTGGGCGGGCCGTACTGGCCGACACTGATCGACATTCTGGAGCGGGGCGGACGCTACACCTGCTCGGGCGCTATTGCCGGGCCTATGGTCACGCTGGACCTGCGGACGCTCTACCTGCGCGACCTGACCTTCACGGGATCGACCGTGATCGCGCCCGAGGTGATGCGCGACGTCATCCGCTATATCGAGAACGGCGACATCAGACCCGTGCTGGCCGCGACATATCCGCTCGACCGTCTCCACGAGGCTCAGACCGCCTTTATCGCCAAACGGCACACCGGCAATATCGTGGTGGTGCCGGGGACATAAGAGACAGATATCCCGGCGTCCTGTCATCGTTCGGGGCGGCTGTCCCATCCCCATACCCCTGCTGCCCCTGCGTGACCGGCGATCCGTTCGCGCGCCTTCTTCCGTTCCCTGTAAACAGCCACAGTTCCCGCGCTGATCGATATTAACCATCGCGGCAAACCGTATTTTAAGGCCACGGAGCGATACTTGGAGTTCCCATCCAAATCGTCAGGACAGCGCCGTGGCCCAGTCAATCTCCGCCAGTCTCGGAATGATCTCCTTCGACCTCGATCTTGATATCTCAGCGAGTCTCGATGCGTTTCCACTCGGAACAGGCGGTTCGCCCTTCGGCGATATGCTTTTCGGAACACCGGGTATCGACATCTTCGGCGGTCTCGGTGGGAATGATACGATCACCGGCGCGGCGGAAGACGACACGCTCTCGGGCGGGGCGGGCGACGACGAAATCGACGGCGGCGACAATGCCGATGCGATTTCGGGCGGTCTCGGCAATGACGTGATCCTGGGGGGCCTCGGCGGCGATTTCATTCTCGGCGATGCCGGACTCGACAGGATCGATGCCGGACTCGGACCCGATCAGGTATTCGGCGGAACGGGGGATGACACCATCCTTCTCGGCGGCGGCGTCGATTTCGGTTTCGGCGATGCGGGCCTCGATATCGTTTCCGGCGGCAGCGAGACGGATATCCTGTTCGGTGGAGCCGATGCCGATGAGCTGTTCGGCGGCGTCGGCGACGATGTGCTGTTCGGCGGTGCGGACGGCGATCTGCTCGACGGGGGCGATGATTTCGATATTGCCAGCTATTCCGACGCGACTGAATCCGTCAGGATCGCCGGTGACGCCATCGGTGAAGTGGGGACTGCGAGCGTCGGCACCGGCTGGGTCAGCATCAGCTTCACGGAAACCCTGACCGATGCCTCGGTCGTGATCGGTGGGATCGGCACCGATGACGATTCGCCCGTCACTGCCCGCATCCGCAATGTCACCGATGACGGTTTTGAAGTCCGGCTTGAGGAATGGGAGTTTCAGGACGGCGTTCATGCGGCGGAAACGCTGCACTGGATCGCGGTGGAAGCCGGAACGCATACGCTGGAGAGCGGCCTCGTGGTGGCCGCCGGTTCTGAAACGGACGTTGACGGCTCTTTCGGCACGGTCGATTTCGGCACCGATTTCGGGAGCGCACCCGTCGTGTTCTCGCAGGTCGCCACCCAGAACGAAACCTCGGCGGTCGTGACGCGCCAGCGCAGGACCGACAACGATTCCTTCCAGGTGTCGCTGGACGAGGAAGAGGCCGGCAATCGGCGCGTGGACGAAACCGTGGGCTGGATCGCGGTCGAGGATGGCGGGTCTGTCGCCGCCGGTTTCCTGACCGGAGAGACGCCCAATTCCGTGACCGATGCAAACTTCACGCAGGGCTTCGGCAGCAATTTCGCCGCAGCTCCGGTCTTCCTCGCCGATATGCAGTCCTTCGACGGAGGCGAGGTGGGCACGGTACGTCTGGATGCGCTCGGAACCGGCAGTGCGACATTCTTCATCGAGGAAGACGAATCGGTCGATGTTGATGGCCATACGACCGAGGTGGTCGGATATACGGCGCTCGATGCGGGCACGATTTCCGGTCGCACCCTCGGCACGGCGGATGCGCTGTCCACCATCGGCGAGGCGGGCACGGCCTCCGTCGCCCAGACATCCGATGCACAGTGGCACAGTATCAGCTTTTCGGAAGCCCTGACCGACGCGATTGTCGTGATGGGACCGGTGACGAACTCGGACGGCGAGGAAGCCCTGACCCGCGTGCGGAACATCACGGATACCGGGTTTGAATTCCAGATCATGGAATGGGAACATCAGGACGGCATCCACGCTCTGGAAAGCGTCGGCTGGATGGCCCTTGAGAGAGGCGATTTCGAGCTGGCGGACGGTCGGCAGATCTCGGCGGGAGACGTGGCAGCCAATACCGGCGACAGGACCGAGACTTTCGGCAGTGCTTTTGCCTCCGCGCCGACCGTCTTCACGGAACTCAACAGCGATAATGATGACGTGACGGCGGCAACCCGCCTGGTGGCCCGCGATGGCAACGGCTTTACCCTGCGCTTGCAGGAAGAGCAGTCAAATCCCGGACCCGCCACCAGAGTGCGGGCGGCGGAAGATGTCGATTGGGTTGCTATCGGCAGCGGCGGGTCGGTGGCCGACTCCCTCATCACCGGACGGACAGGCGATTTCGTCACGCATCTGGATTTCGATATCGACCATGCCGATTTCGACACGACGCCCGTGCTGCTGGCCCAGATGGACACGACCGATGGCGGCGATACCGCAAATGTGAGGATACGCAGCCAGAGCGAGGGCAATGCGACGATCTTCGTCGATGAGGAAAGCTCGGCTGACAGCGAAACCAACCATACGACGGAGAATATCGGCTATGGTCTCTTTGAGGCCGGGCTGCTTTTTTCCGCGACTGCCGGGAATACGAATGATGCCGAGGGCGATACCTATGTCGATGTGGAGCGCATCCATGCGACGGAGCTGAACGATGTTCTCTCCCGCCCCGACGGTGTTGCCGAGATTGCGGGCGGCGGCGGCGACGACGTGCTCTATGGCACGGCGGGTGTCGATATCTTCGTCTTTGCCGATGAAAGCGGCTCCGACCGGATCGAGCGCTTTCAGGATGGCGTCGATCTGCTGGATGTCAGCGAGCATTCCGCCGTGAACTCCTTCGCGGATATCCTGATGGCGCAGGTCGGGGACGACGTGGTCGCGATGTTCGGCGGCGATATCGTGCTGTTCGCGAATCGCGATATCGCGCTGTTCGACTCGACCGACTTCATCTTTGCGTGATGCCGTTTACGGGCGTGTCACAGACTTCTGAGACGCCTTGCGGGTATCGATTATGAGCGGTGACTGTGTTGGATCGGTGCAGTCACAGGGTCGCCGCAACCGACTTCGTAACGCCTCGCAGCGCGATCTTTCCGATCCGCTGACGGCCTGCGGAGCCGCCTTGGGGCGTTCCAGGCGGATGGTGAGGCCGGTCTTTCCCTCCGCTGCCTGTCCTGGCCCAACGCCCGACACGGCGACACCGACGGCAACGAAAACACAAATACGTATCCACATGACAACTGTAACTCCCTGACACGAACCCGCGTACCGAACAGCGAAATCCGTGCCATGTTTCAAAGGAACAATTACGCCGACGCCCACTCGAACACGTCAATGTCAGGTCTCGTGAATTAATTCTAACTAACTGTATTAAGTATATTTTTACTCCCCACATTTACAATTGGACATAATTGGAAACTTGTTCACGGATGTTTACATGACCCTGCCTCGCGCCCTTGTTGCCGCATCGATTGCACTGGCATCGCTCAATGCACCGAAGGTGCAGGCTGCCCAGCTTCAGACCGATGTTGATATCAACCTCCCGAGCATCATCGTGCTCTATTGCTTTGACTTCATCGATGTGAATGTCGATGCCACCAACTTCCTGACCGCCGTGGGTGCCAACGGGACCACCGGCAACGACGCGCTGTTCACGAACAATCCGGCTGCGGTTTCCGCGACGGGCACCCCCGATCTGCTGACCGCGAACCCCGTCACGCTCAATGTCGAGAGCGCGGGCATCGGTACGACCGCCGATCTCCGTCTCAACGGGGCCTGCGCTTTCCGCGCCATCGGCTCGGATGTGGATGTGTCGATCGCCACGGACGAGACCACGCTCGAAACCGCTTCGGGTAATTCCTCCATCGAGGTCACGGGTGCCGAAGTCGGCGATGCCGGTTCCGCACCCGCCGGGGCCACAGCCTTCGCCGGAAGCTACACGGTTCCCGCCGCCGATCTGGGCTTTGGCAATGTACGTTTTATCGACGTGCAACTCGCACTGGATTTCGCGGATGCGCTCGAATCCGGCGATTACTCCAGCGCCACCGACGGCACCTTCACCGTCACGGCCGTCGCGAACTGACAGCTTCTGACAGTGTATTCCGCGAAGGGCGTGCCGCAGGGCGCGCCCTTTTTTCATGTCTTCTGCACGAACAGGTTGTGCAACGAATAATTAATCCATTCCGCATTAACGATATTGCGTTTTCACCACGAACGGGTCGGTCCAGCGAAATGGTTCACATGCGTCACATCCTGTTACTCCTTGCACTGAGCAGCATTTTTGCCGCGTTGCCCGCGCGGGCCTTCGAGATCGCCGTCTCTCCGTCCCGCTTCGAAATCGATGTGAATGAGGGACGTCAGACCCATGCCATCGAAATCCTGAACACCTCCGACCGGGAGGTGACCGTCAATGTCGAGATCGAGAATTTCGACCTCGACGAGGCCAACAAGGTCCGGGTCGTACCACCCACCGAACAATCGCTGGACCAGTGGATCGTCATCAACCCCCTGACGCTGAACCTGCCGCCCGACAGCCGCCGGACCCTGCGTTTCGCCATTCGCCCGCAGGTACGCCCCGAGCCGGGAGAACACCGGGCCGTGATCTTCCTGAATGAAGGGGATTCGCGGGTGGTGCGCGGCGGGGCGCGGGTACGCTTTCGGATCGGCGTTGTCGTCTATGCCCAGGTCGGCCCCTACGACCGATCTGCGATTTTGCATGATGTGACGCCCGAAGCCCGCTCCGTCCTGCTCGACATCGAAACCATCGGCAACGCCCATGCCCGCTTTCGGGGAGGCTATGCAGTCTGGTCCGAGGGCACCTATCCCGGCGATGACCTCGCTCAGAGCGCCACCCAGCAGGCACTGGAGCGCCGGACGGGCCGGGAACCGCTGCGCGTGGAGGGAGCATCCCTGTCCGGCCTGCTGATCGAAACCCCCGTCCTGCCCCAGAACCGCCGCCGGGTTCGGCAACCCGTCGATCTGGCCGCAGTTCCGGGGCCGAAACGGCTCTTCCTGTTCGGCACGCTCGGCGATACCCCGGTCGCGAGGAGCTTTATATTGCCATGAGCGCCCGGATGCCCTGCCCCCCCCTCCTCGCCGCACTGCTTGTCGTACTGTCATGCGTGTCGGCGGCTGCCGAAACCTGCGAGACGCAGTTGCGGACGGCCTCCGAAGGCATCGTAGTGACATCGGAGGCCCTGCGCCTCGACCGGCTGACCGCGCGCGAGGCCCTCACGCTACTCGGCGAGCGGGGCGAACGGTCACTGCCCCTGCCCATACGGCGCAGCGTACCGGAATTCTGGCGCTACAAGACGCGCCGCTCGGTGTCCCCGCGCGATCTGGATATCCGCTATACACTCGACGACGGGAACGGCGCGAGGGGCACGCTGCGCCATCAGGATGACGAAACCCAGAGCATCCCTGTCTCCCTCATCCCCCGCCCCCCGGAGGTGCTGTGCAGCGGCGGGCAATATCACATCATCGCCGGAGGATTCGACCTCCACGGTCTCGCCTCCGATATCGGACGCGCCGGACAGTTCAGCCTGGAAGTGAATGTCGATGTTGTGCCGAGGTAAGGGGCGCAAGGCGATCCTGCTGGCTGCCTTTCTGTGCCTCGGCGGCGGAGAGGGCTTCGCCGACGGGGCACGATCAAAAACCGAGATCATCGGCATCTTCGTGCATGGGCAGGAGAAGACCGCGCTCGATGCAGTGTCGATAGACGGTCGCTACTATCTGCCCGCCGATATGATCTTCGGGATGATCGGTGTCAGGGCAATCTCATTGCCCGACGGGATCGAGCTGCGAACGCCCCTCGGCACCACGACGGTGCCGCCACAGGCTATCCACACCGAAGGCGGCGAGCAATTCGTGAGCGAGGAGGCGATTGCCGACCTGCTGGGCATGGATATTCAGTTCGACGAGGAACGCTACGGGCTGATGGTCGTCCCGCCCTGGGCGGAAGGCGCGCCCATCGACGAGGGTGACGCCCCGGAGACGCCCCAGGGACCGTTCGATGCCGAACCCCCGGCGCTGGCCATATCGAGCATTCATGGAGATATCTTCCAGAGAATCGGCCTCGACGGGCAGGAGGACAGCACGCGCGGGGTGCTCGATCTCTACGGCAATGCCGTGGGCGGCGTCTGGCGTCTTGGTTTCAACAGCGACTTTCGCGAGTCAGGAGAGCTGGCGGAATACGCATGGCTCAAGAAGCTCAGCCCGACGCTCTGGACGCAACTGGGCCGCCAGCGTGTGGCGCTCCACCCCCTCGTCGGCGGGGCCGATTATACGGGCGCACAGCTCGCATGGTCCAACAGACCGCGTGATTTCTACAACTTCCATGGCCTGTCCGGCGGATTGCTTGATCGGTATCACGGCGGTGCAAGGCGCTTTTTCGGCGAGGGACCACCGGGCGGGCGTGTCGAATTGCTGATCGACGACCGGCTCACCGAAGTGGGGCTGGTCGATGTAACCGGCGCCTATGAAATCGAAAGCCGGATCATCGGTGCGGGCCGCAACGATATCGAAATCCGCGTCTTCGATCCCGTCACAGGTGCGCTTGTCGGGCGGGAAACACAGGTTCTGACCGCAAATGCCCTGATCGCACCGGAAGGCAGCATCAATGCCATGGCCGGTATCGGCGTCGAGGGCAATGCCTTCGACACCGATCACAGCCACGACGCCACCGGGTTCCTGTGGGGCCGATATGCCCCGACAGATATGGTGACACTGGAAGCCGCCGCCATCGCGGAGGGCAATGACCGCCTGGAAGCCACAATCGGCGCAGGACTGCAACTGGAGCAATATGGCACTCTCTACGGGGCCGTGGCATCGGATGAGGACGGCAATATCGGCTATGAGGGCCGATATTTCGGCGAATACCGGAACTGGACCCTGCGCGCCCGTGCCCGGTCATCCGTCGCAGAGGACGGCAACGACGGGGACAGCCGCGAGAACGATCATTTCGCGGAACTGATATACCGGCACACGCAACACCTGCGTTTCGGGTTGCTGGCACGGGATTCCGATGACGCGACCTTCGTTCTGCCCCTCGCTGTCTGGCGACCTGTAGAGGATATGTATCTATCGGCGCGCCCGAACAGGTTCGGAGATTACCAGTTTGAAGCCAGAGCGTCGCTGGACACGGACACCGATATCCGGTTCTTCCACGAATATGACAGCTCCCTGCGCTTCCGGCGAACCTTCGATATCGAGGAGGCGGGACCGTTCGTGTTCACGCTGGATTTCGAGCGGTATGACAGCGATGACACTGTCGGTGTGTTTGCAGGGCTTTCCGGTTTCTCGGTCGGGGACTGGCCACTGCGCTGGCGTCTGCGCGCCGGGGTTCGTGATGAGCGTTTCGCCGGTTCCGTCGGGATCGACGCCACCGTTGCGCCTGGAGTTCGGGCTTATGCCGAGGCCAGCCGGGGAGCCTTCGACGACGAACGCGGCGAAACGACGATCTCGCTGGGGCTGTCCTTCGATCTGGGTTTCCGCAATGACGGTCTGGTGGCGGCCAACCGGTTCGGCGTCGATCCCCGCAAGGGAAGGCTGGCGGGACGGCTGAACACCCCCGAAGGGATCGAACTATCCCCCGAGGCAACGGAATCAGCGCGCATTCTCGTGGCGGGCAAGCCCCGTGGACGGATCGAGCCGGATGGTAGTTTCTGGCTCGCTGACCTGCCCGAGGGCGCTTATGACGTGGATATCGAGGCGGATCGCCTGCCCATCGAACTCGCCAGTCAGCAGGAGAGCAGGCGCGTCCGCATCGCGCCCGGTGCCGTGACGACCGTTGATTTCCCACTCACGCTGTCCCTGGGTGCCGGAGGCCGCATCACCGGGCCGGACGGTGCCCCGCTCGCCGATACGCCTGTGACGGTGCGGAACGGGGCCGGTGAGACGGTGGCCAAGGCCCTGACCAGTCAATTCGGCCTGTTCCGGGTCGATGGTCTCGCGCCCGGCACCTACGGATTGTCCGCCGCAACGGACTGGCTGGAGGGCACCCGGCGCTTCGTAATCGAGCGGGAATATCTGTTCGGCGTCGATCTCGCGCTTACGCCCGCGACTGCCCTACCGAAGGAGAACGATCAATGACAGGCTGTCATCGCATCGCCATTGCGTCGGTCATGGCCTGCCTGGCCTTTCCTGCCGGGGCCGGGCAAACGCGCATCGTTGAAATCGATATCGAGCCGGTGGTCGTGCTGCGCTGTGATGACAGTATCTCGCTCGACCTCGGGGCCGGGCAAATCCTTCAGGCACTGGAGCAACCCGTGCGGCAACGCAGCCGGGTCCGCGCCCTGCCGAGCCGTGGCGTGATGGTCGCCGATCTCGGCAATGTATCGGAAACCGCGCGGCGCACACCCGTCCTGCCATTACCGCTGGAACGCCCCTGTGCGGTGCGCGGATTGAGCCGAGGGGAGGGTTTCGTGGTCGATATCCGGCTCGGGCCGGACCCCGTGCTGCGTGGCACCGACGGCACCTCACGGATTGCCGTGCTGCGAGCCAGCGGGCGCATGAGCGATACGACCGGATCTTTCGCGAACCGCTTCACCATCCCCCAGAGTCGCGTGCGCCTTGACACCTGGACGGAGATCGACTTCCTGCTCGATCTCGATTTTTCCAGAGCGGGAACCAATGGCACCTACCGCTCGGACAGCGATGGAGTCTTTGTGGTCGATGTCTCCACACCATGACGGCGCTGTCATCGGTCGGGCCAGTGCCCATGTCCCCGGCAGGGTATGTCTGAAGGGCAATCGCTCAGGCCCGCTTTCCTGGACACATATCCGCCCGGACGAGAGCACAAGAAAACCGATCACCACGATTATACTTTTAAGAACAAGAATATAATCGAGAATAATGGTGCGCTCTGAAAGAGGAACCTCGAACGCGGAAAGCTCTCATCGTTTCTACGAAACGATTGTCGCTTGCGAGACTTCTGAAGGAATACCGCGTTTCGCTTTGCGAAAAGCGTGTGGTGCCCGGAGGCGGACTCGAACCACCGACACGCGAATTTTCAATCCGCTGCTCTACCAACTGAGCTACCCGGGCAACGACGGGCTTGGTAACCGAGCGGAGTACGCTTGTCCAGCCGAAAAGAATGGCTCAATCCTCGCGATCCTGCGGCTCCGCGATGCGTTCATCGGTGGGGATGGCATAGGCACCCGATGCCCAGTTGCCCAGATCCCGGTCGGCGCAGCGGCGCGAACAGAAGGGGCGGTACTCATGCACCGTTTCGCGCTTGCAGATCGGGCAGTGTTTCCTGCGGGTCATGACAAGTCCTCCGACGAGAGCGGGCGACCGGGGCGGGGGCAGACGACCTCCAGCAGGCCCGCCGGTCCCCATCCGGCCAGTCTGGCCCCTTCCAGATAGCGCGATGCGGCGCGGTGAAAGGTATCGGCGATGCGGGTGCGTTCGTCGCCTTTCGGGCCGCCCGCGAAATCCACCATGACGAGACCGCCGAGTTTTTTGAGCGACAGCAGGCGCGGAATGGCGCGGGCCGCGTCGAGATTGACCCGCAGACGGGCATTACCGCCCGCCGCGCCTGCCGTGTTCACGTCGATGGCGATCAGGGCCGGGGTCGGATCGATGGACAGCCAGCCCTCGCCCAGATCATGGCGCGCGGACAGCAGCGCCTCAAGCGCCGCATCGATATCCAGCGCCTCAAAGGGCGCGGGATCGCGGCGGGGCAGCGGTTCTGCGGGCAGAATCTCGACAGAACCTTCATCCGCGATGACCGTATCCACCGGCCCCGTCCTCCCCAGAAGGCGCGCCACCGCATGGGGGGCAGCCGCCCGCAGGCCCGGCGCAGGATCGGCGGCGAGCGCATCATAGCGCGCCACGAGCGCAGCGGCTTCCGCACCCAGCGCATCCTGCGGCAGGCCGAGCGCATCGGTACGGATAACAAATCCGCCCCGATCCGCGAACGCCTCAACCGAAGCGCGCAAACGGTCACGCTCATCTCCTTCTGCGATTTTTCGCGAGACGTTGATCCCTGATCGTGCGGGAGTAAAAACGAGATGTGCGCTGC
>CAKZUT010000093.1 GCA_937922185.1 uncultured Neomegalonema sp.
ATTTCGACCTATCTGGCCTTCTTCCCCATCGTCGTCGGCATGGTGAAGGGGTTGCGCTCGCCCGATGCGCTGCAAACCGATCTGATGCGGACGTATAACGCCAGCGGATCGCAGTCGTTCTGGAAGCTGCGCCTGCCCGCCTCCATGCCCTATCTCTTCGCGTCGATGAAGGTCGCGGTGGCGGCCAGCCTCGTCGGGGCCATCGTCGGAGAGTTGCCCACGGGGGCCGTTGCGGGCCTCGGCGCGCGGCTTCTGGCGGGCAGCTATTACGGCCAGACGATCCAGATCTGGAGCGCGCTGATCGCCGCCGCCATCCTCGCCGCGTCGCTGGTGGCGATCGTCGGGCTGGCGGGGCGGATCGTGGAGCGGCGCATGGGGTTTGCGCGATGAACGCTATAGCCCGCTGCTCCGGCGAAAAGAACAGGAGGCCCCGCATCAAGTGCGGGGCAGCAAGAGCATGAACTGGTTTCTCATCATCGGCGTGATCGTCTTCTGGCTCGCGGCATGGGCGCTGAACGTATGGCTGTCCAATCGTTACCCGGCTTCGCGGCTCGTGCGGTTCTTCGTGCCTGCGCTGTTCGGCATTACGCTTCTGGTCCTGTGGGAAGGCATCGCGCGGGGGGCGGATATCCCGCCCATCCTGTTGCCGCCTCCCTCGATGATCTGGGCAAAGCTGACCACCTCGCTCGATATCCTGCGGGCCGATTTCGTGCAGACCTTTCTGAAATCGGCACTGGCGGGCTACATCATGGGCTGCGGAGCCGCCTTTCTGACGGCACTCGCCATCGACCGCTCGCCCTTCCTGCAAAAGGGGCTGGTGCCGGTCGGCAATTTCGTCGCCGCCCTGCCCATCATCGGCATCGCCCCGATCATGGTGATGTGGTTCGGCTTCGACTGGCATTCCAAGGCGGCGGTGGTCGTGGTGATGTGCTTCTTTCCGATGCTAGTGAACACCGTCGAGGGCCTGCGCGCCAGCGAGGTAATGCAGCGCGACCTGATGCACACCTATGCGGGCAGCTACTGGCAGGGGCTGACCAAGCTGCGCCTGCCCGCCGCGATGCCGTTCATCTTCAACGGCCTCAAGATATGCTCCACCCTCGCGCTGATCGGGGCCATCGTGGCGGAATTCTTCGGCACCCCCACGGTCGGCATGGGCTTTCGCATCTCGACCGAGGTGGGCCGCATGAATATCGATATGGTCTGGGCGGAAATCGCCGTTGCGGCACTGGCCGGGTCCGTGTTCTACGGGATCGTGAGCCTCATCGAGCGGGCGGTGACATTCTGGCATCCGTCAATGCGTGCCTGAGCCACGTCCAAAACAGGATAGATACCATGCGCTTCATCAAATTCGCCGACCAGAAGACCGAAGCCGTCCAGCGGGACGTCGCCGCCGAAGACATCATCGACGGCTCACCCGATCAACAGGTCTGGAGCCATTTCGTCAGCGCGAACGAAGGGTTCAAATCGGGCATGTGGGACTGCAAGGCCGGGGTCTTTCGCGGGCCGATGAACGACCAGATCGAATTCTGTCACATCGTCGAGGGTGAGGCGACCATCGAGATTCCGGGCGGCGAGAGCTTCACCGTGAAGGCAGGCGACTCCTTCGTGATGGATAACGGCCTGCAACCCGTCTGGCATGTCGCGCAGTATGTGCGGAAGCATTACGTGATCTGCCCGGTTTCGGCCTGAGCGGAGCGGACGGGTCAAAAAACCGTGGCGAGGCTTGCGCGTTCGGTGTTCAATGATCCGGTAACTTGATCGGGGAGACCACCATGAAA
This sequence comes from uncultured Neomegalonema sp., assembly GCA_937922185.1. Lineage (GTDB taxonomy): Bacteria > Pseudomonadota > Alphaproteobacteria > Rhodobacterales > Rhodobacteraceae > JAHDDY01. The sequence continues at coordinate 1,779 of CAKZUT010000093.1, forward strand.
CTCGGAACCATCGCCCTTGCCGCCGCGCTTGCCGCGACCGGCTTTGCCGCACAGGCCGCCGATAAGGTGACGCTGCAACTGAAATGGGTCACGCAGGCGCAGTTCGCGGGCTATTATGTCGCCGCCGACAAAGGCTTCTACGAGGACGAGGATCTCGACGTGGAGATCAAGCCCGGTGGCCCGGATATCGCCCCCGCGCAGGTGATCGCGGGCGGCGGTGCCGATGTGGTCCTCGACTGGATGCCCTCCGCACTGGCCAGCCGCGAGAAGGGTGTACCCCTCGTCAATATCGCCCAGCCTTTCAAATCCTCGGGCATGATGCTGACCTGCCGCAAGGAAACCGGCATTACCTCGCCGGAGGATTTCCGGGGCAAGACGCTCGGTGTCTGGTTCTTCGGCAATGAATACCCGTTCCTGAACTGGATGGGCCAGCTCGGCATCCCGACCGACGGGGGCGATGACGGCGTGACGGTGCTGAAACAGGGCTTCAACGTCGATCCGCTGTTGCAGAAACAGGCCGATTGCGTCTCGACCATGACCTATAACGAATACTGGCAGGTCATCGACGCGGGGCTGTCCGAGGATAATCTGGTCGTGTTCAAATACGAGGACGAAGGCGTCTCGACACTGGAAGACGGTATCTACGTGCTGGAAGAGAACCTCGAAGACGAGGCGTTCCGCGACAGGATGGTCCGCTTTGTCCGCGCCAGCATGAAGGGCTGGAAATACGCCGAGGAAAACCCCGACGAGGCCGCAGAGATCGTACTCGACAACGATGCATCCGGTGCCCAGACCGAAAAGCACCAGAAGCGTATGATGGGCGAGATCGCCAAGCTGACTGCCGGATCGAACGGCGCGCTTGATTTCAAAGATTACGCCCGCACGGTCATTTCGCTGATGTCCGCCGACTCCGATCCGGTCATCACCAGGGCGCCCGAAGGCGCATGGACCGCGATGATTACGGACGAAGCACTGAAATAAACCCTTTCGTCATGCCCGTGAAAGCGGGCATGACCCCCATATCATCGGGATTCCCGCCTGCGCGGGAATGACGACAAAGGGCCAGAGCTTGCGCCCTCCTTGATTCCTGCGGGAGCGTTTCATGTCCAATCTCACCGTCGTTCAGCACCCCCTTATCGAGCATAAGCTGACCCTGATGCGCGACAGGGCGGCATCGACGGCCAGCTTCCGCCGTCTCCTGCGCGAGATTTCGATGCTGCTGGCCTATGAACTGCTGCGTGATCTGAAAATGGAGACGGTCGCGATAGAAACACCCGTCGCCCCGATGCAGGCGCGGCAGATTCAGGGCAAGAAAGTGTGTTTCGTCTCGGTCCTGCGCGCGGGTGACGGTCTGTTGCAGGGCTTGCTCGATCTGGTGCCGGTGGCGCGGGTGGGGCATATCGGCCTCTATCGCGATCCCAAAACCCTGCAACCGGTCAGCTATTACGGCAAATTGCCCGAGAACATGGCCGAACGCACGACCGTAGTGGTCGATCCGATGCTGGCAACGGGCGGCTCGGCGGCGGCGGCGGTGGCCGAGGTCAAGAAGGCGGGCGCGACGGATGTACGCTTCCTCGCGCTTGTCGCCGCACCGGAAGGGTACGAGACCTTCCATGCCGCCCATCCCGATGTGCCGGTCTTCACCGCCGCGATGGACGAAAAACTGAACGAGAAGGGCTATATCGTGCCGGGTCTGGGCGATGCGGGCGACCGGCTGTTCGGCACGAAATAGCGGCTTGCGGGCATCCCCCCGGTCCGGTTTATATTTAACTTTCTGAATATGACCGGAGGATCAGGCGATGCGGACCACTCTCATGGCGTTGACGGCGGCTACCCTGCTCGGTGGACCCGCCGTCGCGGACCAGTCGATCCCCGATCAGTATCCCGGCTCACTGCTCTACCAGAAGCCTGTCGAGGTTATTCCGCATGTCTGGAGTGCCATCGGCGCGACCGCACCGCCCACCTATGACAATGCGGGCCATAACAACAATCTGAGCTTCATCGTCACCGGCGAAGGCGTGATCGTCGTGAATGGCGGGGCGTCCTATCTACTGGCCGAGGCACTGCATGACGAAATCCGCCGTATCACCGATGAACCGGTCGTCCTCGTCCTGAACGAGAACGGGCAGGGCCATGCCGCACTGGGCAATTCATACTGGGCGGAGCAGGATGTGCCGATCCTCGCCCATGAGGACGCGGCGGAAGCCTTCGACGAGCATGGCTATGGCAGTCTGGATCGCCACAGGACCGTGCTGAAGGAACGGGCCAAGGGCACGGAAGTCATCGCCCCCACGGAAACTTTCACGGACGGCAAGGATATCTCGCTCGGACGATTCAGGATCGAGGCGCTCTATCTCGGCCCCGCCCACTCACCGGGGGATATCTCGGTCTGGCTGCCCGATGAAAAGCTGGTCATCGCGGGCGATATGGCCTTCCACGAGAGAATGCCGCCGATCTTTGACGATACCGATACCGCTGGCTGGCTGGAGACATGGACGGACAAGTTCGAGGCGCTGGGCGCGCTCTATGTCATTCCCGGCCACGGGCATCCGACGAACATGGCGCAGGTACGCCGCTACACCCATGATTATCTGGTCTATCTGCGCGGGAAGATTCAGGAGATCATCGACGCGGGCGACGGGCTTGCCGAGGCCTATTACGTCGATCAGTCGCCCTATGCCCATCTGGACACGTTCGAGGAACTGGCGACACGCAATGCCGGGCGGGTCTTCGAGGCGATGGAATTCGAGTGACCGGCGATTGCTTCGGGGCGTCCGGTCCTGCCGGACGCCCCTGTCGCCGGATCAGTAGTAGCTGACGCCGTTGACCGTCGCCGAACCCGACGAATAGGTCACGGGAGAGGTCGTAAGATTCGACGCGCCGTAGGAAGGTGCCGCGATACCCGGTGCCGGGAAAGACGGAGCGGAGAAGGACGGGGCCGTCACGCTGTAACCCGCCGTCTCTATGGCCGGAACGCCGAAGCCCGATGCGGTTGCGGTCGGTGCGGAATATGATCCGAGCGCCGACGGGGACACGCTCTGTATCGCCGTGCTGCCAGCATCGACCGCACCGAAGGTCGGCCCCGAATACGAGGGCGCACCGAAGGACGGCACCGTATAGGATGGGGCGGCAACCTGCGGCGCACTGTAACCGGGAACCGACAGGGCGGGCGCTCCATAGGATACGCTGTTGCCGACATTGCCGCCGAAACCGGACGCCGAATAGCTCGGCGTGGCATAGGCGGGCGCGGCATAGGTCGGCAGCGACACCGACGCGGGCTGTAGCGTGGACGTGGTGGAATAGGACGGTACCGCGCTCGTATAGGCCGGTGCAGCCGGTGCGGTAATGGCATTGCCGATGGAGAGCAGTCTGGCGTTGATGGGGGCCATCGGATTGGGCACCGTGAATGTCGGCGCAGTCGAACAGCCTGCGAGAACCGTGGCAACGGCGACAAGACCGAGGGGCAGGCGTGGGAATCGGGTCATGGGGGCGTTCCTTTCGGGAAAACGGATCATGTCGAAGCGGGCCGCAGGATCATTCTGTCGGCCCGTTCACCATCGGTCGCATTTTGCGATACGTTTTGTCGGACGGGTCTGCGGTACACCGGATCTGCATCCATGAATCTCAGGAACGGTAAGGTGCATGAAACCTTGAATGCCAGAGTTTCAGGTAAAGGATGCATGATCCGGTGTATCCGCTTCCGTCGGCAACGGTGTGGTTAATACAATTCCCGTACCAACCGGCGCGATATCTCGTGCGATGTCCGCAAATAATGTTGCGGATGAGCCTGATCGAATTGAAATCAATGGGTTTCAGACAAAAAAATTCCCGGACGGCAAGCCGTCCGGGCAGAGGGGGAGTTCAGGTGGCGTAATGACCGCAAGTGCCGCGTGCGCGCCTCTCTTGATCAATTACACATGAAGAACATCGGAAAAGCGGAATGGTTCCACTCGATTTCAAATTTTTTTCGCTATCGGCACTTTTTTTTATGACAGCCCCGCCGTCCCCCGAAACAGCCCGCACAGCCCATGCGCCGGACGGCGGTTTTCCTGATCGCACCCGTGCTATTCGCCTTCCGGCGTCACATCGAGAACGCGGGCGCGCATGATGACCTTCAGGGGGGCGTCGGTACAATCCCTCATGCACGGCTCACCCTGTTGCAGGGTCGCCATGTCCGGGCGATCATCGGGGATGAAGCCGTCCGCATTGGGCATCTCGACATCGGCGAAAGTCTCGCGGGACAAGACGGCCTCCTCATCCTCGATGATATCATTCATGTAGAGGAGATAGGCGACGATCGCATAGACCTCATCATCGGACAGCGACTGCGCCTCGCCGAAGGGCATGGCCCGATGCACATAATCCCAGACCGTGGAGGCGAACGGCCAGTAGGAACCGATGGTCTTGACCGGGCGATCCTCGGTCAGGGTATCGAAGCCGCCGACGAGGATGGGCCAGCGATCCACGCCCTCGCCGAAATCACCATGGCAGACCGCGCATTGCCCGGCATAGATTTCCTCTCCCTCCAGCGGCGTGCCCTGTCCCTCGGGCAGACCCTGACCGTCGGGGCGGATGTCGATATCCCATGCCGCGATCTCCGCATCGGTGGCCGGACGACCCAGACCGTAGCCCTCCGCAAAAGCAGGTGTGGCCAGCGCGATGATGACGAGGGCGGCAACGCCCGGTTCAGCCCACTTCGACATTCTCGACCTCCCCGCCCTTGCGGACGTGCCATGTCTGGATGGAATTGTTGTGATAGATCGACTCCGTGCCGCGCATCGCGCGCAGGGCGTCCTTGGTCGGCTGAACCCAGCCTTCGGAGTCAATGGCGCGGGACTGGAGAAGAAGCGGCGAACCGTCCCAGTCGAATTCATGATAGAAGCGGTGCAGCGCCTTCGTATGGCTCGGGCCGTCGATCCGGGCGGTTGTCCAGTTGCGCCCGCCGTCGATGCTGACATCCACGCGCTCGACCGTACCGCGACCGGACCATGCGATGCCGCTGAGAACCGTATGGCCCTTGCCATGGGTGATCGGGGCCTGCGGGCTGGGATTGGTGATGACTGATTTGACATCCATCTCCCAGGTGAAGCGGCGTGCTTTACCGCTTTCCAGCAGGTCGGTGTATTTCGAGGTTTCCTCGCGGTGATGCCATGGCTCGTCGCCGACTTCGATCCGGCGCAGCCATTTGACCCACATATTGCCCTCCCAGCCGGGAACGACGATGCGGAGGGGATAGCCCTGCTCGGGCCGCAGGGCCTCGCCGTTCATGGCAAAAGCGACCATGCAGTCGTCCAGCGCCTTCTCCAGCGGGATCGAGCGGGTCATGGCCGAGGCATCCGCCCCCTCCGGCATGATCCATTTCGCATTGGTCCTCACCCCCGCCTCTTCGAGGAGATAGCGCAGCGGGACGCCGGTATACTGAACGCAATGAACCATGCCATGGGTAAACTGGCATCCATTGAGCTGCGCCCCGCGCCATTCCATGCCCGTGTTGGCGGCGCATTCGAGGAAATAGATCCTGTTCTCGCGCGGGAACCGCCTGATATCTTCCATCGTGAAGACGAGGGGCTTGTCCACCAGCCCGTTTATCATCAGGCGATGCTCTGTCGGGTCGATCTGCGCCACACCGGAATGATGACGCTCGAAGCACAGGCCGTTGGGCGTGATGATGCCCTCCAGCTTGTGCAGCGGCGTGAAGTTCACCGACGACACCGGATCGGCGGTCAGCCACGGCACATCACGCCGGATCGCGTCAGCCTCGTATTCGGACGGCACTCCGTAGGGGGCGGCATCCACACCGTCACCCAGATAAACGCTCCAGTCCGGCAGTTCAGTGATCGCCGGATCGTCGGCGCGCGCAACGGTCGTGGCCAGTGCGGCGCTGCCTGCGGCACCTGCGAGCAGATTGCGGCGGGAAAGGGTCATATGGGTCTCCTTCGTGCCGGAGGGTTGGTGTCATGCTCGCATAAGCGGGCATCTCATCGGGTGGAGCGTGATTCCCGCCTGCGCGGGAATGACAGAGAACGACACTAGAGAACGATATCAATGGTGTTGCCCTCACGCGGGGCGACGGTGCCGATTTCGGCGAGATGGGCCTCGACCACATCCCAGATCGGCGGGCCTTCGACCTCCGGGTTCACCGATGCCCAGCCCGCGACAACATAGTCGCGCGCCGGATCAATGGCCTCTCCGGTGGCGAGCAGGGTCATGTCGGAAATCCGCTCTCCCTGCACGGCATTGATATCAATGCGATAGCCGAGGCCACCGACGCGCACCATATCGCCGCCCTGCTGATAATAGGGGTCGGGATTGAAGATATTGTCGGCCACGTCTTCCAGCACGACCTTCAGGAACGCGCCCGTCATGGTGTTGCGATAGGCTTCGGGATAGGTCATGGCCGTGACATTGTGCAGATCCTCGACCGTGATGTCCTGTCCGGGCGGCACACTCGCCCCCCAGCGAAATCCGGGAGAGAGGGCAATTTCGGCGTCGCGCTGTTCCAGCAGCGCATCGCAGATGAGATCGTCCCACGTTCCGTTGAAATTGCCGCGCCGATAGAGCAGGTCTTCGGTCTTGCCGACCACCCGCGCCAGTTCGTCGGCATAGGGTTCGCGCACCCCGTCGATCAGGGCCGCGATATCCGGGTCAGGGGCGATCACATCCGAAAATACCGGGATCAGGCGATACCCCGCATCACGCACCCTGCCCCCGCGCACGTCCAGATCGAGACGGGAGACGAATTTCCCGTGGGAACCGGAAGCGATCAGCAGCGTCTCGCCGACCCTGACCGGCACCGGCAGGGCATCATGGGTATGGCCGGTTAGGATGACGTCGATGCCAGTGACCCGCGCCGCCATCTTCCGGTCCACGTCAAAGCCGTTATGCGAGAGCAGGACGACCAGTTCGGCCCCCTCGCCCCGCGCTTCGTCCACCACCTCCTGCATCCGCTTCTCACGGATGCCAAAGCTGAGATCGGGGAACAGATAGCCGGGATTGGCGATGGGCATGTAGGGAAATGCCTGTCCGATCACGGCGATCTTCACGCCGCCGGACTCAGTCATCAGAGTCGATTCAAAGGCCGGTTCGTCCCATTCGGAATCGAAGATATTCGCACCGAGGAACGGGAAGGGAAGGCCCTCGACCACCTCGCGCACGTAGTCGCCGCCATAGGTGAATTCCCAGTGAGAGGTCATCGCGTCGGGTTTCAGGGCATTCATGACCGTAATCATGTCCTGCCCTTTGGTGGCATTGGCCGTGTAGCTGCCCTGCCATGTATCGCCCCCGTCGAGAAGCAGCGCATCGGGGCGCTCGGACCGGATCGCGCCCACGACCGTCGCGATGCGGTCGAGGCCGCCCATGCGCCCGTATGCTCCGGCCAGTGACGTGAAATCCTGCGGTGTCAGAGCATAGGCCGCGCGGCTGCCCGGCTCGATATCGAACGCGCGCAGGAAGTCGGCTCCGGTTATGTGGGGCGGTTCGCCCTTCGCGGCACCGACGCCGATATTGACCGATGGCTCGCGGAACCAGACAGGCTTGAGCTGTGCGTGGATATCGGTGATGTGGACGAGGGTGACATTGCCGACGGCGGGCATGTCCAGCAGCATATCCTGCGTCACCGCCTGCTGCGCCGCCACACGCGACCATCCGCCGGAAAAGCCGGTCAGGGCCGTCGCCGCCATAGACGCCTGCATGAATTCTCGCCGCGTAATCATCGGTGGTCTCCGGGGACTTGGTGTATCTCGTCATTCCCGCAAAAGCGGGAATCTTACGGGGCGGCGGGAGATTCCCGCTTTCGCGGGAATGACACAAATAAGCAGGACTTCAGGTGCGGCCCCAACAGGGGGGACCGCATATTGGTGGTCGGGACGGCGTGGGGCCGTTACTTGACGGTGATCTTCGTCTCGGCTTCGAATTCGCCGTCATTATCCGTGACCCAGAGGAACCCGACCGTTCCGCTCTCGGCGACTTTCAGCGTGAATTCGATATAGGGGTTCGTCGAGACTGCGGGGTCGATATCG